>JAZULS010000030.1:0-4511 GCA_045603205.1 Eubacteriales bacterium | reverse complement strand
CCGTAGTAAAGTGGATATTACAAGTCCCTCCTAAGGATTAGTCGTGGGTTCGATTCCCGCCGGGGGTGGCACGAAAAAGACCGCATTTGTCTGCAAGATAAATGCGGTCTTTTGGGGTTATGTTTGCCGGCGACAAATGATGACGGTTTCGCCTAATGATGTTCACTTCGTGAATGATGTCGCTACCGCTGATAATATGGCAAACATAGCATCGTTATGCTGTCATTGAAATAGGCAGCGTTTTATGCTACAATTATTAAGAAAGGTAATGATGATATGAAGATCGCAATACTAGGGTACAGCGGCTCGGGAAAATCCACGCTGGCGAGGGAGCTGGCAGAGCTTTACGGTATCGACGTGTTTCATTTTGATTCCATACATTTTCTGCCGGGTTGGGTCGTGCGTCCTAGGGAAGAGAAGGTACGCTTGACCGAAGAATTTCTTGATACCCACACGTCTTGGGTCATGGACGGAAACTATTCGAAACTTTTCTATGACCGTCGTATGGAAGAGGCAGACGAGATTATTCTTCTTTTATTTAGCCGTTTTTCCTGCCTGAAGCGGGCTTTTTGCCGATATCTAAAGTATAGAAACAAGACTCGTCCCGATATGGCTGAGGGCTGCCGTGAAAAATTCGATTTTGAGTTTGCAAAATGGATACTTTGGGAAGGGCGTACCAAGCGTGCCCGTGACCGCTATAAATACATTGCCGCAAAATACAGCGAAAAAGCCGTAGTTATCAAAAATCAAAGACAGCTTGACAGGTATCTTGAAAAAATAACTGAAAATACAAAAAAATTGTAACGAAACGGCGTTTACCTTATCTAATAGACGAAAGGGCGGTGAAAACGTGACTGAATTTGAAAAGCTTTTCGGTGAAAACAGAGATTTCATTTTCAAATATCTTATGAAAATGACGGGCGATCCCTCTCTTTCGGAAGAGTTGACACAGGAGACTTTCTTTAGAGCATATATGAACTTTGCCGCCCTTCGTGACAAAGCAAAAGCACCGTCTTGGCTGTGTCAGATTGCGAAAAATACATATTACGCGTGGTACAACGAGCAGAAGAAAAAGACTTCTCTTGACGAGCTTGAAAACGTCAGCGACGGCGAAAGCATAGAAGAAGCCTTTGTGACAAAGGAGCTTTCACGCAAGGCACTCCTTTGCCTTCATGAGTTGGAAGAACCATATAGGGAAGTGTTCATGCTTTCCGTGTTCGGAGGATTTTCCCTTAAAGACATCAGCGCCCTCTTCAAAAAAAGCGAAAGCTGGGCGAGGGTCACGTTTTACCGTGCAAAGCAAAAACTATTAGAGAAAATGAGGTGAACTTATGGATTGTAACGTTATAAGAGATCTTATTCCCCTGTATGTGGACGGATGCTGCAGTGAGGAAAGTGAAAAAATGGTGAGAGAACATATCAAAGGCTGTGAATCCTGCCTGAAGCTTCTTGACGACATGAAATCTGACACCGCTGAAGTGACTATAACTACCACGACATCCTACAAGGTAGAAAGAATTTGCCAGTGGACGGCTTCCTTTATGCAGTCGATCTTGCTGTTTGTCTCCTTCGGGCTGATCACCGTGGGCGTAGCTCTTGAGGCGAGAACACCGTCGGGACTTGAGAACGGATTCTGGGCACTGAATCTCGTTATCCCCGCTACGGGATTTATGCTTTCCCTTGCAAATTGGTATTTCGTAAGATTTTATAACAGCAGAAAGAGGTTTTTTAACTGTTCTTGGATTGCCACACTTGTCATCACGTTATGCGCTTACGGCTGGGGGTGGAGACATTACGGAATCGGACTGTTTGAGATGCTCTCGGGGGCAGACCTTTACAAGCCTTTGGAGGTCTTCAACGGATTTATGCACTTCATCGGGGTCGGTATTTTGTTGACAGCGGTATTTTGCGTCCTGTCGGGTATTCTGTCGAATA
The DNA here is from genome assembly GCA_045603205.1 of Eubacteriales bacterium. GTDB lineage: Bacteria > Bacillota > Clostridia > Oscillospirales > CAG-272 > RUG11130. The sequence continues at coordinate 2,576 of JAZULS010000030.1, read as the reverse complement.
AGTTCGCAAAAATGTTAGGCAAAGTATGAGGCACGGCTTATGAAAAAAGCGATGTCTTTTCTTATAACACTTCTGTTTTGTCTGACGATCATTACTCCTGTAGGGACTGTGTTGGCCTTTTGCCTTGGGTATGATTTTAAAATAGTAAATATCTACGCCTTTGTCGTGATCATCGCCGTGGTGTCGGTGGTCACTGTGGTGCTGGATCTTGTAACAAGGTTCACCCCCGAAATAATATCTGTCCGCGGTATGCTGTATTCTCTTCTCCCATTATCCATTATCAACACGGCGTTTTGTGTTGCGTACTATCCTCGCATCATAACTGTCGTGGGGCTTGGAGTCTCCCTCGTTAGCTGTATTGTCTTAGCCATAGCCCATACAAAAGACTTTAGCGTCAAAATCTTGGTTTTGGTGTTATCTGTGCTGCTTTTCTTGACGGTGGGTTTCTTCAGTTTGCTCGCTTTGCTTTTCGGTAACTTCTCTAAAGATACGGTAGTGCGGTCCGTTGAGTCTCCGAGCGGTAAATACTATGCCGAGGTGATCGATAACGACCAAGGGGGACTGGGTGGCGCTACAGTAGTCAAAGTATACAGAAAAGGAGAACTGAATCTGCTCCTTTTCAAAATCTCGAAAATACCTCAGAGAGTGTATCTCGGAAGGTGCGGCGAGTTTGCAAATATGAGTGTCAGTTGGCGTGACGACGGGTGCTTGATGATAGACTCGGTGCCCTATGAAATAAAATAATTTTGCTCCCTCAAGCGAGGGGGCATTTTTGTTAAATACTATCGCTTTCTTTTGACAAACTTGCTATTGTTTTCTGCGGTAAACTGTGTTATACTGTGTACAGTATATAAAATCGTTGTGTAAAGGAACAAAAGTGCTTTGTGAGACGTTTTTTTGCTTCGTGAATTTATTCAAATAGCTTAAAGAAAGCGTAGGTATTGATTATGATGACTTATACTCCCCCCATGGGATGGAACTCATGGAACACATTCGGAACAGACATTAACGAGCAGATCGTTATGGAAACTGCGGACGCTATTGTCCGTCTGGGCCTTGACAAGGCAGGATACAAATACGTTGTTGTCGACGACGGCTGGTCCGCAAACGACAGAGATCCCGTAACGGGCAGAATAGTTCCCGATCCTGTAAAATTCCCCCACGGTATGAAGTACGTGGCCGATTACGTTCATTCTCTCGGGCTGAAGTTCGGAATTTATTCCTGCGCGGGTCTCAGAACCTGTGCTAATCTCCCTGCAAGTATGGATCACGAGTATCTTGATGCTCAGACCTTCGCGGATTTCGGCGTTGATTTTCTCAAGTATGACGGTTGCTTCATTCCGCCTAACATCGACATCCACTTGCTATACCGCAGAATGGGTATGGCTCTGAAGGCAACGGGTAGGGAGATCATGTTTTCACTTTGCACGGGTGATATCTCCAAGGACTGGGCACGTGAGGTTGGCGGATCCATGTACCGCAGTACGGGCGATATAAGCGATTCTTTCGAGTCTGTTAAAGAAATACTTTTCCAGCAGGAGCATAAATTCTGCTACAGCGCACCGGGCTGCTTTAACGATCTGGATATGCTGACCGTTGGTATGAACGGTAAGGGCCTTGTCAGCACCTCGTCGTATAGCTACGAAGAGTATCGCACACAGTTCTCTATGTGGTGTATGTTCGGCACACCTTTGATGCTTGGCTGTGACGTCAGAAATATTTCAGAGGAAATAGTGGAACTTATCACCAACAAGCATCTCCTGCGCATCAATCAGGATATCGAGTGTCGTCCGCCCTATAAAATGGCTCATCTTGGCTATCAGAATTTTGACAAGAACGTGTACTTCAAGCATCTGAGCGATAATGAGTATGCCCTGGCATATTTTAACTATTCAAACGGATGGGCTGATACCCACACCTGCTTCTCCGATTTCGGTCTCTCAAATGAATCCGGTATGGGACTTGAGATCACCGATGCGTTTAACGGCGAGAAGGTCGGAGTTTTCAAGGAATATTTTGCACCCCGTGTACAGTCCCACGGCGCCAGAGTGTTCCTTGCTAAGGTGGTTAAGCTCTGATGCACCGCTGTACAAAATGCGGGAAAGTCCTCACGCGGGATGAAATCGGACTACATCTGAAAGTTGTCAGCCGCCGTGCCGAAAGCTTTCTTTGTCCCGCTTGCCTCGCGGAAAAATGGGACGTTCCCGAAAGTGAGATGCGAGATATGATCGAGCGTTTCAGACGTGCCGGATGTTCGCTTTTTGACCAAAAGGAAGAGTGAAACGGCGAGGGGAACCAAAATTTTTGCCGATTTTATCCGTTGTGCGAAAATATATTGAAGATCACTTTGTCAGTTGAACTTTTATGTTGAGGCAATTATGAAAAGAATAATACTTGGAGGCAACTATGAAAAGAAAAATACTTAGCACAGTTCTCGTGTTATCGATGCTCGTTGGAATATGTGCGTCGATCTTCACCGGAGCGGCAGAGGCTGCGACCTATCCCTTTACAGACGTACCCGGTTGGGCAAGCGCGTCCGTTCAGACCGTCTATGAAAAGGGAATCATGAAGGGAAC
>JAZULS010000029.1:0-6645 GCA_045603205.1 Eubacteriales bacterium | reverse complement strand
CATGCCTCTTGTAAGTGTGCCCTTGGGGTCAAACTTACCGCCTCCGATACCGGACATCAGACCCTTCTCGGTAGCAAACAAAATAGAGTTGTAGCTCCATGCGGTAGTCTTGACGTCCACGTAGGGAGACTCCTCGGCAGCATATCCGATAGTGACGCAGGAAAGCAGCATCACAAGACAGATCACAGCCGAAATTAGTCTTGTCCATGTTTTCATAATTGTTTTTCCTTTCGTTCATATTCACAAAAGAGCCTCAGACCCACTCTCTTGCAAAATATTATTTATTACCCTAATTACATCACATATTTTGGCTTTTTTCAATGAAATTGGGCTATTTGGAGACGATTTAGGACTAATCAGAGACGATTTAACATAAAATCATTCGCACGATGTTATTTTTACCCATTCTCTTATGAAATTTGGCGGCAATGCGAGAAAAATTCCCAACCTTGCCGCCTAATATTCTTTTAGTTATGACACCATCACCACTCCGGCGGTAATGTCGTCGTTTGCCCCGTTTTCCACCGCGCGACTTACGATCTTCCGAGCCATTCGCTCCGGTTCGTCGCACCATTCTTTCTCATCGCACAGCATATCGTAAAGCCACGGGCAGTCCTCAAAGCTCTTCACAACGCCGTCAGACAGCATTACAATAATGTCTCCCCTCTCTATCTCGAACTTTATCATCTCAGCGTCCAGCGCGCGGACAATTCCTATGGGTACCGTCTTTGACTGAAGCCTGAACAGTCTGCCGCCACGAAGGACGAAGGAGGGAGCCGCGCCGCTTTTGACGAATCGGGTCTTGCCGTTCATCAGATCAAGCTCCATCAGATCTACCGTTGCGGAAACTTCCCCCGAGCGAACCCGCATCATGGAGTTGAGCATCTTGAGAGAGGTATCCATGCCTGCACCCGCTTTGAGAAGCTTTTCGATGAACACCGCGCAGATTCCCGAGGTCACAGCCGCGTCACGTCCGCTTCCCATTCCGTCGGAGATGAGCATGAAGAATCTACCGTCCTCCGTCAGAAAGGCAGAGATCACGTCTCCGCAGTCCTCAGAAGCTGTCTTGCCGGTCCCCCGTCGGTCCGCACCTGAAGAAAATATTTTTGTCACCGAATTCTCGTCACCGCGTTTGCTTTTTCCCTCTGCATCTGACTTGGCAAGGGAGGCTCTGCCGCATTTTACGGAAAACGCAGGGGTACTCTGGAGCTTCATTATCACTTGAGAGCCGTCGAGCTCGAATTCGGGGTCGCCAAACTCAAATCCGCAGGCTCTTGAGAATATCTCCCGAATCTCGTTCTGCGGCGGCGTGGGGCCTCCAACATTCACTCCTCTCACCACCGCTTTTTTTATCCTTTTCCCGAAGACTGCCACGGTGTCGGCGTTAAATCTGCCTCTAAGTGCCGCCGCGGCTTTTCTTGTAAGCTCCAGATCAATGTCGTATTCACTGCAGTCGCACTCAGCAGATTCCTCTAACATCTCTGACATGACTTCGTAATCCGCCGCAACCACCCCGGTTCTGTCGTATATCTTAGATTCCGACACCATTCGGGCGTATCCCGCGTTGACGCTGTCGATTATCTGTCCTATGCTGTAGCACCGTTTCACAAGCCACGAGGGAATAAGTCCCGCGCCGACTCTGCCCTCTTTCTTCAGGGTAAGGGTCATTCTCGCTTGCAGCTCTTCCATTGCCGACTCCTCCCTGCCGAAGCATGCGCTTCTCATTCCGCAGTTTTTACAGTATTCCTCGAAGGAGCCCTCACACAGTGTGCATATTTCCTCGGTTTCGGGGCTTGTCAGCTTATCCGAAAGCCTGTACAGTACCCCCGACAAGTCTTTCATGCTCTCTGCCAAGGTGTGCATTTTTCGAGAGTTCTCACGACGGAGCATCATGGAAGCAAGGTTTTCTCGGCTTTTATGAGGCATCTCCCCTTCGCCTCTCTTAGGTTCGGGTAACAGCGAAGAGGAAAGCAGGGGCGCCATAGCCGCAGAGGTTATGACGAGTTTCGGTACAACGTCGCTCATGGCGGAGATACCCAAGACGTATAGCGACCACAACGCCGCCGCACCGCACGCCCCCGTTACCGCCACCGCAGGGGAAAGTTTCCACAAAAGGGCTGAAGCAAGGGCGGCAAGGGCAAACATAGGTGCAAGAATCGGCGTCAAAACCACACCGCAGACTATACCGTAGAGCGTTCCTACCAATGCGCCGCGGAATTTTGTTACTGCCAGGGTGATAAAAAATGCGGCGGGAATCGAAAGGTCAAAAAATCCGCCAAAGCTCCCCAGAGAAAGCACCACCGTCACCGCCAGTGCAAGTTTTCCGCCTTCCGCAGCAAGGGACACTTCCCTTGCTTCTTCGGACGGACCATCCCACACGCTTATAGCCGATGAATAAAGCCACACCAAAACAGGACAGCTCACCGCCATCACAACGGTACCGATCAGCGCTTCATTGGCGTAGCCGTAAATGGAACAAACCGCCGAGCCGCACACAACGGACGCTACGGAACCAAGCGCCATTCTGATAAATATTGATTCAGTGAAAGAAAGCTCTGCCGCTTCCGTGAGATATCTTCTCACGTGTTGCAGACTTCGTTTCCACAGTGGGATGTTATGCTCCCTTTTCTCTCTGACCGACACTTTTTCGGGGGAGGCTGCAAGCCATCTGCCAAGTATCATTCTCGCCAAAAAGACAAGGGCTACCGCAAGGCCTTGATATTCCCCTCGTCCTGCGAAAAACGATGTTACTGCGGCTCCTATTACGGTGGCTAAGGCTGTACCGAAGCTTCCCACCGCCGCGGCGAGGGCGATAGCGAAGGGAGCAGCAAAAGATATGATCTCGCCGAGGGAGAAAAGTGCCCCTGCCAAAGCATAAATGCACAGTTTTACTGTGTTTTTGTTAAATTTAAGTTTTACTTGTGTCCTTGTTTTTGTTTTCATCCTTATTTTTCCTTATTTTTCCTTTCCGACATTTGCACAAGTATTATAACAGCGCGATACGGCACAAAAGGTCGGATTTACGGTATCATTTCAAAGGACATTCTGTCAGTTCGGGTAGAGCACCTTTGTTTGTGGGCGAAAGCATAAAGCTTCAGGCGGAAAATATCTAAGGAAATTTTAAGTCTTGATGAATAATGAAGCGATGACACATAAATCCACCGGGATGGGGTGAAACATGCCACAAAAAAATGGGACAGGCAACTGATACCTGTCCCAAAATAAAACAAAAAAAGCGCCCGCGATTGCGGACACCCTTTATTGTGTTGGCATCTACCTATCTTCCCGGCACGTCGCCATGCAAGTATTGTCGGCACGACAGAGCTTAACTTCTGTGTTCGGAATGGGAACAGGTGGACCCTCTGCGTCAGTAACACCAACTCGTGTACGCTCTCTCTTGAGCGCTTAATTATTTTACTACAAAACATCTCATTTGTCAAGTCGGCATATTAACTAATATTTTTTTGATTTTTAGGAGTTTTTTGTTGACTTCCGCCGCAAAACTGCACATTTCAAGATACTGCCCATCAGCAAAGCAAACTTAACAAATCCTACAAAAATGTCAATTATAATTCTCATATTTTTTCCGTTTGCATATATTGCATAGAGTCACGTAATATGATATAATATCTCGCGCAGGAAATCTGCAGACAATTTTAAGACTATCCAAAATGGAGGATTTTGATCTGATATGAAGTACGTTTGCATAATTTGCGGCTACACTTACGACGAAGACTTAGGCGATGCTGAGATCGGCATTGAACCCGACACCCTCTGGGAGGACCTTCCCGATGACTTCGAGTGCCCCGTGTGCGGTGTTGGCAAAGACGAGTTCGAAAGCGATAACTTCTGACGCAAACTTCTTTTTATATACAGATAAGCCACCTACCACGGTGGCTTTTTTGTCGGCTTTCCTCCTCGATTTGGCTATTGCTTTTCTCAGGATAATATGGTACAATTATTTATAATGGTGTATAATATCAAGTGACGGATTCCCTTTCGTGATATGTCACGCCGATCCAGTTTTGAGTATTTACAGAGGTGCTTTATGAGAAAAAAGATTCTTGTTGTCAGCAGTGCGAATATGGACTTCGTCCAAAACGTCGACAGACTTCCCTTTGCAGGCGAGACCATCGTGGAAACCGAAGGAACATACGCCTACGTCCCCGGCGGAAAAGGCGCCAACAGCGCTCTTGCCTTCGCCAGATTCGGCGCGGACTGCGTTTTCGTATGCAAAGTTGGTCCTGACGCCAACGGTGAGGTGCTGAAGAATCTTTATCGTAAGGAAGGCATCGACACACGCTTCATTTTAGAAGACCCCGTAAATCCTACGGGACTTGCCTCCATCATCGTCGAGAAGGGCGGCAAGAACCGTATTACCGTTTTCCCCGGCGCCAACGCTACCATTCGTGCCGAGGAGTTGGAGGACCCCTTCACTTGCTACCCCGACGCCCTTTACCTACAGCTTGAGGTATGCGACGAGGCTGTTCTCGAGTCCTGCAGGCTGGCGGCTGAGCGTAACATCCCCGTTTTCATCGACGCAGGTCCCGCAAGATGCGACTACCCCCTTGACAAGCTTGGAGCTGTGGAGATCTTCTCTCCCAACGAGACCGAGTGCCGCATTTTCACGGGAATCGAGCCTACTGACGAGGAATCCTGTCTCAGAGCCGCTATCAGACTTCGTAACACGGTGAACGCAAAGTATATCGTCATCAAGATGGGATCCCGCGGCGCGTTCATGTTCGACGGCAAAGAATATTTCGTATATCCTGCGGAAAGCGTTATTCCCGTGGATACAACGGCTGCAGGAGACGTGTTCACCGCGGTGATGACCTATTCCTATGTCCAGAACGGAAATATTCACTCCGCCATCCGTATGGCTAATATGGCGGCGGCTATCTCCGTGACCCGCGAGGGCGCTTCAACGTCCATTCCTACCCTTGCCGACGTTCTTGCCTTCCGCGACAAGAAGAAGGTCACAGAGGAAAAGGTACGCCCCATCACAGAGGCGAGAGAAAACGCTATGGCAACAGCTGTTGATGTGGATCTTTAAGTAACAGTTTATCTTTCAGGAGAGTTTTGGATGATTATAATGGGAGTTGACTTCGGTGATGTCCGCACGGGACTTGCCGTATGTGACAAATATGAAATGATGGCGTCCGGTGCCGGCTGTGTTGAGGGTGGATTTAAGAAAACTCTCGATGCTGTGGCTAAGAAGGCGATGGAGCTTAAAGCAGAGCTCATTATCGTGGGAAACCCCGTTAATATGAACGGCAGTGAGGGTCCCAGAAGCCAGAAGTGCCGCGATTTCGCCACTGAGCTTGAAACCGCAAGCGGAATCAGCGTAAAGCTGTACGATGAACGTCTCACCACCGTCAGTGCCCACAGATACCTTTCCACCTCGGGTCTTGACTCGAGACGGCACAAAAAACACGTGGATGAGCTGTCTGCACAGCTGATTTTGGAAGATTTTATGAGAGCAAGAAAGAACGGACAGGTGTAAATGGAAAACTCAAGCCTTAAAAGAATAAACGAACTTGCCGCTAAGGCAAAGACTGTGGGTCTCACCCCCGAAGAAACAGAAGAAAGACGTGTGCTGAGAGAAGCATATCTGGCGGAATTCCGCGCAGGTATGAAGGGGATTCTTGATAATACCTCTGTAAAGTATCCCGACGGAAGCAAAAAGTCCCTCAGCGAGTTCAAAAACAAGAAAAAATAAGTTTTAGGAGAAGACATGGAACATCTTGCTGATTATATAAAGTATTTCTTCATGTCCATGATCCCCATCGTTGAGCTTCGAGGAACTCTTCTCGTAGCTATCGGTGCTGAAGGACTGAATCCATTGATTTCATACATAGTATGTGTACTCGGCAACATTCTCCCCGTGCCTTTTTTGATCCTTTTCGTCAGACCTGTGTTCGAGTGGATGAAAAATTCCTCAGTATGGATCGAGGAAAAGCTTGCAGTCCTTGACGACAGATTCCCCGCGGGCACAAAGAAGCCCTTCTTCACGGGAATGTTTTATAAGAGCCTGAAAGTTCTTCTAAAACCTGCTAAGTGGATGAAAAAGACGGTAGACAAGCTTGAAACCAAGGCTCACGACAAGGCTGAAACTATCAAAAAGTATGAAATGCTGGGCCTTTTCCTTTTTGTTGCGATCCCTCTGCCGGGAACGGGTGCTTGGACAGGCTCTCTTATCGCGGCAGTGCTTGGTATGCGAGTTAAGGATTCCGTTCCGATGATCTGCCTCGGTGTATTGGCGGCGGGAATTCTTATGACTCTCGGCAGCACCGGCGTCAGACTCCTCGGTGAGTGGATCGTATCGCTTTTTTAAGTTGAATATTTAGAAACAAGATCTCTTCTTAGTGAAGGGGTCTTTTTTATATGGGTTTGTTACTCATACTTTTTCTCTGCAGGGCGTACCCCTTTCCTGTCTCGCGCAATAAGGGGATTTCGCACTCTGCGGAATGCGATTCAGGGCGCTGCCCTAAAAACCCGCGACCTTTTGAAAAAGGTCGATCAAAACTTTTAAACAGAACTTTGTAAATTTATAATTGTTCAAAGTTTCTTTACCTACTTTCTTGACGAAAGAAACGTCGGACCACGACTCAAGTTTACCTAGAAAGCAAAACTAAAACTTTTCCC
>JAZULS010000028.1:0-18065 GCA_045603205.1 Eubacteriales bacterium | reverse complement strand
TGAATGGGCTCGAAAGCCGGTAGTCACATCCCGTAGGGGCGGTAAAACACAACGTGTTTTCCCCGTGGGTGATGTCCGATGTTCGCACAAACGCTACCACGCGAGCTGAAGTTACGAGTTTTCGGTGACGCCAACAGGGGGAGAAACAAAAAAGACATCCAAATGGATGTCTTTTTTTGTTTCTATCCTTGCAGGATTCAATCCGATTCCCTTTGGTCAACAGCCGCATGCTCCAATAACGGAGAGGCATAGTCTATCTGCGGCTGTTAACTGGAATCGAGGTGAGCGCGCGGAGCGATGAAGCGAGGGGAGATTCGCGCAGCGGTCGGGAAGGTCGAGGCTGGTACCGTCCAGCCGACGAGATTTCCGGGCACCGCAAGCTGAATGGGTCGTTGGTTGATATTTTGCTTTTCTAAATTTCGTTTTGACTAAGACTTACGTTTGTGGAACCATCTCAAACGCCGAAGTTTCCGCCTGCGGCTCCTCCTTGGCTGAGTTGGTTCGAGGGTGTGGTGCTGCGATCCAATCGGATGTCTTTTTTGTTTCTATCCTTGCAGGATTCAAGCCGATAACCTTTGGTCAACAACCTTATGCTCAGGGTAACGGAGAGGCTTAGCCTATCTGCGGCTGTTAACTGGAATCGAGGTGAGCGCGCGGAGCGAAAAAGCGAGGCGAGATTCGCGCAGCGGTCGGGAAGGTCGAGGAGAATTTATTCGACGAAGAGATTTCCGGGCACCGCAAGCTGGATGGGTCGTTGGTTTGTGTTTCAATTTCCTGAATTATGATCTGTTTAGCTCCATAGCAAGGCACCATCTCAGGCGCCGAAGTTGCCTCCTCACTTCGTTCGTCACCTCCTTGGCTGGTTGGTTCGAGGGGTTACGTTTGCGTCCAAACGGATGTCTTTTTTGTTTCTATCCTTGCAGGATTCAATCCAATATCCTGCGATTGACAGCCGCATGCTCCAATAACGGAGAGGCATAGCCTAACTGCGGCTGTTAACTGAAGCGGAGCCTCGCGCTGCCGGTGGCAGGAGGAGCGAGGCGAGATTCGCGCCGCGGTCGGGAAGGTCGAGGCTGGTACCGTCCAGCCGAAGAGATTTCCGGGCACCGCAAGCTGGATGGGCCGTTGGTTCGAGCTGGGCAGGGGGAGAAAAGAAAAAAAGTAGCATTTGCTACTCTTTTTTGTTTATAAGTCAACTTATTCTTCGGAAAAGTATATTTATCGTGATTTATGTACAAGTCAGTTTTTTGTTAAATAACATTAATAATACTGGCACTTTTGTCCCTGCGTAGAACTGCTTATTCTACGCAGGGATTCTGTGAGGTATCTGCTTTTATACTCTTGTGAAATTTAATCATATATTGAAGCTAATTTTTCGAGTTGCCTCTTTTTCATCTCAAGAGAGGAATGAACATAGGTATTTAAAGTGATAGAAACAGATGAGTGACCCATTATCTCGCTGAGTGTCTTGATATCAACACCTGCTTCAATACACCGGGTAGCAAATGTATGCCGTAAAATGTGATATTTCGTATTTTTGACGCCGCATTCAGCTAAAAATTTATGAAATCGCGCTTCAAAGGTTCGTGGACTGATAAAGGATTCTGAAGTTGATACAACAAATCCAGACTTTGTATTATTTCGATAGTCCCATAGAACACAAAACAAGGGAGACGGAATTGGAATTACCCTTCTTGATGATCTGGTTTTGGGCCGATCTAACATCAACTCGGTTTTATATTCTCCATTAAAGGTCTTAGTTCTTGATACAGTATGCCGGACCGTGATTGTTTGTGCGCTAAAATCTACGTCATCCCAATGTAGGGCACAGACTTCTCCTATCCGCAACCCTGTATACAGCGATATCATTACCCCGACGCCGGTTGGAGTTAGGTTGCTTGTTAGCTTGCGCTCAAGTTTTTGCTGGTCTTCTACCGGTAACACCTCGAAATTATGTCTGTGTACAATTGGTTTTTTAATTTTTCCTTGGAGCTGTTCAACGTACCCTTCGGAGGCTGCGAATCTTAGAGCAGAGCTGATAACGGTTGCGATGTCCCTCACGTAACTGGCGGAAAGGCCACCGGAATCGTTAAGTTTTCCTGATAAAAGTTTTTGTGTGAGGTGATTGTTGATAGTTGCGGCGGTCAACTCAGAAAGCCCTAAGTGTCCAAGTTGAGGTGCGATGTGTGAATTTATAAGGTAGTCATACCGAGACTTTGTACTACCTTTGAGACGAATTTCGTTTGATTCCTGCCATCTCTTAAGCAGTGAAGAAAATGTAATGGTGGCTTCGGCAGAAAACGAGTCAGAAACTGAGGTTTTCAGATATTTTTGGCTTTCATTGATTAACATAAATTTACTCCTTTAACGTTATTTTTGTATTCTCCATTTTACAATTATATCAGTTTCGACGTGCTGAAACAAAACAAAATAGCAGTATATTTATAAATCTGTGTGCATATTTACGCAATTTGTATAAAAGTATACGGTAACGAAAAAAACATCGTTATGTGAGCTCGAAAAACAAAAATAAAGGGATTATTTTCCCTGAACGCTTGAAAAACTGTATATTTTATTGACAAAAATGGAGAAATATGATATAATAAATCGATAAAGTAGGGCTTTTTGCCTTTGCGTAGAATAAGCAGTTCTACGCAGGGATTTTGAGTTAATATCGATTTTCTTTAGTTGTGCATAACTATGTAAATGTTAAAAATTTAATTATTAATGATGAGGTGCGGAAAATGAGAATTAAGTTGGCGATTTTGGAGAAGGATCAAAGCTATTTGAATCGTATCGTTAGTGTTTTCGGAACCAAGTATGCAGACAAGTTCCAGATCTACTCGTTTACTGACATGGAAGTGGCATTTGCGACGCTGGAAAGCGCGAAGATCGAGGTGCTCGTTGCAAGCGATGCCTTTGAGATCGACCCTGCGATGCTTCCGAAGCGTTGCGGATTCGCATATTTTGTTGAATCTGTTGACATCGAGAGCTACAACGGTCAGACTGCCATCTGCAAATTCCAGAAGGCAGACCTTATCTACAAGCAGATCTTGAGTATTTATTCAGAGAATGCTGAGAACGTATCCGGACTTAAGTTCGGTGACGACAGCAGCAAGGTCATCTTCTTCCAGCCCGTAAGCGGCGGCGTCGGAGCGTCTTCCATGGCGGCTGCCTGCGCTATGCATTTCGCGGCAAAGGGCAAGAAGGCTCTGTACCTCAACCTTGAGCAGTTCGGCTCCTCCGATCTATTCTTCGAGGCTCCCGGTCAGTTCGACATGAGCGACATTATCTTCGCTCTCAAGAGCAAGAAGACAAATCTTTCCATGAAGCTTGAAAGCTGTGTGAAGCAGGCGGAAAACGGGGTGTATTTCTTCTCTCAGCCCGCTATCGCCCTTGATATGATGGAGCTTACCACCTCCGATATGACAAGACTTGTCTCCGAGCTTCAGCTTACCGGCTCCTATGACTACATCATCGTTGATACCGATTTCTCCATCGCGAGAGAAAAGCTTGAGCTTTACCGCAAGGCTCACACCATCGTGTGGGTAGGCGACGGCTCCGAGATCTCCAACGATAAGCTTGCGAGAAGCTTTAACGCTCTGGCGACAATGGAGCAGAACGCAGATTCCCCCATCCCCGCAAGAATCGTTCTCGTATACAACAAGTTCAGCAACAAGACCGGACTTATGCCTGAGGGACTTGAGATCAGAAACATCGGCGGAGCTCCCAGATACGAGCACGCTTCCACCAAGCAGGTCCTTGACCAGCTTGCGGGCAAAGAAATGTTCGACTCCATTATGTAAGGCGGTGAACTTTAATGGATTTTGATCGTGAGCAACAGTTGGTTGCGGAAATAAAAAGATACGTCACCGAAAACCTTCCTCTGAGCAAAATGGGGGATGCGGAGCTTGAGGAGAAGATCGAAGAGATCGTTGCGGAAAAGCTTCGCGGCGTCTACTGTCCCATCGATCAGCGTGTGTCCATAGGTCAGCAGGTTTACTCCTCTATCCGAGGCTTTGGTCTGCTTGACTCCATTATCAGCGATGACACCATCACCGAGGTTATGATCAACGGCCCCGAGAACGTGTTCATTGAGCAGAACGGCAGACTTTTCAAGCTTGACAAGCAGTTTGAGAGCCAGCGCCGTCTGGAGGACATCATTCAGCGCATCGTTGGTCTTGCGGGACGTGAGGTAAACCAGGCGAACCCCATATGTGACACCAGACTTCCCGACGGCTCCCGTGTAAACGTGGTGCTCCCTCCCATCGCTCTTTGCGGACCTACCATCACCATCAGAAAGTTTTCAAAGACTCCTATGACCATCGAGAAGCTGATCAAGTACGGCTCCATCACTCAGGAGATCGCCGACAAGCTTGAACTTCTCGTAAAGGCAAAGTACAACATCTTCATTGCGGGCGGTACCGGTTCCGGTAAGACTACCTTCCTTAACGCCCTTTCAAACTACATCCCCAAGGACGAGCGTGTTATCACCATTGAGGACTCTGCGGAGCTTCAGATCACGGGAGTGCAGAACCTTGTAAGCCTTGAAACGAGAAACGCCAACGCATCCGGTGCGGGACAGATCACCATCCGCGACCTTATCAAGTCTTCTCTTCGTATGAGACCTGAGAGAATCGTCGTCGGTGAGGTCCGCGGAGGAGAGGCTCTTGACATGCTTCAGGCGATGAACACCGGTCACGACGGTTCTCTGTCTACCGGTCACGCCAACTCCACGGAGGATATGCTCAGCCGTCTTGAGACCATGGTGCTTCAGGGTGCGGCGGGTCTTCCCCTTGAAGCGATCCGTCAGCAGATCGCGTCTGCGGTGGATATCATCATCCATCTGTCAAGACTTCGCGACAAATCAAGAAAGACCATGGAGATCTGCGAGGTCGTTGGCTACGAGGACGGCAAGATCATTCTCAACCCCCTGTACAAATTCGAGGAAGACGAAAACAGTACTCTCGAAAAAGTGTCCGGCAGCCTGAAGAGAACGGAAAACAAGATGCAGAACGACTTCAAACTTCGCCTCGCCGGCTATAAAGATGAGATTTGAGGTGGAATAAATGGGACTTATTACGAAGAAACCGAAAAAAGAACCGATTTTAGGTTTGATCGGAGACGCAACCGATTACAGCATTTATATTCCAAACTCGAAGGAAAAGGTGTTGTGGTTCGTGATCGCTTTGATTGCCAGCGGCGCGGTTTTATATCTTTTCTACGAAAATATTTTTGTGTCGTTGATTGTAGGAGCCTTGTGCGGAGTGGCGTTTATCCCGATCCGCACCAAGCAGATGATCACTAAGAGACGTCAGAAATTATCACTGCAGTTCAGAGAACTGCTCGATGCGCTTTCTACATCCATTGGTGCGGGCAAGAACGTACAGGATGCTTTTCAGGGCGCAATTGAGGATCTGGCAAATCAGTTTACTCATGAGGCCGATATCGTCAAAGAGCTTGAGATCATCTGCGCAGGTATGTATAACAACATTGCCATAGAAAATCTGCTGATGAATTTCGCTGACCGCAGCGGTGTTGAAGATATTGCTAACTTTGCAAACGTGTTCAGTACTTGTTACCGTAAGGGCGGTAATATCAACCAGGTAATCAAAAACACCGCAGAGATCATCGGTGACAAGATTGAAATAAAGATGGAGCTTCAGACAATGGTCTCAGGACAGAAGAACGAGATGAACATAATGCTCGTTATGCCCGTGATTTTTATCGTTGTTATGAAGTCTATGGGCGGCGGCCTTATCGATCTGTCAAGCGCAATTGGCCTTCTTTCCACCACCGGGGCCCTTGTGATCTTTGTTCTGGCATACTTTGCGGGCCAGTGGATCACCAATATCAAGCTGTAAGGAGGGGTAAAAAATGGTTGAAATAGTTCTGATCATGATATACTTTGTGCTTGCATTGATATGGGCTTTACTTTTAAGTGTGGGTAGCAAGAAATACGCAATGATGGTTGAGCCTCTGAGCTCGAAAAAAGACCCGCTGAAAGCATTTTATCCCCTTGGCTTTCAGTTATTAGAGGTTATAAAATATCGTTTTGAT
Organism: Eubacteriales bacterium; assembly: GCA_045603205.1. Classification (GTDB taxonomy): domain Bacteria; phylum Bacillota; class Clostridia; order Oscillospirales; family CAG-272; genus RUG11130. The sequence goes on along the minus strand of JAZULS010000028.1, from coordinate 12,005 downwards.
TCTTTTCAGGATAAAAAGCGAATTGCTCAGGCGAAGATCGTGTACGGCGAGCGCTTCGGTGAATATTACTACCGCGTAAATATGGCGGAGAAGTTCACCTACGCTGCGACCTGTGTTATGATCTCCCCCGTTCTCGGGCCCTTGGTTGGTAACAATCTGTTCTGCCTCTTTGGCCTTGTGGCGGCAGGTTTCCTTTATTACTATGCAGACACAAAGATCACCGACGTTATCAAGAAGAGAGAGGGTGAGTTGTCCAGGGACTTTGCTGACGTGGTCTCTAAGCTGGCGCTGCTGATCAACGCCGGTATGATCACCCGTGAAGCGTGGGGGGAGATTGCATACAGCGGTAACGAGAGTACCGTTTACGCCGAGATGAGAAATGCTATTGCTGAAATAAACAACGGCGTTTCCGAGATTGATGCGTACCTTAACTTTGCTGAGCGCTGCGGTGTTCAGTCTGTAAAAAAGTTCACTTCTATGCTTTGCCAGAACCTGACAAAGGGTAACAAAGAGCTTGTTGACTTCCTTAAAGCAGAGGCAGCTATCAGTTGGGAAGAAAAGAAGCACTATGTTAAGAGAAAAGGAGAGGAAGCGTCAAATAAAATGATGATTCCCCTCGGTCTCATACTTGTAGGCATTTTTGTTATGATTCTTGTGCCTGTTCTTGGTAACATGAGCATGTAGGATAAATACTCAGAAAGGAGAAATATAGAATGTTTAACGCAATCAATTATGCACTTGCAAGTGCAAAGGGAACTGTTCACGGCTGGTTCCGCAGAGTATTCAAGGAGCAGGCAGGCGGTGCAGAGGTTATCGCAACCCTCGTCATCATTGCTGTTGTTCTCGTTCTTGCTCTCGCATTCAGAGATAACATCAGCGAACTTGTTAAGAGCCTTTGGAACAATATGACCAAAACCGGCGCGGAAGATGCGACAGTTGCAGTTCCTGAGTGGAAGTAATCCTATTTCCGGCCCCGCATCCCCTGCGGGGTCGGCACCAAGTGTGAAAAAGTTTTTCAGAGTTTAAGGAGGAAGACGGATGTTTTCTTTTTGGAAAAAAATTAAAGATGAGTCTGCGGGAGCGATGGTTGAAAATGTCATTGTTCTTCCTTTGGTATTTGTTATCATTATTTTCATGATTGTATCGGCTTTTCTCATTCACGATCGCTCAAATGTTGAAGCTGCAGCAAGACGCGGAGCTATATACGCCGCGCATTGCATAGCGGATCCCAATTACGCTTCTCTTGTGGGACAATCAGGAGAATTGGATTTTGCAAAGAGCGTAGACAGCATCAGCTTCAGTAGTGTGGGAAAGAACATCAAGGCTTATCGTTACATTAACGGAGGCGTAAGTGTTCAGGGAGTGGTCGAGACTGAGGTCAAGAAAATCATAAACAAAAATCGAATTAACTGGATCCCGCAGGAAAACATTTCCGTAGTATGTACGCAGGAAAACAAAATCATTTATCAGGATGTTTCCGTAAAGGTGACGTCAAAATATAGCCTTCCCGGATGGTTTGAGTGGTTTGGACTTGAAACCGAGTATAAGATAGAGACCGAAGCGAAAATCGCGGCGGTTGATCCGGATGAGTTTATCCGGAACGCTGATCTGGTAGTTGACCTTATTACCGAAGTTGACGAAGCGACAGGCGGGCATATAAGCAAGGCTATTGACAGTATCAGTGGTATGGCATCCAAGTTGTTAGACTGGATCGAAATGGATAAATAAGTTCCGGAGGCATAACGAAAATGAAAACGAAAGTAAAAGAGAGTATTAAGGGTTCTATCTCGGTACTGCTTGTTATTATCCTTTTACCGATGATGACTTTTTCGGCAGTTATTGTAGATATCAGCCGTGCAAATATGGCAAAGCAGATGATGTCCAGCGCAGGAGATCTGACAATGAACACTGCTTTGGCAAATTACGACACCATATTAAAAGACGTTTACGGCCTTTTTGCTATGTCACAGGCAAATGGCATGGATAACGAAAAGCTTGGCGAAGAGCTTAACAATTATTTCGCGAAGACATTGTCCTCCTATGGCGTCGTTCCCGCAGAGGATTCCAAGGATTATGTGGAAAAGCTCATCGGTAATTTCACCGACATCCTCAATGGCGGAACTGTAGACACCAACAACTTCCTTGAATTGACAAATATCGATCTGCAAGCAACAAAGGTTGAAGGAAGCAGCCTTGCTAATGCCAGCGTTATGCGCAAGCAGATCGTTGAATATATGAAATATCGAGCTCCTATGGGAGTTGGACTCAGCTTTTTGGATTCCTTAACTTCCTTCAAGAAGATTGACGCTCAAAATAAGGTTGTAGAGGCACAGGTTAAGGCTCAGGAGAGTACACAGGACGTTACGGCGGCCTGCCAAAAACTCATCGAGATGATCAGAGCTTACGATAAGCGTGTTGTTGAGATCAACGGACTCCTTAAGGGTGTTACCTCCAGTACAGACACCACGGTAATCCCTTTGGAGGATTACGATACACACGTAACAAAGTATCTTTCTGTGTGGAAGGATGCAAATTACGAGCACATTAACAAATTAAACCTGATTTTCTTGGCGAACACACCCGGTACAGACAGCGCATATCTGAAGTCACTGGCCTATGGCGGCGGAGAACGTTATATCAAAGCGGACGGTACGTTGTACAGCGGTTCCAACAGCACCGGTATTAACGTAACGGTGACTCTTGCCGGTGATTCAGCAAGTGCAAAAAAACAGATTGACGATCAGATCACAAATCTGAATAACAACTACAAGGGATATATAGAAAAGTATGCTACGGCGATACTTCCGTATTCCGCATTGGCAAATACCAGCAACAACGTCAGCAATGCGACTATCAGCAAGACAAATGAAGAAACGGTAATTAATAACTTTATCAAATTCGAAAAATTCCTTCTTGACAAGTCCGATGACGGTAATATTACGTATTCTCAGGTTAAGTCTGTACTTGAGCAGATAGCGATTTTGGATAAGTACAGAGCAAACTACGAATCCAAGATAAATGCGGAGATTACTAAGGCTGAAAACGATAAGACGGCTGCTGAAAGTAATCTTGCTTCCCTGAAATCCACCCGAGACGGCGCGGCGAAGGATATGCAAGACCGCATTACCTACATTAATAATAAAATAAGAGGATATGTAAAGAACTTTGATAACATCGACGACGCCCTCAGCTTCCTTGGCACTGACAACAAGCTGGCTGAGATCAGGGCAGCAATGACAGAGCTTCCGGCCCGCACGGTGGATTATCCCCAGTATTACGATACGTACATTAAGTCCGGTGAATCCGACATATACCTTTATTATTTCAAATGGCTGGTAAACGACAGTACATTTGGTGACAGCGATAATGAAGTATATGAAGAAATTATTAGTAAGGCGAAAAAATTCGTTGAGGCAAACGAATGGGATTCCAACGGCTTTGATAATTACATGACGAATACAAAGCCCAAACTGTCAAAGGAGGCAAAAAACGATCCTCTGTATAAGCTTCTCAGTTGCCTGAAAACCTGCCACGCTTATGCGATTACCTACAAGAACAATACTGGTAAATATAGCGATGCAGTGAGTAAGATTCCCGATGCAGAGCAGGCAGTGACTGACGCTACGAATGAAGTCAATCGACTGAAGGGCGAGAAAACCGGCACACTTAACTCTGTGAAGCTTTGTATACAAGATTATGCCAATTTTGGCGCTACCTATCAGTCGGATATTTACTACTATAAATATTACATAAATGCCGCTAAGAATACGATAGGACCCGAAGCGACAAAAATCAGCACTCATTTCAAGAGCCTTTACGGGTATCTGAAGGAATTGCGTGACGATCTGAATGATATCGACGTGCAGATCGGCAAAGTTAAGACTGCAATTGAGGCTTACAATACAAATCTGAAAAGCTGGAGTACTGCGAATAAAAACTATACAACAAGTAACGGTATGGACTCTTTCAGCAATCAGACTGCGGGTGACATAGAAAAGGCCAAAACCGAGTACGATGCGACACTATACGATACGCTTGATACTTTCGTTATCGCAATTTGGAATGAGTTCGACGATCTATACTCAAAGCTGACAGACAGCACGAACTTCAAGTACGGCACAAAAAGGATCGACCAGATCACCACAGCGGATCATCTGAAGAGTGCGATATCCAAAACAAGCTTCAGCGACATCGTCACGGTGGAAGAGGCTACGCAAAAGCTGTCTACTCTTTATAAGGGAGAGACTATAGATTACGTGCCTTATACGATGGATTATACCAAGCAGCTGGGTTTCTTGTCTCCCGTTGTAGTACAGATCCAGGCACTGAAGTATCTGAACAGTGCTTATCCTGAGGCTATTGCAAAGACCTGTGACGACTGCGGTACTTGTGATTACTGCAAGGCGAACGCGACCAAAAATGATTACGAAAAGACCAAGAATCAGCTGACGGGCAGCGATAAAACTATGTCCTCTACGTCGGGTGGCAGTAAGAACCCTGAGGTCACGGAAGAAATTTCCGATAAGGTAACTTCAAATTTCGGATATACCTTCAGCAATAAAAAGGTTTTAGAAAGCCTGCCTTCAAGCTTAACGCAGACGAGCAAAAAAGAGTTTTTGGATTCCGAACACAAGATAACAAAGAGCGGCTCAGGAGACAGCACCAAGCTGAACGCCAGCTCAAGCGTATCCGAGCAGTCGAAAAAGAGCGGCTCCGTTCTTACGGGAATCGGTAATATTGTTACCACAGCGGTTGAAAACCTTTATGTTCTGAACTATGTTTTCGAGAACTTCTCTTACAATACAATAGTTCAGGATCAGATAGTCAAGGATAGTGAGCTCACAAACAAAACCTCTATCGGGCAGATAGCTGAGGTTCAGACCATGATGGCAGATGCGAAGGTCGTATCTGCGGCAAAGGAGGCTACCACGACCCTCAGCAACTACAAGATCAATGAGAAAAACAACTATATGTACGGCGGAGAGATCGAGTACATTCTCTTTGGTAATGCTGATGCGTCTAAAAACGTAACGTCCGCAAAGGCAAGTATTTACGCTATCCGCTTTGCGTTTAACTGTATTTTCGCTTTTACAAATCCCGAGATCAGAAACTCAACGATGGCGGCAGGAATCGCGGTTCAGACTGCCACAATGGGCATTGTTCCCTATCAGATCGTTCAGATCGTTCTTCAGCTTGCTCTTGCTGCGGCAGAATCGGCAATTGATTTGTCTGTAATGAATCATGGGCTGACAGTTGCAATCGTTAAAACGAAGGATACGTGGTCTCTAAGTATGTCCGGGGCTGCCAATGCATTGAAAGATGCAGGAAATGCGGCGGCTCAGATGGCGGCAGACAAGATCTCCGGCGTTGTTACAAAGGGTATTGATTCTATAGCTAACGGACTTAACGACTTGGTCGACGCTACGGCAGATGAACTGTCAGGCGCTATTGCCGACCTCGAAAGTAACATGACGACTGCGGCAGAGGGCGTTCTCGAAAGTGTGGCAGACAAGGTGCTTACTGACATTATAACTGAGATCGAGGCGGGACTCAATGAGCTACAATATGTCAAAGTTGGTGACAAGACTGCAGGTGAGATTGTTGATTCCTTGCCGACTAAGGCAGACGTGCGTGCTCAAGCGGTATCACTTTTCTCGACAATAAAGGGCAAGGTTCCGACAATAATTTCAGAGGCTTGCGGTGACAACGCAATGGCTCAGGGTATTGCCTCTATTCTGCAAACACAAGCAAATTCTCTGATCACATCAATGGAGACAAAGGTTTTAGATGCCATTGACAGTGTCGGAGATGGCGTTGACGTTACAGAATTCATCGCAACACAGCTCAATGAATTGAAGCTTCAGCTGGTAGAGTGCGGCAGTTTGTTTATTACAAATATATCTGCAAATTTAACTCAAGCAGCAAATGGAGCTGTGTCTCAGACAAAGGAAACCTTGAATAAATACATTGAACAGTGTAAGGATGATCTTTCCGAAGAAGCTGCAAATTTGATAAAAGAAGAGGTTAAGTCCTTCGCAGATGGCTTTGTTGATACCACATTGAAGGTGAATGGTACTTCTACATCAACGGACGTAAAGAGTTCTGTGATTTCCATGTTCAAGTTTGGATACAAGGACTACCTGATGCTTCTTACATATATTTCTATCTGCACGGGAGATTCTGTTCTTGTTCGCACGGCAGACACGATCCAGATGAACGTTCAGTCTGCCGGTGAAGGAGCTGATTATCAACATAAAGCGAACACAGAATCAGCTAAATTTCAGATGTCTAAGGCATATACCTATGTTTCGATTTCCGCTACAGCCGATCTTGATATGTTCTTTATGGACTTGGACATCTTCCTTGATCAGGTTACTGATGAGACCGATGACCCGAATGGAGAAACGGATGAGACAGGATCAACGATATCTTACCGCGGATTGTTGGGATATTAATTAATGGAGGGTTAAATTATGAAAAATATTTTTGCATTTATATTGACAGTAATGATGCTGTGCTCCCTTTGGGGCTGCAAACAGACCTCTACTGAGGCTGAAAGTACTCCTGTGGCGGGAGCTACTCAAATTGAAACAGAAAAGGCTACTCTGCAGGAGACAACAAGCAAGCCTGTTGAGGTAACTCCCGAAAACTGGGGCGTTAGGGAATGGTGGTCTGCTCAGACAGCGGATACTTCCCATGTTTATTCGATCAACTTCCCAAATTACTCCGGTTATACGGAAGGAAGTGGAATGATTGCTGAGCAGCTTGACGGTACGATCGCACTGATCTCGGGTCAGAACGCACTTCTTCCCGGTCCGGAAATCTCAGACGCCTCCGAGATGTTCCCTGCATATTTTTACCAGCTGCAAGGCTGTTTGGAAGCGTTTTACGGCTTGTTAGCAAAGAATTTCGAGTTCAGCGTGACCGATGACGAGGCAGTAGAGGTAAACGGTCTTGAAATGCACTCCTTTAAGGGTAAAATGCAGTTCGATGACGATGACGAACACAAGGAGTTCCAGTTCGTAATTTACGCAACACAGCTCAAGACCAACGGTGCGTATGCTTATTGGGTAGTATATGACGTTTCCGAGGATCAGTCTAAGGGAGACCTTATTACCGAGCACGCCCTGAATATGGCAAAAACCTTTAGAGAAGCAGAATAAAAAAACGGAGAATTAAATTATGGTAAAGGAATACGGTAAAAAACTGAATAATCAACGGGGATCTGCGACGATAGAAGCGGTTGTGGGCTTTACCGCATTCCTGTTTGCCATCTTCACAATTCTGGGCTTGGTTAATTTCTGCCGTGCTCAGATGGTAATTTCGGCAGCTGTCGACAGTGCTGCGAAGGAAATGTCTCAGTACGCATATTTCTATCAGATGAGCGGACTTCAGAAGTTTGAAGAAACCCTCGATGAAAATGCATCAGTAGGCAAAAACAACATCAACGAGGTTATCGGTACGGTGGACCAGCTCTACAGCAGCATTAACAGTGCAGTAGAGCAGACAGCTCAGGACAAAACGAACGTTGCCAATATGCTTGCCGCGGGAAAAGCAGATCTTGCTACCTTTGAAAATGCACTGACAAACGTTGAAAACAGTGTTGATGGTGTTTTGATAGGAATTAATGGCGTAAGCAATGCGATGAAGGATATCGGAAACGATCCATTGCTTTATATGCGAAGCATAGTCGCTTTGATCGGATCTGAGGGCATGGAGGTTGTCAAACGTGCGGTGGCAGTACCTCTTGCGAAAGCCTTTGTGACAAGGCATTTGGGCGAAAATACCGAGGAAGCCAATGAAATGCTTGAGTCACTCGGCATTGAGGGGGGCTTGGACGCGCTGAACTTTAATCTCTCTAAGGTTTTCTCTGATGACAAGCATCAGGATATTCAAATAACAGTGTTTTATAAGGTAAAATTGTTCCAAGTGTTCGATTGGGTCGTCCTTGAAGCGGATGTGAGCAAAGTCGCTTCCTGCCGTGCATGGCTCGGAGGAGATGACGTAATCGTCAAGGCAGTAGCATCGGACCAGCCGCCGTTGGATACAGGGGCAGCTTCCGATGAAGGCAGTGAAAGCACTGATGAGCAGGAGTCAACCGACAATACGGAGACAACTGAACCGGATGGAGAAACCGAGGATGAACCCAAGACCAACTCTTCCACAGGAACCTGGGCGCTCCAGCATGACCCTACGTTCTATAATGGTAGCGAAAGGTATAAAACCTTCAATGACAAGATGCATTCGGAGTACAGAGTAGATACCTACGAAGGAAATTATGCGTATAGGTCAACGGAGGGAAAGACGGTGGCTTACACCTGCGGCGTTATGGCTAAAGCGCACGACGGAACCGCAGAAGGAATTCTTGAGTCGGGTCTGCATGAAAGCATAAGTGCGATTGCCGAGTATGGCTCCGAAAATAAGTATCAAAAACAGCAGGAATTTTCCGGTATTACAAAGATCGTGTACGTTCCGGAGAATATGCCTGATGACCAATACAGTACGCTGCTGACGGCGGCGACTGCGACCGAGGCGTCCATGAAGGCACACGCCACGTCAAAGGGCTTGCCTGAAGACTTTAAGGTAACGATACGCATTGTAAAGAGCGGAGGAACCTACGACTACTCCAGCTCTGAGGGTGATTACGTTAATATAGGAGGCAAAGAATGACATCTGTTATATTTACGGTGATAGCGTGTGCCGTTCAGCTTCTAACTGTTGTACTGGCGTATCAATATCTCTCTCACCGTGTAGACGGAAAGTGCGTGGTTCGCGAATTCTTACGCTTTAAGTATGAATTTAAGCCGTTTATCGTAATGCTTGCGGCATTTTTTGCATCCGTGTTCGTCTTCGTCTTCGGATTTATATTCAAAGAGGATAGCTTTATGAGAGCGTTTATGAATGCGGAAGTTATGACGTGGCTCTGCGTTATTGGGTACATAGACGCTTGTGAATACATCATACCTAACAGCTTTATAGGGATAGGTCTTCTGTTTTGGCTGGGTCTCATGCTGCTTGAAATTTTTGCAGGCGGTACACCGTGGTTGCAGCTCCTGGTATTCTCCGGAATTGGCGGTTTTGCCTGCGGAGGTTTGCTGTTTGTTATTGCATTGATCGTGAAATCGGCTCTGGGCATGGGGGACGTGAAAATGTTTTTTGTGCTGGGACTTTTGTACGGATTAATGGACACCTACGGCATACTGCTCTTTTCGGTAATAGCTATGGGCATTGTTTCGATCGTGCTGCTCATTGCAAAGAAGGTTACCACTAAATCGACGATCCCAATGGCACCTTTTGTAATAATCGGATTTTTATTGAGTGTTATCGCGGGCATGTAGGAGGATGATCATGAAAGCTAAATTAATTTCTATAGTTTCAATAATTGCGGTGGGAATCATCGTTTTGTTTATGACGATCTCAAACAGCGCCGCAATCGAAAACAGCTACAACAATAGTCTCAGTAAAGCAAGAGCTAATGCTGAAAGAGAGATCCCGTTCAATGCATACAAATATTACAGAGAAGCTTTAAACATTAAACGGGACGATGAAGGAATATACAAAGAGTACCTTGAACAAGCAAAGCTCCTTGGATCAAGTTATTATAGGTCTGCGGTAAATGACTACGTTCAGTTTTTCCCTCAGTCGCCAACTGCATATGAGCTGCTTTGCGAGCTGCAGTATGAAGACGGAAGCTATTCCTTGCTTATTGAGACAGCTTTGACTGCCAGAGAAAAAGGTATAGCAACGGAAAGAGTCAGAGACCTATATAACGAGTGTGCATATATGCTCAAGACCGTAAAGGGTGGCGTTGAAGATCCTCAGCCCTTCTTTGGCGCCTATGCTCTTGCCAAGGTTGATGGAAAATATGGCTATGTGAGCATGAACGGAAGCTTCTTACTTGCTCCCATGTATGAACAGGCGTCAACTATGATGAATGGTAATGCCGCGGTGAATGACGGTGAAGAGTGGCATATAATCAACAGCGCAGGATTTAAGGTTGCAAGGACAAGTGTTCCCGTTGACTATATGGGCATTATGGTAAGTGAAAAAATGCCGATAGCAGTTGACGGCAAATATGCGTATGTTGACAATTCTCTGGTGATTCCCGAGACTCTGCCTTATGATTACGCAAGTAATTTCAAAGGTGGCGTTGCAGCCGTCAAACAGGGCGATAAGTGGGCGCTGATAAATACAAAAGAAGAGCAAATAACCGACTATATTTTTGAAGACGTGATCCTTGATGATTATGATACCTGCTGTAGCGAAGGCGTCATCTTTGCAAAGAAGGATGGAAAATACTACATGGTTAATGCGGAGGGACAAAAGATATCCGAGCAGGCGTTTGATGACGCAAAACCCTTCGCGGGCAATGAGCCGGCAGCAGTATGTATTTTCGGAAAATGGGGATTTGTAAATGCTACCGGTGAAATCGCCATTGAGCCTCAATACGAAAATGCAAATTCGTTTAATATCGGTTTAGGCGCGGTTTGCGTAGATGGAAGCTGGGGTTATATTAATAACGAAGGCACAATAAGAATCGAATGTCAGTTTGAGGACTGTCAGCCCTTCGCAACCAATGGAATTGCGGCGGTAAAAGAAAATGGTCTTTGGAAATATGTTTGTTTACTTTCATACAACCAGTAAGGAGATAGATAATTATGAATTTTACCTTTGAAAATCAGGGAACACATACATACCTTGTGTACACGGTAGCGGAGGATGATGCCATTGACTCTATGAGCCTTGGTATGATCATCAACAACAAGATCCACGGTCTTGCGCACACTCTGTTTACTCAGATGGATGCTACCAAGTACATCAAGTACGACGTGTCTGCAAAGATATCCGCAAGTCAGTTCTTCTCGGGTCCCGTAAACAAGAAGAGACTTATCGGCGTATTCAACGGAATCGTTGACGCGGTTCTTGCTTCCGAGGATTACATGATCGACGTTAACTCCCTCATGCTTGACCTTGACTTCATCTACACCGACGTTTCCACCTGCGAGACAATTATGATCTGCCTGCCCGTGATCTCCGATGATTTCAGCACAGTTGACCTTGGCGCGTTCTTCAAGAACATTATGTTCACAACACAGTTCGACCAGACCGAAAACTGTGACCACGTAGCAAAGCTTATCAACTACTTAAACAGCACACCTGTGTTCTCTCTCGTTGACTTCAAGAAGCTTCTCGAGGAGATCGACGGAGTTTCCGCACCCGCGCCTCAGCCCGTGGCGCCTCCGCCGACAGGTCTCTTTAATCACCAGCCTCAGCCCGCACAGGCTCCTGCGTATGCACAGCCCGTTCAGCCGAAGCCTCAGCCTCAGGCACAGCCTGCACCTCAGCCTGCACAGACTCCTGTGTATGCGCAGCCCATTCAGCCGAAGCCCCAGCCTCAGGCACAGCCCGCGCCTCAGCAGCCTCAGCCTCAGGTTCAGATCCCTCAGGCGCAGCAGGCACGTCCCGCGCAGCCTCAGGTACAGATCCCTAAGGCACAGCAGAACGGAGCTCAGGCTCAGGCACAGCCTGCTGATTCCGGTGAAAAGATGTCCTGGTTCTACCTGATGCAGCACTACAACAAGGAAAATGCGGCTAAGTATAAGGCGCAGAAGGATGCCAAGAAGAACGCACAGCCTGCACCCGCTATGGCAACTCCCGCTCCTCAGGGCAGAGTTCAGCCTCAGCAGAACGGCTTTGCAATCCCCGGTCAGCAGGCTCCCGTAAATCAGGGCTTTGCAATCCCCGGTCAGCAGACTCCCGTAAATCAGGCTCCTGCATACGCTCAGCCGGCTCGTCCCGCACAGGCTCCCGTATATGCACAGCCCGCGCCTCAGCAGCCGAAGTCCCAGCCTCAGGCACAGCCCGCGCCTCAGCAGCCGAAGCCCCAGCCTCAGGCACAGCCCGCGCCTCAGCAGCCGAAGCCTCAGCCTCAGGCACAGCCTGCTCCCCAGCCCGCACCTCAGCCCCAGCCCGCAAAGCCTATGAACTTCGGTGAAACCACCGTT
>JAZULS010000027.1:0-1649 GCA_045603205.1 Eubacteriales bacterium | reverse complement strand
GAATTCCGCGGGTCATATACGCATTGGGTGAGAAGGTAGTGTTTGATGTACCTTCAATGAAATCGTTGTCTGCCGCGTAATTGATGGCATCAAGCAGAGGAGCGGTAGACGGCACGTCGTTGAACTGTTTGGCGTTCGTTACCGTAACGAGTGCTGAAAGTGTGAGTAGCGCGGCGAGTACTGATGAAAAAATCTTGTGAAACGCTTCATAACCGTTTCCTCCTGTAAAATATATATTACAAAGTTTTCCTTCTCAAGTATAGCACAACACAATTTGTGCAAGCTGTCAATGCAGATCCATAACAGTTCATCTTTTTTCAGAATAACCAAAGTACATATGTCATATTTGTATAAAACAACAGAGGAACCTTGCGTGGTCCCTCTGTTTGAAAAAACATATTTTACTTACGCTTTTGCGCGTCTGCGGTCGCTTACGATCTTATAAACGATACTTGCGATAATACCGAAGCCGAACATAACCACTCCGCGGATCAGTATTGGCATCACGAAGGGCTCGAGAAGGGAACGGATGATCTCAAAGGGGATACCGAGAGTAGCGGCGAAATCAGAGCTCGGAAGAATAAAGCTCATCGCCACGTAGGAAGATCCGGAAAGTATCAGGAACACCCCTCCCACAACTGCAACGGATACTGTCACGTATGTGAACAATGCACGAATCTTCTTGCGGTTAATAACAATGACAAGTCCCGCAAAAGCACAAGCAAGAACGATCAAAGTAATATAGATATAAATGGAAAAGCCGCGTTTTACAAGAACAAGCTCAGACGAATCAAATTCGTCCTTGATCTCGCGCTCGGACATCGATCTTATAACATCGCTTTTATCAAGCTGTACTTCAAGCTCCTGATAATCCTTTTCCTTAAATTCATACTTTACTACATCTTCAATAGTTTTTTCGTTCTCACGGAGCCATTCTACTACACGCGCACCGTCAAGCTCACGAAGCTCTTCACCCTCGATAAAATATGCCGCATAGTCAGAAACGATCTCTCCAAGAAACTCGTCCGCCTTAGTGTCCTTGATCACTTCCATGATCTTTTCTTCGTTAAGATCGTATTTTTCCTTTACCTCATCGTTACAGAAATCAAGAATATACTCGGCAATAGGCACCTCTCTGCCCTTTTCATTCTCTATCTTGATATCCTCGAGTTCCTCAATGTCAACAGAAGTAATACTGCGGACGACCATATCGGGATCAAAGGTATTGCGCACGATTCCGACCGTAGACGTAGTAAGAAGAATATGACAGAAAATTATCGACAGTAATATACTGAGAAGCTTTACGATGATTCCTGAAGGCTGCTTAGGCCCTCTGTTTGCTGCCGAGACAGACTCAGACTTCTTTTCATCCCTCTCTGTTTTTTCAGACTCTTTAATTACAATGTTGGATTCAGCTTCTGCGGTAATGGCTTCCTTCGCTTCATCCTTCAAGGATGCTCCGCATTTCGTACAAAACAATGCCTTGTCCTCAAGAGATGCTCCGCACTTGGCACAGAATTTCATAATATTTCTCCTTTCTATATTATATTATTATTTTATCATAACTATTGTTGTATGTCAAGGCACGGGAATATTCAATCCATCGCAAAAACAGCTCGGATAGGTGGGTATCCGAGCTTTTTTTTATG
>JAZULS010000026.1:0-9172 GCA_045603205.1 Eubacteriales bacterium | reverse complement strand
TCTGTGATCGCCCGTTACGTTGGATTTTCGCCGCACGATATTGATATCCTCCCCACGTCCAAACGTACAAACCTCGGTAGGGAGGGGCCCTGTCCTCACGTTTCGTTTGGTTTTGGTTTAACGCGATTCGTTTATACGCCCTTTCTTTCCGTGAAAGAAAGAGGCACAAAGAAAGCCTTCAATATGGGGGCGAGCCCCCCTTGAGAAGCTTCACCCCCCACGGCACCTAACCCATCCGCAGGCGTGAACGCACTGCTGTGTTTCGTCACCTGCAATGGTGACATCGAATCTATATGAACCTCATACCCCACAATTCAGAAAAATGTGCCGCATTGGCGATAGATAACGTTTCGTGCATTGCCATTACGTTCACCTTACCGTGGGCAGGCTTCGCCTGAGCAGGTGAACGATGGTACTTGCTGTAGGGGCTGGCCCTGTGTGGCAGCCCATGGGTTTATACGAACGCCACCACAACCCTGTAGGGTCGATCTGTGTAATTAGCCTTCTCCAGTGGGAGAAGGTGGATTTTGCGAAGCAAAAGACGGATGAGGTGTTTTCGTTGGTTTTCCGCCGCACGATATTGGCACACCGTAGGTGCGATTTTACAATCCCTCCGTCAACCTTCGGTTGCCACCTCCCTTTACACAAAGGAGGCTAATTAGGGCGTTCGTTTTTATTTTTTATCTTTTTTGCGTAGTAAAAAAGATAAAGGGTAGCCACGGAGGTGAGGAAACGAAGTGAACGTGCAACTTCGGCGCCCCCGATGGTGCCTACGATGGGGTTACGCCGTACGCCCCGGGACGTCGAGTTGCCGTCCCCTATCGCGTTAAGGTTATCATTTGCCGAAGGCAAACATCATTAGCGCCAGCGGCATCATTTGCCGAAGGCAAGCATCATAAGGCGAAGCCGCATCATTACGCTCTCTATCCACTCAAACCCGGGCGATTGCCTTGATGACCTCTCCTGCGGCGATGTAACCTGCAACGGGGGGCACGAAGGAAATGCTGGCGGGGGCGTGGCGTCCCTTTGCGGCTCCGTCTTCCACCGTCACACGGCGGGGAACCTCGTCGGACCACACTACCTTCAGCTTCTTGATGCCGAGATTGCGGCACTCACGTCTGATGACTGCGGCAAGGGGGCAGGTATTGGTCTTCGATATGTCGGAAACCGTCAGTTTTGTGGGGTCCAGCTTGTTCCCCGTGCCCATGGAGCAGATTATCGGCACTCCCAGTCGGGCACTCTCCTTTATAAGGTGCAGTTTTGAGCTGACGGTATCAATGGCGTCCACCACGTAGTCAAAGTCCCCAAGGTCGATGTCGCCCGAGTTCTCCGCCGTATAGAATATCTCATGAGCCACGGCACGGCACTCGGGATTTATCTCCCGAACTCTCTCAACGGCACAGACCGCCTTGGAGCGTCCCACGGTGGAATCAAGAGCAAGGATCTGCCTGTTGATATTGCTCACCGACAGGGTATCGGGGTCAACCACGTGAATCTCCCCAACGCCGCCGCGGGCAAGAGCCTCAATAGCCGCGCCGCCTACCCCTCCTGCGCCGAAAACGATGACCTTCGCCTTCTGCAGGAGAGCCATTTTATCTTCTCCGAGAAGCATAGCCTCTCTGCTAAATCTTTCGTTAGTACTCAAGGTTATCTCCTCGGTTTATCCCTTGGGATTGTAGGTCATGCCCACGTAAAGTCCCGTTCCGGACTTGATTATAATATCGTTTTCTCTGAGATACGCGTAGTATACTCCCTCTTCCTCGCTGTCTTCCGTTTCGGCTTCCGACGATTCGGCGTTTTCAGTCTCCTCTTCGGGAGTCTCAGCCACTTCCTCGGGGTCCTCCGCGTAGCAGAAGTAGTACTCGCCCTCTCTCATTATGGTGGAGATCCTGCGGAATTTCACCGTGATCTCGTCAAGGATGTAGACTCCCTCATATCCGTCGTGGAAACGGATAGCGGATACGGGAATCTTGAATCCTGCGGTCTCCTTGAAGACTATCTCGCAGTCCTGAACTCGGGTATAGTCAAAATCCTCAGAGATCTTCGTGCACTCGAAGATAGCAACTGCGTCGGTGGCGTTGGACAGCACCTTTGTCAGCTTCATCTCCACGGGGGAGGAGCCGTTTTTCTCAAGGAAGATGTCGTAGTATCTGTCCTTGGTAAGGTTTGACGCCTCGCCGGACGTGATGGGGCAGGCAACGTACCACTTGAAATCGTTTACTATCTTGCCAACGGAGTCTTCCTCGGACTCGGGCGCCGCTTCTGCCGTTTCCACCATCTCCATGAAATCGGAGTAGGTTATGGCGTTGATGTTTTCGGATGTGAAAAGCTCTTCGTAGCCGTCGGTGCTTGAGAAGTAATATCCCGCGGAGGGAGCGCTGACACTTCCCGTTGAGGCGCCGAGCTCCGATTTGAGAGCTGCCAGCTCCGTCTGAAGTGCCGCGATCTGTGCGTTATAGTCCGACACGTTTCCCGTGAGAACCCCAAGCTTTCGCACGTCAAGGACAAGGGCGGATTTTACCGCATCCGCGTCCCCTGCTTTTCCTGCGGCGGTGGCACGTCTTATGGCTAAAACGGAGCCCGATATGTCCTTGTGAACGGCTGACGTATCTCCCACGGAGAGGCGGGAACTCTTGCACTTTTCGTAGAAGGCGATCTGAGAATTGATCAGGTTGATCTTTTCCTGCGTTCCGGGTTTCGCCGAGGCGTAAATGTCCGCAACATGCTCCCCTGCCTTGATCTTTGCCCCGTCGGGGACAAGGGGAGAGAGTGCTCCGCCGCGGAGACTGCCGTCTATGGGTGTCTCATCCCTGAGGATGTAGCCCTTTGCGATTATCGTCTCAAAGGCGGTGTCTCCCTTGGCGTACATTACGTCGATGCCCGTCTTCATAGAGCCGGACATATGGTAACCGAGGTAGAAAATGACTCCGATAACGAAAAGCGACACCGTAGTATAGGCGAGTACCCTCGTCAAGTATTTTTTATCGAAAAATGCGCTTTTATTCTTGTTTGACATGTAACACCTCTGTTTTGTGTGTTAGTGGGTCTTTGTTTTCAGTTTCTCGTGAGGTGAGTAAGGGTAGCGTTCTTCGCCAGCTCACCTTCGATGGCGCGGCAGGTGAACAGGAACACCTGTACGCCCTGTTCGTCAAGCATCTCAAGGGCGGCGGCAACTCTGTCCGCGTCAAGTGAAGCAAGGCTTTCGTCAAAGATGAGCATTGGACGTTCGTCCTCGTCGTAGAGAGCCTTAACAAGGGCAAGACGGAGCGCTATGTAAGCCGCTTCCTTGGTTCCTGCGGAGAGGAAATCAAGCTCCATGGTGCCTGCCTCCTCGTCTCTGAAGTTCATATCAAAGGCGGGGGTGATTCCAAGGGAGGTGTATCTGCCGTCGGTGACCTTACCCATGATCTGGGAAGCCCCTGCGGTGAGGCGAGGCACTACCGAGCGGCGGATGTTTTCGCTGGCCGTACTGAGAGTCTCTGTAGCAAGTCTCAAGGCGTCGTGTACCTTTGTCAGATGTGCAAGCCGGGTGTTGATGCTTTCAAGCTGTTCGGCAGTCTCCGCAGGGGACACACCGCTTGCCTTCAGGGTGGCGGTCTCTCTTTCAAGCTCGATCTCGCGGTCGCGGAGGTTCACTGCCTTGGTTCTGAGGAAAGCAGCCTCACGGGAGAGAGCCGCTCTCTCCTCGGAGGTCATATTTTCGGCGGTTTCCCAAAGCTTTGTTTCACGGAGCTTTGCCGCTCTTTCGCGTACTGCCTTTACGTCAACGCCGCGGAGCATTCCTTCAGTCTCCGCAAGCTGTCCTTCAAGTCGGGAAAGCTCGCTCTCCATCATTTTTCTCTTCTGAGCCACGGTTGAGCCGTATTTCGCAAGGGATCTGACAAGATCTTTAATAGAAACGCCTGCGATCTTCACTCCTGCGGAGGTTGCAAGCTTGCCGATGACCAGTTCCGCTTCCTTTGCGGAATATTTCGCTCCCTCATACTCGTGGGCAGCATTCTCGATAGCGGCTTTCATGTCGTCCTCTGCGGTAACGAGGCGTGAAAGCTCATCGTCGTCCTTAGCTCCCATTTTGGCAAGAAGCTTTTTGTAGCGGCGGCGGCTCACCTCGGAAAGGAGAGTAAAACCTACGCCAAGAAGGACGAGGATAATCGTGGCGATAAGTGCGAATACGGTAAGCTTCGGTTTCAGGAAGCTGAGGGCGGTGGTACCGAGGATAGCTACAAGTCCTACGGCGAGAAGAATCATACCCACGCGGAAGTTGGTCTCAAACTTGGAGATAAGCTTCGTTCCGTCGGAGGCGTTCCCACCAGCGGTACCCAGCAGCTTGTCGCATACCTTTGTGCAGACCTCGGCAGGCTTACCCACCTTCTTTTCGCTCTTTTCTGATTTTTCCGCCTTGTTCTGCATCGCTTCAAGAGCCTTGGTCTTTGCGGCAAGGTCGGCTTTCTTCTTTTCGGCACGCTCGATGTCACGGACCGCTTGAGACAGGGCAGCCATAAACTTTTCGTTCTCAGCACCCTCCTTATCAGCATCAAGCTTTGCCTTCGCTTCATCTGCGTCACGGCGAAGGGCGGCGGCACGGGCGATCTTGGTTTCAAGGTCGTAGGTCTCGAGAGCAGCTTCGAGAGCTTCAAGCTCAGCCCTGCGGTTTTCTGCCAAACCTATGTTGTCCTTAACGTCGGAAAGGGAAATTTCCGAACGGATCAGTCTTGATGAGGTATCCTTGGAGTCGTAAAGCTTTGCTTCAAGGGCGTCGCGGCGTCTCTCAAGCTCAAGGATCTCGCCGCCGGTGCGGTTTTTGTGCAGGAGTTTTACCCTTGCCTTCTCGATGAGGTCCACTGCACGCTTCACGCTTACGTTTTCGTCTGCGGCACAGATGATGTTTTCAACGGCTTCTCTGAGAGAGGCGGCTTCGGGCTTAATGGACCCTTCCTGTGAGGCAAAAGCACTGCTGAGGAATACTTCTTCCGGTACGCCGAAGAGAAATTCGCCGGGCTGACCCTCGATGGCGATGGGCATGGAAGTCTCGTGGTCGAGAACTTTTACTCTTTCGGAATATTTCACCCTGCCGTTTTCGTCAGTTTTCGCGGTAAGCATACGCTCCACGCGGATAGTCTTCGTTTCGTCTCCGTCTGTAGCCACGAGGACAGCGTGACCTGCCGCCTGACCTCTGTTCCAGTTTACGTATCTCTGCTTTTCGGAGAGAGAATCGCCTGCTCTGCCGCCGAGTCCGTAGAAAAGGAATTTGATGAACGTGGCAACGGCACTTTTACCCGACTCGTTGGCACCTTCGATTATGTTGAGTCCGTCGGCAAACTGAAAACTTTTGTCCACAAGGGGGCCGAAGGATGAAATGTGTAGCTCTTTTATATACATCGTAATTTTCCTTTCGTGAAAATACCGTGTCTTTCTTTAGTAGGTTATCGCCTCTCCTGCGATAGCAGAAAGTCCTATTCTGAGGGCTTCCTTGGCACGTTCTCTCTCGGAGGCGTCCTCGCTTTCAAGAAGAGGCTCCAGCAGACGGTAGAATTCACCTCTCAGGGTGGGGTCCGCCTTCAGCTGATGGCTGTCCAGCATGGGGGAGGTGTCGTCGATGACCTTCAGCACAGAGACTCTCGGGGGATTTTCCTCGAGGAAGGTCTTGTTTACAACCAAGGAGGGTGAAACCTCACCTGCAAGGGTAAGGCGGAGGATGGTGTCGTCGCCGTAGCGTTTTTCGGTAACGAAGGCGGCGATTCTATCCTTGATATCGCCGTTTGTCTGCGCTCCGTCTACGTGAACAGTCTCACATTCGTAGCGTCTTTTTGAGAATCTGACCTTCTGGGAGGAGATCTTCGCCCCGTCGATGGTGACAAGGAGCGCACCTTTGTGGCCCGTCTCGTCAAAGCTTCTTCCCTCAAGGCATCCGGAATATGCAATTCGGTCGGTGTATTCCTCGGGATTATGTATGTGTCCGAGAGCGGCGTAGTCTGCCCCGAAGGCTTCCAGCTCTCTTACGCTGAGGGGGCAGGAAACGCTTCTTGAAGAAGTCAGGTCCCCGTGGGCGCAAAGGATGTTCTTCAGTCTTTCGGGATTTTCCGCCTCGTAGACGTTGTGAGAAGCGATAGGGGAGGATTCCATGGTCCGAGAGGTGAAAGCGTAACCCCAGACTCTAGCCCCTATTTCGGGAAAGTCGAAATAGTCCAGGGTGTCCTCGGTGAATATGTACGTGTTATCGGGGAAGACACCTCTTTTCCAGACGCTTGACTCGGAAACGCTGTCGTGGTTTCCGGGGGCGATGACGATGGGGCAGTTTACGCTCTGAAACTCTCTCTTGATTAGGGCGAGGGTCTCACGGGTAACGAAATCCGCGTCGAACAGGTCGCCGGAGATAAGGATGAGGTCCACTTCCTCGGTTCTTGCGTAGTAAAAAAGGGAAGTGAAGGCGGCGCGAAGCTCGTTTCTTCGTGCCTCGGCAGAATTGGGATCAAGTCCCGAAAACGGGCTGTCCAGATGCACGTCGCCCGTGTGAAGAATTCGAAGCATGGTTTTTCAGATAATGCCTTTCTATTGGAATTTGTGGTGATTTCGGGCATTCCTCATAATGGCCGAAATGCCGTCGTGCTTTTTGACAGTTACGGTCAGTTGACCTTCTCTAAATGGAAGAGTTTTTCCACTTTTATCATAGCCTCTCCGTCCTCGCCGACAGTACCTCTGCCGAGTCCGAGGAAAAGTGAGCCGTACTTCACGCGGACAAGCTCTCCGTCAGCAACGGAGACTCTCAGCTTCTTCTGGAAGAGGGTCACGCCTGCAAGGTACAGGTTGGCAAAGAATTTCGGGAGAGGGATTTCGCGATACTCCGAAAACAGGGTTTCCACGGGAAGCGGAAGTTTTAAGCGGTCTTCGAAGGACAGTTTTTCAAGGTCTTCAATGGAATAAGCGTCGTCGAGGGTAAAACTTCCCGTCTGAACACGTTTGAGTGCCGCCATAGCACCGCCGCAGCCAAGCTTTGCCCCGATGTCAGCGCAAAGTGTACGTATGTACGTTCCCTTGGAGCAGGAAACGTCAAGTCGCCACGTGTCGTGTGATATCTGTTCGGCGGAGATGGAGTTGATTGTCACCTCACGAGCCTCACGTTCCACCTCTCCGCCTTCTCGGGCGATCTCCATAAGGCGTCTTCCGCCCACTTTTATGGCAGAATACATAGGCGGAACCTGCTTTATCTTACCCACGAAGGATCTTATTGCTTGAGTTACCTCTTCGGGGGACGGAATATCCTCAGAGGTGCGGAGAACTTCGCCTGTTACGTCCTCGGTGTCGGTCTCGATTCCCAGCTTCAGCTCGGCGACGTAGCGCTTGTCCTCAGCCATAACGTAGTCACAGGCTTTTACGGCTCTGCCGAGAAGCACGGGAAGAACTCCCGTTGCCATAGGGTCAAGGGTGCCCGTGTGACCCACTCTCGGTGTGTCGAACATCTTCTTGAGAATGGAGATTATGCGAAAGGACGTCACGCCCTCGTGCTTATTTATTACGATAACACCGCTGACGGTGTCGGGTTTCTTAGCCATAAGCTTAAACTTCTTTCTTGGTGTGTTTCTTGTCTCAAAGTCCCCGTCCGAAGGCGGAAACGAGAATTTCCAGCGCCTTTTCGGGAGAGTCAGCATTTACTCGGCATCCTGCCGCCTTGTCGTGACCGCCGCCGCCGAAGGTAGCGCATATCTCGGCAACGTTTACGTCACAATTACTTCTTGAGGACACCTTGAACAGTTTCTCGTCGGAGACGGTCTGTCTTACGGAGAGAGCCACCTTCACGCCTTCAAGGCTTCGGGGAGTCTCAACTGCCGCGGAGGTGTCGGACTCTTCAAGTCCGTTTGCGAGAAGATCGCCCTTGGTGATCATCACTACTCCCAGCTTTCCGTCGCAGTGAAGCTCAAGCTTGTTTATCGCCAGAGCCTGGGCGCGAAGGTCCTTCAGGGTGCGTCTGCCGAAAAGGGTGCGGCAAAGCTCGTCGGTGGTGGCGCCGTCGTCAGCGCCGGAGTTGATCTCATCCACCAGAAAAGCGGCGGTGTAGTGAGTCAGGGGGGTGACGTTTGAAAATTTGAAGGAGCCTGTGTCGGAAACGATGGCACAGTATGCTCCGCGGCACAGGTCGATCAGACGGGGAAAACCGTCACTGCGACGAGCCACGTTATAAAGCTCGAAGATCATCTGACCTGCCGCAGCCGCCTTACTGTCGATATATCCGTCGGCGAAGGGGGTGCCTTCAGCGTGGTGGTCGATCATAAAGTTGATCTTTCCTTCTTCGGCAAGGGTCGCAAGACTGCCCAGCTGTTCGGGGGAAGCCACGTCTACGGTGCAAACGGTGTCGAAACCTGACGCTTCCTCGGGGGTGATGATGCTCCACTCCACCTTTTCAAGAAGGAAGAGAAGTCTGTCGGCGGGCTTGTCGGGAAGTCCGCACTTAGCCTTCACTCCGAAAGCTGTGGCGAGGTGATAAAGTCCTGAAGCGGAGCCCAAAGCGTCTCCGTCGGGGTTAGTATGTGGAATGATAAGAAGGTTTTTCGCCGCCTTCAGCCTTTCGACAATATCCGCAGGGCTGAGAGAGGCGAAAGCGGGAGCTGTGTTCTCAGTCATCGTCTCCCTCCAAGGTCTCGTCATCCTCTTCGGTTGAAGGTGAGGTTGCGGCGATCTTGTTAAGGAGAGAGGCGATGTGGGCACCGTGGCTTACGCCCTCGTCACGGACGAAGGAGATCTCGGGGGTGATGCGAAGGTTAAGTCTTGCGGCAAGCTCACGTCTCACGAAGGGGGCAACGGACTTCAGTCCGCGGCGAAGATCCTTCTCTGCCTCAGCGTCAAGAGCAGAGTCGTCGAGGAAGGAGTAGAAAATTTTTGCATATTTAAGATCGGCGGTAACGTCAGCGCCGGTAACGGTGATCATAAAGCTTGAGACCCGGGGATCCTTAACGTCGCGGATGATCTCGGAGACCTCGCGGGCGGTGGCGTCGTTGATGCGATTTCTTCTGTATTTCGGCATTATAAAAATCCTTTCTATGGCCAGAGGGTACAGTATTTCATTATAATATTAGTATAACATATTTGGGGGTGTTTTTTCAACCGTAGGGGAGAAATAAAATGTAAAATTCAAGTTGGAAATGGGAGGGGGAAACATCTGTAGGGGCTGGCCCTGTGT
>JAZULS010000025.1:0-6700 GCA_045603205.1 Eubacteriales bacterium | reverse complement strand
CAAAAAGCTTTTCAAAAGGGAGGACCTAGGGTGTTTGGTTTATCGGATCTTGTTTTGATGTATGCGTTCGTTTGATGCGCGTTGACTGAATCTCGGCGTGCGTGGATCAAGCAAAATGCAATTAAGACTCATTGGGGCTGTCGCATTTAGAAAAATATTCGATAAAACGCTACAACATACCACCTTGGTTTTATGTGTTATAAGACTTTTTTAGCAGAAATATAACCTCTTTTCTCTGTATTTTCTTTTGTTGCAACGCAACAAAAGAAAATACATCAGCCAAGGAGGTGAGCGTAGCGAGGCGAGGAACTTGTTCCGAGAAGCATGGAGCGAAGCGACATGACGCACTTCGCGAAGCGAATGTGCAACTTCGGCGTTTGAGATGGTGCCTACGACAGATTAGCACCATAACGAAATGGAGAAAAGCAAACAAAAAAGCGACAAGCCGAAGCTTGTCGCTTTTTATTACGTCCGGTTTAGAGGACTTGTTTTGCATCAATTATGCTGCGGGAGCGTATGCGGGAACGAACGCTACGGAAGCAGCTGTTGTTGTGTCAACTGTGAGGTTAACAGGAACAGATACTTCGTGGATCGCATTTGCAGATGCAGTCTGGATTCTAAAGATGATAGTACCTTCGATCTTAGCGCCCTCAGTAAGTGCACCGTATGTGCCGTCCCAAGCAGAACCGTCAACAATAAGGTTAGACCAGTTGTTGCCGTCGTTGTAGAGACGTGCGTACCAAGGAGTAACTACTGTGTCGCCGTCCTTGATATCTTCGTCAACGAGCTTGAGGTCGCCTTCCTGAGCTCTCATAGGCTCGATGAATACGGGCCAAGCAAGACCTGCACCGTTAGCCCAGTTCTGCATATGAACGGGGTTGATTGCACCGGTGATAGCTGTGCCGAACTTAGCAACGTATGCGTCGAGAGAAGCCTGGAACTTAGCGATCTGAGCCTGAGAAGCGGGGTCGTTTGCGACAGCCTCGAGGTAATCCATATCGCCACGAGCCTTAGCGTACTGACAGAATACCTGATCACCTACAGTGAGGTAACTGTTGGAGATAACGTAGTTAGCACCGAATGTGTCCTTCGCACCAGCGTATGTAGCAGACTGGACGGTGAGGAACTTAGCTGTTACAGTTTCAGGATAGAACTTGTTGAAGTAAACAACGAGGTACTTCTGAGTGAACTGCTGATTGTCGAGGAGAGCATAACCGCTGCCCTTAACGAGAAGTGCCTTGAGCTCAGCTACAGTTGTGCTGTTCTTCTCGTCGTTGGTGGGGAATACGTAACCAGCTACGTTTGTACCAGCTGCGATCTCGGAAGGATCGGTGTAGATAATCATATCGTAGTCGCCGGTGATGGGGAGCTTAGAGTTGATAGCGTCGTGGAAACGACCAGCTCTCCAACCGTTGTCCTTAAGTGTGTAGTGGATTACGCCACAAACGGGACATGTATAATCTTCAACGAATGCGTCGAGCTTTTCAACAACGTCGGATTCTGTTGTATCGCGGCAGACGCCGAGCTTAACAGCTTCAGCGAAGGAAGCCTTGTAGAACTCTACCTTGAAGGAGTAAGTGCCAACAACGTCGGGAGTACCGAAGTGGCTGAGCTTAAGAGTATAGGTGACAACCTTGGACTCGTAGTCAGCGAGAGTAGCAAAGTCACCGTCAGTCTCTACGGTAGTAGCGAACTGGCCCTGGAGACAGTAAGCAACCTGCTTGAGGATATCTGCGTCTGCAGGAGCATTGCCTGCCATGTGGATCACACCACAATCAGCACATACATACTGAGAAATGTGAGACTCAGCAAAATCAACGATCTCTTCAGCATTGTACTTGCCTTCGCCGGGCTTGAAGCCCCAAATTACTTTTCTAAAGCCGGATGTGGAATCCTTAACTGCAACGAAGGTTACTTCCTTACGTGCACAGTATGCAGCGTTACCGTTACAAGCGGAGTTGGAGAGGTAAATGGGAAGCTTGAACTCGTATGTGTCGCCGTCATTTACGAGAGCATCCTGAGCAGCAGCAGTTACTTCTGCGGGAACGAGCTGATCGTCAGCTACTTCGTCACCCATGGAGTAACCGTAGCCGAGAGCCTCGTTAGTAGCGAGGTTACCGAACCAGAATACGAGGTCGCCTTCGATATTAGAGCCGTCCTGAACGTAGAGGTAAACCTTTCCGTCGGAGCCTGCGTAGTAGTCAATAAGCTGGTCGAGCTTTTCAGTAGCATCTGCTACGATAATCTCAGCGTTAGCAGCCACATTGTCAGCTACAACGAGCTTGTGAGGCATGATCTGGATGTGGTCGTAGTTACCGTCATCCTCTGCAGGGAACTTAACACCGAAGATGTTGATGTAGTTCTCAACCTTAACAGTGGGATCTTCCTTGGAAACGAGAGCGAAGGTGATATTGTCATCGGGACCGAAGGAGAAGCCGCCACCAGCGTTAGACCAGTTACCGTCGAAGTCGTACTCTACGATTTCGAGAGCGTACTTGTCAGCGTCGTAAACGAGAGCCTTGTCGATAGCCTTAACGATACCGTCGAACTTGTAGGACATATTGCTCTTGATAGCGAACATAACGCCGTCAGCGTGAACGGGGTCCTTGTACTCTCTGTTGAACTCACCGATAGCAACCTTTGCAGCGAAAGAGGGGTGAGAGGTTGTTCTGTCAAGTCTTGCGATAAGAGCAGCAGCCTGAGCTCTGTCAGATGTAGCAAAACCGTCGAAGAGAGGAGCATCGGGATTCTCGGGGTTAGCGATACCTGCGATGAGAGCCATCTCGCCCATTGTCTGGATTGCGTTGAACTGGTTGTCAGAGATATTAGCGTACTTGTCGTCGAAAAGGTCACCGAACTCTAATACAACTGAGAGAGACTCGTCAACTTCTGCACAGTTAACGAACTCAGAAATGTCTCTGTAGTTCTCGAGGTAGTTGTAGAGCATTTCAGCCATTTCGATTCTGGTGATAGCATCGTAGGGTCTGAAAGCTTCTTCAACAACGATGCCGGCATCCTGTGCCCACTTAAGAGCGATGTCGTTTCCTGCAACTGTAGGAAGCCAACCGGTAATGTCGGTGTAAGTGTATGCACCGTCGTTTTCAACTGCGCCGTAGTTAGCTACTTCGTAGTTGTAGATGATGAGCATGAACTCTGCTCTTGTGATAGTGCCGCCCGGGTTGAACTTGTTGCCGCCGGTACCCTTCATGATACCCTTTTCAACAACGTAGTTAACGTCAGCAGCGTACCACTTGCCGTCCTTAACGTCTGAGAAAGACGCTGCGCTTACTGCTACTGTGAGCATTACAACAACGAGTGCTACAGCAATCAGAGCGCTAAAAATACGTTTCTTCATTTTTTCCTCCATAAAGAAATTTAAAATAGTATGTACCTCTCGGTAGCTACAGTTATGATAACATATATAAAGGTAAAAATCAATAGTAATTTGTATTTTTTATCATATTTTTTTCTGGTTTCAATTGGATTTTTGTGGTTTTTGGGGCGTTTTATTGTCATTTTACACGATTAGTGGATTTTAGGTGCTTGTCTTTTGTGTATAATTTTACCACAGTTCGTCATTTTGCACAAATTGGCGGTTTTGGCTTTGGAGAGTGTGACGAATGGGCTCTCGAATGTAAAGGGGGACTGCCCTGCGGTGGAAGGAGTCTGCGTGACAGATAGTTTCTGCTGATCGTAACTTTACGCACTCTCCCTCAGTCACCTGCGGTGCCAGCTCCCTTTACACAAGGGAGCCTTATATGCAGTGTACGTACAGTCCATCAGACTGCTTCGGTGTCGGTTTCCTTTACGTGGGGGAGCATTTCAAACAAAAAAGCGACAAGACTGAGCTTATCGCTTTTCTCAATATTTTTTTCACGCGAGGGGGGCAAGTTTTGATACCGCGTTATCGCAGAGAAGGTGAGAATGTTCCTTTAATATATAATAATACCCGTCGTGGCACACTTCCCCGCCGCTTTCTGCAGCAAAAAGGATCTCTTTTTCAAGGGTCAGATAGTATTTTTCGCCCGACGTCTCCCGCCACGCTTTACTTTCCCCCTTATACCGTGCGATCTTCAACCGTCGACAGGTATCAAGCAGATCACTTAATTTTTCAAAGCTGTAAATTATGTATCCGCTTCTTTTTTCGGTGGTATTCGTGCGTTTTTCGCTCCTTTTCTCCCCAAGTTTGGTGATGAACATTTCACATCCGCCGCCCCGTTCGGGATAATATTGAACAAAAACTCTTTCTCCTACGGCATCAAAGCCGCATTTGTCTCTTGCTTCTTTTAATATATTCCTGAATGCCGCTCTGCCGGAAATGTCACCTTGACATCCCGTTTCAAGATCGTACTTTTTGACCTCGTCGGCATTCAGCATTATCTTCAGCTTACTTTCGCTGATTATTATAAGCTCCATAGTATACCGCTTTCTTTGGTTTTCCGTTTTACGTTCCTTCACTTATTATTATAATCGTCCCGAGCGGATTTTGTAACCCTAATTTTTTGGTATATTTGGAGATGACAGGCGAAACAAAAAAACAGGGTACCCTCTGTCGGGTACCCTTATAAGCACTTATTACTTGTACTTACGCTTTCTTGCAGCTTCGGATTTCTTCTTTCTCTTTACGCTGGGCTTCTCGTAGCATTCTCTCTTGCGAAGCTCGGCCTGAATACCGGAACGCTGACACTGTCTCTTGAAACGACGGAGCGCGCTGTCAAGTGATTCATTCTCTTTTACTCTGACTTCTGCCATTTAATTTCCCTCCCTTCGCTAAAGGCAACAGATAGCTTTTGACTATCACTTAGATATTATACTTCAGCTTACCTTGTTTGTCAATACTTTCCCTGAAAAACTTTCTCGTTTTTATTACTTTGCAACGATATTGACGATTCTGCCGGGTACGTAGATCTCTTTGATGATCTTCTTTCCCTCGAGAGCAGACGCAACCTTGTCGTTTGCCTTTGCCGCCGCGATGACCGCCTCCTGTGCCGCATCTGCGGGAACGGTGACGGTTCCGCGAAGCTTGCCGCAGATCTGCACGGCGATCTCGATCTCTGCATCTACACAACGAGCTTCGTCCCATTCGGGCCACTTTGCAAGAGAAGCAAAACCGGCGCCGCCGAGAGTCTCCCACATCTCCTCAGCAAGGTGAGGTGCAAAGGGGCAAAGCATCTTCACAAATGCCTCAAGCTCGGTCTTTGTGATGGAGCCTACCTCGTAGATCTTGTTTACAAGTGCCATCATTGCCGCGATTGCGGTGTTGAACTTCATCTCCTCGATGTCGAGAGTTACCTTCTTGATGGTCTTATGGATCTGGCTGTCAAGATCTGCAGTTACGCCCTCACCCTTTACCATATCGGTGAGTGCCGCAACTCTTTCAAGGAATCTCTTACAGCCCTTAACGCCGTTTTCATTCCAAGGAGCCGCCGCGCCATAGTCACCCATGAAGAGGATGTAGAGTCTGAGAACGTCTGCACCGTATGCGTCAACTACGTCGTTAGGGTCTACTACGTTACCCTTGGATTTACTCATCTTTTCGCCGTCGGGACCGAGAATAAGACCCTGCGCGGTACGCTTAGCGTAAGGCTCTGCTGTGGGTACTACGCCGATGTCGTAGAGGAAGCGGTGCCAGAAGCGGGAGTAGATAAGGTGACGGGTCACGTGCTCCATACCGCCGTTGTACCAGTCAACGGGGAGCCAATACTTCAGCTTTTCGGGATCCGCCAGGGCGGAGTCGTTTACGGGATCGATGTATCTGAGGAAGTACCAAGAGGAGCCTGCCCACTGAGGCATGGTGTCTGTCTCACGCTTAGCGTCTGCGCCGCACCTCGGGCACTTGCAGTTTACGTATGAATCGATCTTAGCGAGGGGGCTTTCTCCACCTTCACCGGGCTCGAAATTCTCGATGGTGGGAAGCTTCAGAGGAAGTTCTTCGTAAGGCACGGGAACCATTCCGCAGTGCTCGCAGTGAACGATCGGGATAGGCTCGCCCCAGTATCTCTGACGGTTGAACGCCCAGTCCTTCATCTTATACTGCACGCCTGCCTTGCCGATTCCCTTTTCGGAGAGGACCTCTATCATCTTTTCGATGGAGTCCTTCTTATTGGTGTAGCCGTTGAGGAAGTCGGAGTTGATCATCTCTCCGTCGCCGGTGTATGCAGCCTCGTCGATGTTACCGCCCTTGATAACTTCAACGATGTCGATGCCGAACTTCTTTGCGAAGTCGTAGTCACGCTCGTCGTGAGCAGGAACAGCCATGATCGCGCCTGTACCGTAGCCCATCATTACGTAGTCGGAGATATATACGGGGATCTTCTTGCCGGAAACGGGGTTGGTTGCTTCAAGTCCTTCGATGCGAACGCCGGTCTTATCCTTTACAAGCTGTGTGCGCTCGAACTCGGTCTTCTTTGCACATACCTCTCGGTACGCCTCAACGTCAGCGAAGTTTGTGATCTTGTCAGCGTACTTGTCGAGAATGGGATGCTCGGGAGCAAGAACCATAAAAGTTACGCCAAAGAGAGTGTCAGGACGGGTAGTGTAGATGGTGAGCTTTTCGTTTTCATCGCCGAAAGCAAAGTCTACGAACGCACCCTTAGACTTGCCGATCCAGTTGACCTGCTGAGTCTTTACGTTGGGGAGGTAGTCTACGCTTTCAAGTCGCTCGAGAAGCTTATCAGCGTACTCGGTGATGCGGAGATAC
>JAZULS010000024.1:0-5743 GCA_045603205.1 Eubacteriales bacterium | reverse complement strand
CCACCGGTTCAACCGGTGGTCTTGACTCACTGATTCTTCAAAATTTCAATAATTTCTCTGCAGAAGCCCGAGACGTAGCGGTGCTTAGGGGAATATGCGTTGATCTGTCGGCGGGGCAGAGGTTCGCTGAGGGAGTAGTAGCAGATGCTGCCGTCCTTGTTACGTCTTGTCAGAGTGTCGGGCACGAAGGCGATTCCTACGCCGTGCTCCACAAGAGAGATCATAGTGTCGTAGGTGAAGCAGTTTACCACGTTGTTTATGGTCACGTTGTTCTCCTCAATGATGTCGGAGAGAGTGGCACCCATAAACTGAGCGTCGGACATGGAGATGAAGTCAAGTCCCTCGAACTCCCGAATACTTACCGTGGGAAGAGTGCCGTCGCTGTTTTTGCCGCCAAGCCTTTCGTTGATCTCGAAATCTGCGGGGACTGCCACCACAACTCGTTCCTTGAAGAGGACGTCGGAGTAGTACATATCCTCGTTGTTGAGGGCGTAGGTGGCGATGTAGATGTCGCAGTCTCCCTCTTTGGCAGATGCAGTCAGCGCCGCCTGAGGAAGCTCGTCGATGGTGACGGTGACGTGGGGGTTGTTCTTCTTGAAACGGGCGATAGCGGCGGGAAGAAGATTTTTACAGCAATAGGGAGAAGCGCCGATCTTCACCGATCCCGTCTTCTCGTTTTTTATGTCTGCGATGACGGAGATCATCTCACGCTCAAGAGTCAGCACCTTTCTTGCGTGTTCGGTATAGGCTCTGCCTGCGTCGGTGAGGAAAAGCTTTGATCCGCTGCGGGTGAAAAGCTCCGCGCCTATCTCTTCTTCGATCTTCTTTATATACTGGCTGAGGGAGGGCTGACTTACGCCAAGCTCTGCCGCGGCTCTTGAAAAATTCAGCTGTTTTGCAAGCTCCAAAACGTACTGATACTGTCTTGTGTTCACGAAATTTTCTCCTGCTTATAACCTTTACATTATATTCTTTCGAGATTGTATCACAAATATCATATAAAATCAATCGTTTTTTCTGAAAAAAGTGAACTTTTTTATAAAATGATGGTTTGTGAACCAAAAACAAAGCGGTACGAGATGTCTCGCACCGCTTTGTGGGAAAAATTACTTTTCTACGTGGTCGTCAGCGTGGATCTTCTTTTCCTTAATGTGCTTTGTTTCGGGAGTGAGAGATTTCTCACCGCTGAGATACATGCAAAGAAGACCGAGAAGCACGACGATAGAAGAAGCGTAAATTATTACGGGGTTAAAACTCTTGGAAATGAAGTTGCAGATAGCTGCAGCTGTGTCACCGCCTATGATAAGAGCAGCAACGTAGCCGAAAAATGTCAGACCGCCTGCGAAAAGGGTGATCATAACACCGTAACCGAATACCATTTTGCCTACAGAGGCAATCTTTTTAATAATATTTTTCACGATGATACCTCCTTACAGTCCGAGGATGGGGAGCCATCCCATAAGTACGACAACCTGCATAATGAACTGTCCTGCGACCCAGAAGAGGTTGTTCTTGAAGGTCTTGGAGAAGTCGGAGTTCGCTACGGACATACCTGCGTACATACCGAGTCCCAGAGGAGGAGTGATACCGCACATAACACCGCAGATGCAGGGGAGCATAGCAGCAGCGAGGAGGGGAGATACTCCAACGGAGTTCAGAAGTGTGATAAAGGTAGTACCGAACATAACTACGAGAGAAGAACCGGGGATAAGCATGCCGAGGATACAGGTAAGAACGCAGATGAAGAGTACCATGCCGAACTTGCCGAAGGACATGCCGGCGATGAATGCGCCCATTTCGGTAGCAACGTCGATCTGCTTGAACATAGCACCGATCATGTAACCGAATACGCACACTGCGATAGCGGGAGCAATGGTCTTTACACCGTTTGCGAACATTGTAGCGATCTTGTGGGGAGTTACAGTCTTCTTATCCTTAACGATGAGAACAGCGTAAAGGGAAGCAATACCTGCGATGAAGAGGAGCATGCTGCTGGAGAGAGCCTTAGCACCTGCCGCACCGAGTCTTGCAGTGAAGAATGTATCCTTGAAGAGGAAGTCGAATACGAAGGGGAGAAGAATGATGAAGGGGAGGAGCATACCCTGCCAGTTTTCCTTGAAGGACTGCTTCAGGCTGGGGATGTCTTCCTTAGACATGGGCTTGATCTTGTAGTACTTAACGAAAGCAAAGATGGTGAGGAGACGCTGGAGGATGAACCAGATGGAAATTCCCCAGAGAACGAGCCAGAACTGACCGGTGGACATACCTTCAAATGCTGCGTCGAATGCGCAAAGAGCACCGAAAGCCGCAACGATGTTGGAGGAAGGGGGGATCATGTTACCCATATAGCTTGCGTTGCTTTCAACGTTAGCGGCAAGCTCAGCAGGGAAGCCGGACTTCTTCATAGCAGGGATGGTGATTACACCCGTTGCCATAACGTTACCGGGGCCTGAGCCGGAGAGGGCGCCCATGAAGGAGCTGGCGATAACAGCAACGTATCCTGCGCCGCCGGGAATTCTTCCGAGGAGGGCAAGGATGATGTTGTTACATCCGTGGATAACCTTAGTTGTGGTGAGGATGATCGACATCGCCACGAAGGCAACCATTGAATAAAGCAGGGAAGTAGAAAGTGCAGCGTCGATGAAGCTAAAAGCGTCAGCGTATGTGCCTGTTACGAACAGAAGCACGATGAAGCTGAGAAGAACCGCTTCATAAACGGGTCTCTTGAACACGAGGAACCATACCATGATCACAGCCAGCATAACGCCCAGGTACAAGAGACAATTCGGGATACCGAACATAGTGATTTTCTCCTTTTAATGAATTATTTTAGTTTTCGTGGCGATATTCGTTTTTGATTATCGCCGCTATTCTTAACAAGTTATATTATAAGGGTATAGAGGGCGTTTGTCAACAGGAAAACACAAAAAAATCGAAAAACTTTTCGGAAAAATCCGTTTCTCGGGGAAGTATTCGGCTGTTTTGCGGTCAAGCGGAGTTCCTTCCATATAAATATAAGTACAAATCTACGAGTGAAAGATTGACTTTTTTCGACGCAGGATGTAAAATAATATGTAGTGAGCGGGGGGTGCGCGAAAATCTCCCGACAAATCAGGAGGAAATAAAAATGTCCAAAAAACTCGTCTATGATGTTCATGACAAACCGGTTTTCAGCAAACTCATCGTGTTCGCCATCCAACAGCTTCTTGCTATTATGGCGGCAACCATCGCCGTTCCCGCAATCGTAGGTAACGGAATGTCTGCTTCCGCCGCTCTGTTCGGAGCAGGTGTAGGCACGCTCGTTTATCAGCTCTTTACAAAGTTCCGCAGCCCCGTGTTCCTTGGTTCCTCATTTGCCTTCATCGGCTCAATGAGTGCAGCCTTCGCAGGTGCAGTGTCCCTGAGCCTCGGCTACCTGGGACTTCTCATCGGTGCGGCTTTCGCGGGCCTCGTATACGTGGTTATTGCCCTTGTGGTTAAGTTTGTTGGCGTAGGCTGGATCAACAAGCTCATGCCTGCGGCAGTTATCGGACCTACAGTTGCACTTATCGGTCTTTCACTTGCAGGCGCAGCTATCAAGGACGTATTTTCCTATGGTCCTCAGGATGCAAACGGTGCCTTCATCATGTCCGGCAGCCTCTGGGCATCCTTCGTGTGCGCAATAGTTACTCTTCTCGTTGTCGTACTTTGCTCCACCTACGGCAAAAAGATGACAAAGCTCATCCCCTTCATCATCGGTATTGTTGCAGGTTATGCGGTTGCTGCAGTGTTCACTGTCATCGGTCATTCTGCCGGCATCGACGCCCTCAAGGTTATTGATTTTTCCGTGTTTGAGGCCCTTGTTGCTGACGGCGTTACCGTAAGAACCTTCGTATCCGTTCCCGAGTTCACCTTCCTTGAAGCGTTCAAGGGTGTTGGCGACTTTGAGTGGAGCTATCTTGCCACCGTTGCAGTAGCATACATTCCCGTTGCTTTCGTAGTGTTCGCTGAGCACATTGCAGACCACAAGAATCTCTCCAGCATTATCGACAAGAACCTTCTTGAAGAGCCCGGTCTCCACCGCACGCTTCTCGGTGACGGCGTAGGTTCATTTGCAGGTGCCTTCTTCGGCGGATGCCCCAACACCACCTACGGCGAGTCTGTCGGATGTGTTGCCATTACAAGACACGCTTCCGTTGCCACTATTACAACAACTGCCATCATGGCACTGCTTATCTCCTTCGTTTCCCCCTTCGTTGCCTTCCTTGATTCCATCCCCGGATGCGTAATGGGCGGCGTATGTATCACCCTTTACGGCTTCATCGCAGTTTCCGGTCTCAAGATGATCCAGAAGGTGAACTTAGAGGACCACGCAAACCTTTTCACCGTATCGGTCATCCTCATTTCCGGTATAGGCGGCATGTCTATGGCTATCGGCAAGGTTACTATCACCGCTATTGCCTGCGCGCTGATCCTTGGAATCGTTGTCAACATTCTTCTGAATAAGTTCAAGAAGCCCGAGTCAGAAGAATAAGAAAGGAACCGTTGAAAAATGAAAAATTACGACAACGTTGTAATATTCGATCATCCCCTTATCAGACATAAGATCGCGATCCTCCGTGACGAGAACACCAGTATGAAGGAGTTTCGCGAGCTGGTGGAAGAGATCACCACTCTTATGACCTACGAAAGTCTTAAGGATGGCGTTCCCACCACCGAGGTTGAAGTGCAGACTCCCCTTGAGAAGTGCACACAGCAGGTAGTCAAGGATGATTCAGTGGTTATCGTTCCCATCCTCCGTGCGGGGCTTGGAATGGTAAACGGCGTACACGTGCTGTTCCCTCTGGCTAAGGTTGGACACATCGGAATGTACAGGGACGAGGAGACCCTCGAGCCTCAGACATACTATTGCAAGCTTCCGAAGGATATCGAGAATAAGCTCGTTATGGTAGTTGACCCCATGCTGGCTACGGGCGGAAGTGCCTGCGACGCTATTCAGATGCTGAAGGACAAGGGCTGTAAGCATATTAAGTTCATGGCGATCATTGGTGCTCCCGAGGGAGTTTCCAAGGTGGCGGAAACGCATCCCGACGTAAACGTTTACGTTTCCACTCTTGACAGATGCCTCAACGAGAACGGATATATTCTTCCGGGACTCGGCGACGCCGGCGACAGACTTTTTGGTACCAAGTAAGATAAAAGTAATATAAAAGAAAACTGCTCGGATAAAGATCTGAGCAGTTTTTTGTTAATTATTTGCTCGGTGGATTAAGAAAAATCCCCATAAAAAAGATTGAAATTTTTATAAAAAAGGTGTTGACAAAGGTAAGGTGCTGTGATATAATATGTCCGTTGTTAAAAAACGACGTAAAAATAAATATGCTGGTGTGGCTCAATGGCAGAGCAGCTGATTTGTAATCAGCAGGTTGTTGGTTCGACTCCGATCACCAGCTCCAGGGGGAATTCCCGAGCGGCCAAAGGGGGCAGACTGTAAATCTGTTGTCACTGACTTCGGTGGTTCGAATCCACCTTCCCCCAGTGAAAAACGAAAAGCACTTCGAAAGAAGTGCTTTTCGTTTTTAACTATGGGGAAGATATAATGTGGATTCGAAAGGGGTTTGCCGCATCCGGTACGGGCGGCAAAATGCGAGAGCATTTTCCCCGTGGATCTAGTCCGATGTTTGCACTAGCGTCACCACGAGTCGATGGCTGAAAAAGCACTTCGAAAGAAGTGCTTTTCGTTTTTCACTATGGGGAAGATATA
>JAZULS010000023.1:0-20976 GCA_045603205.1 Eubacteriales bacterium | reverse complement strand
AACTTTAGGCATAGGAAAAGGCTTATACTGGTACATTGTATTCAAAAAACTACCGCTTTCATTTTTCGTGAAAGCGGTAGTTTTGATTTTTTTCGTGGATTTACGCCTCGATAACTTCGATGGTCTTGATGGTCTGATCCTCAAGAGGTCTGTCCATCATGTTGGTTCTTACGGAAGCGATACGGTCAACAACGTCCATACCCTCGGTAACGCGACCGAATGCTGCATACTGTCCGTCAAGATACTTTGCATCCTTGTGTACGATGAAGAACTGAGAAGATGCAGAGTTGGGATGCTGTGCGCGAGCCATGGAGATTACTCCGCGGACGTGGGAGATGGGGTTGTTGTGTCCGTTCATACGGAACTCGCCCTTGATATTCTCGTCGGAACCACCCATGCCGGAGCCTGTGGGATCGCCGCCCTGAATCATAAAGCCGTTAATGACTCTGTGGAAGATGAGTCCGTTGTAGAAACCTGCCTTAGCAAGCTTTTCGAAATTTTCAACAGTTATGGGAGCAGCAGTTCTGTCAAGCTCAAGCTTAATTTCGCCGCCGTCCATCATTGTGATCTTGATCATAAAATTTACCTCCGATGTGGATATATTAAGCATCAAGTATTCTAACAGATTTTCTTCCTTTTGTCAATGATTTCCGAAACAATAGGCGGGAAGTGTATCTCTTCCCACCTAAAATCACTTGATTTTATATTTAAGCCTCAGATTGTCCGCGATCATTGCGATGAACTCCGAATTCGTAGGCTTACCGCGGTTGTTCTGTATGGTGTAGCCGAAGTAGGAGTTGAGGGTGTCGATATCGCCTCTGTCCCAGGCTACCTCAATGGCATGACGTATCGCTCTCTCCACTCTCGATGTGGTTGTGGAATACTGCTTGGCTACGGTGGGGTAGAGCACTTTCGTTACCGAATTAATTATGTTGCTGTCATCGATTGTCATAAGTATTGCCGTGCGAAGGTATTGGTACCCCTTGATGTGAGCCGGAACGCCTATCTGATGAATTATCTTCGTTACCTGAGACTCTATATCCGCAGGAGTATTATTTTTTGCCTTTCCGTCTCGACTTCCTGTAAGAGATTTTACAACACCCCTGTTGCGGCAAATAGTCTCTATCTGGTCGGCAAAGCTTGCGTAGTCAATGGGTTTGGTCAGACAAAGCTCCGCTCCCGCACGGTTTGCGTCCATGAAAATATTCTGGTTTGCTAAGGCGCTTATAAGTATAAATGCGGGGGAAGACGACCCCGTCAACTCTCCGCCTCGGCGGATCAGAGAGATGCCGTCGATTCCAGAGAGCCATGCGTCACAAATCACAATGTCAAACTTTCCGGTTTTGATCTTTTCAAGAGCAGCCTCGCCGTTTGTAGCTTCCGAGATGCTGTTGGTAGTACGGCAAGACAGCACCTCTCTTATGTTTCTTCTTGTTTCTGCATTTTCATCAGCTATTAATACACGAATTTCCTGATTCATCGCTTAACTCCGTTCTTTACCAATAATTGGTTTATTTCGGTATTATTTTACCATATTACTGAGAGAAAAGCAATAAGCACAGGAAATAAATAATGACTAAAAATTACCAGAAAGTTTTGGTAATTATTTACAATTATTACCAAAAAGAAAAAACGGTGAAAGAATGCAGTTGGATTTTTTGCCAAATCCCGTCGTAACTGTTCAGACGGTAAAACAAAATCGACAATGTTTTACGGTAGGAACATTGTCGATGCCTTTGTCAAAAATAACCGTGGGAGGTGAGAAATCTGCCCAGTCTGTCAAAGGAGATTATGCCATAGGCCGGAGGATAGCCTTTGCCCACCGAACCCGGATTGAAAATCTTCACCCTTCTGCCATCCACCGACTCGAAAAGGGTGTCGGCGGCGGTATGTGTGTGACCGTATAGGAGAATATCTACGCCCTCATCAATGGCACACATTGCCGCTCGGTCAATACATGATTTTACTCCATAGGTGTGCCCGTGAATACACATCATTTTCACTCCGAATTCTTCGATAATACGCACGTCACGGCTGAAACTTTCGCCGTTACCCTTCAGCGAGATCACAGGTATCTGAGGATAGAGGTCTGAGACGTAGGAAATATCGCGGACGCCGTCCCCCAGATGAATTATCAGCTTGCAGGAGGGCAGATGCGCTTCGATGGCATCTATCATGCGCGACGTGTTGCCGTGAGAGTCGGAAAAAACTAATATTTTCATAAAAGTTGGCTCCTTTTAAGTGAATTGAAGCGGATTTTGCACCAAAACGGGACTGCCGCATATAATGATAAAAAGTCCGCGGCTATGTCTGCGGAGACGAAGAAATATTTTGCCGCAGGACAGCGGCGGATAGGAGAAGATTATGTTTGACAAGAAAGCGCTTGATGGACTTTTAGAACTTCCCGATGATAAGCTTTGTCAGATAATACGTGCTCTGTCGGGTGGTGAGGTACCGAAAAAGACTCCCGACGCGAAAACCATGGCGGGAATCAGGGGAGTTCTTGCTGAGGTTACGGACGCGGATATAGTACGTGCCCTTGAGCTTATTTCCATATACAAAAAATACAGAAGAAATTAACGGTGAAGGCAAAGTCGAAGGAGGGATATTATGGAAAACGGAGAATTTGATATCAGTTCTGTAGTCGGCAAACTGATGAGCGACCCGAAGGTGGCAGAACTCATAAAAGGACTGAAGGATGGAGTTCCTGCGGCATCTGAGGCGTCTTCAGCAGTAGAGGAGAAGGCTCAGACTTCGGGGAACGTGTCGGAAATCTACGAAAAGCTTCCGGAAATAATAAACACGCTGTCTCCCTTGATGAGAGAGGGAGGCAAGGGTCGCACGTCCGCGGATGCTGAGAAGAGAAACAGACTTCTTGCGGCGCTGAAGCCCTACCTCAGTTCTAACCGTCAAGGTATGATAGATTCGATAATGTCTTACTCAAAGTTATCGGGTCTGCTTGACCTGTTTCCGGACAAAAAGTAGGTCGTGAGTGGGATTTGATATTGGAAAGGGGAGAGAAGTGTGTACAGCAGGAACCAGGGGCGTGAGTCGAAGCTGAGAGAAGCTGAGGGTATGGAATTTTACGACGATATAAGCGACGAAGAATACGAGATATACAAATACAATCTTCCCCCAAAGTACGACGGGAGTCGTTTTCGCAGAAACAGGCAGAAGGGGAGAAGACTTGAGCCTGAGGTGCCACCGGAGAACTACGAAATCGTCACGGAAAGGGACGCTGAGACGGAGCCTGTGGGGGAAAATATGTCGGAATCCGAGCCCTGCGGTGAACTTGGGGATAATGTAACAGAGACGGATACACCCGTTGATCGTGAAGAGGAATGCTTACCTCAGAAGTTAGATAAGCAGAGCCACCTGCCCCGTATTCTCAGCGATATAGGCTATGAAGAGCTGTTGATCATAGCCTTGATACTTGCTATAGCAGGCGGCGACAACGGAGGGGACGTTCTTCTGCTGTTGGCTGTCTTGCTTACTCAAAAGTAAATTCGGGAAGGCCAAAGAGCCTCAGTACGGAATCCACAAGAAGATCCGATTTGTCTGCAGGATCGTCGAATTTGAACTCAAGGGTGGGGAAAGTCTCAGGAATATATCCGAAGAAGAAGGATACTTCACCCAAGGGAGAAACTGAGCCCGTGAGGTACATTTCGCTTTCCGCTGCGGCGAAGGAGGCGAGGGAAAGACGGGAAAACGTTCCCTTGAGTTGTCCGGAAAGGAGCAACACGTCGGAGACTTCCCCGAATGTGTTTTCGACTGTTTGGGATCTCGTGTTCATTCGTACTTCAAGGCTACCTGAAAAACGCGATACGTTCACGTTCAGCACACCGTCACTGCTTGTGCTGTCAAGAATACTGAGAAGCGTTGTGAATATCAGAGCCAGGGGACCCGACGGAACACATCCGCTGCTATCAGCCATGTCCGGAGTAAAATCGCTTTCGTAGAATTCGACTCGAGAGCTTATCGCCTCGCCGCTTCTTGAAAAGCGTGAGCAAATGAGTCTCAGAAGAGTAACGGCATCGTTTGAGGAAAGGAAGTTTGTCACTGAAAACAACTCGGGAAACGTACCTGACAAAACGGATGGCGGATGTGAGGTGAAATTCATTGACTCTTTCCCAAGGTCGATAAATTCCCGATAGCTTTTATAAAGGAACAACACTACTGCGTAGTCAGGAACGCTGCTTCGTACCGCATAAGCATAGCGGTAATCAAAAAGGTGCACCTTCAGCACCATAAAGTCATGGTTTGCCGTGGTGTCAAGACACATTTCCTTCAGAAGGACCACATCTGCGGCGGTCATTGAGCCAAACAAAAGAGTCCTGTCAGGGATTTGGCCCGGACAGGACTTTAATTTGTCGCAAACGTCGATTATTTCACAGTCACGGGACAAAGCGATATGGCAAACGGAAGGGCTGAGGTTTAAAGAGACGTGGTCAGTCCTCGTATTCTGTATTGCTTTCACTTTCACTTTGACTTTCACTTTCACTTTCGGTTTCGGTTTCGGGATCTGAAGACTCAGCGGGGACTGATGTTTCGGGATCGGTGGTCGATTCTACAGTAGTATCGGGCTCCGAAGCTGACTCAGACTCGATAGCTGTTTCTTGCGCCAGATAATCTTCTTCTCTCATGGCGTTATCGTTGGAGGGATTCGTTTCGGTTTCGGTTTCCGATTCAACACTGCCGCTGTGGGGGTC
The DNA here is from genome assembly GCA_045603205.1 of Eubacteriales bacterium. Lineage (GTDB taxonomy): Bacteria > Bacillota > Clostridia > Oscillospirales > CAG-272 > RUG11130. Next base: position 16,267 of record JAZULS010000023.1, on the reverse strand, counting down.
GAAATACGGGTCAGCCACATAGACAGAGAACTGCAGGCTTGCTGCCGAGAGGTCTCTCAGAGCCGCCATTACCGCACATGCAACGTCGGTTTTCTCTGCAGTTATCATACCGCGAATATTATATACGCTGAAATTTCCCTTGAGGGAATGGCAGTTGTCAAAGACCAGAGAATATGCGACGCTGGGCTCATCGGAGTCTACAGAGATCTCGATGGCAAGGAAGTCCACGTACTCGGAGAGGGTCTTGATAATACTTGCACTTTGGGGGATAAGATAAAGAGAAGCGGGGAGAACGACTCCGATGTCAAGCTGACCGGATCTTGCTCTGAGCTGAGTCAGATAGGTGATGATGGTCTTGAGGGAATCGTGAGTGATGCCCGTATCCTCGTCTACAAGTCCGCCGATGATGATCTCGTCAAAGCCGAAGGATGCGATCTCTCCGACAATGACACTGTCGATCTGTGCCTGAGAGAGAGACTCTGCAGTGGAGCCGAGTACGCCTGCGTTTGTTTTGAACACGGCACTCTTGCGGAATTTTTTCTCATTTGCGGCGTCAATAACAGCTTTCAGGTTGGAAAGGGTGTCTTCCGCTGCTTTTTCGGGCTTCGTTTCGGTGTCTGATCCATCTTCGTCGGGAGCAGCTTCCGCATCTTCCGATTCAACGTTTTCTTGAGGAGTAGAGGGAAGGTCGGTGGAATTAAGCCTTACGTAATCAAGGAGAGCCTCGGAAACGTAAAGAAGCTTTCCGTCAGCAGAGGAGATCTTTACGGATACGGCGTTGTAGGTGTCGGACAAGTCGTATACCTTATCCTTTGCTGAACTTGGAGTTCCTGCGGTGATATCAATATCAGCCGCACAAACCTTTATTTCCTTTGCATTGGAAGTGCTTTTAATGCCGTCGGGATAAAGTTCTGTAGTGTCACTTGCCTCTTGGGTGGCTGCTTCCGTGCCGTCTATCGCACTGCCTGCAAGATCCGCTTTTTCCTTTAGGTAAGTACCTAAGAGCACTGAGAACAGAGTCAGCATCGCCGCGCATAATACGACGAAAAGAACTCTGATCACCGTCTTTTTGATTGGCTTTTTCTTCGTGCCGATTCTGTAACCGGTACGGATACGTCTGTGTCGTTTCAAAATAATCTCCGTTTCACACCCGAAGGCTGAGATTTTTATTCAAGGGTTAAAATATCGTATTCCTCAGGAAGAGTTTCTATACTCTCAAGGACCGCGTCATATTTTTCCTCGTAGATCGAGGTGTAGATGGATTCGTAATACTCGTCAGCAAGGTCGTAAAAATTCTCGATGATGTAGGATTCTTCCTTTTCGTATCTCTTGATGATGGAGTATCCCGCTTCGGTGAGAACGATGTCGCTGATCTCGCCTACTTCAAGGGCGAATGCGGCTTCTTCAAACTCGAAGGATCTGGTGCCGCGCATAATGTAGTATCCATCCTCGTTGGAGAACATATAAAGGTCGTTGTTGTATTCCTGACAGAGCTTGTCGAAATCCTCGCCTTCGTCAAGTCGAGCCTTCAGCTCCTTTGCCTTTTTCAGATTGGTTTCGTTGTCAAGACCGTTTTCGCCGCCCACTAAGATCTGCTTAACTCTGATGAAGTCTTCGCCGCGGAAGAGCTCGCCAAGGTAAGTGTTGTCGCTGTTCTTTTCATCGGCGTAGATGATCTTTTCGTACAGCTCAAGGTTCAAAACGTCGTTGCAAAGGAGGAACAGGAAGGTGTCTTCAGTCATAGCCATGTTTTTCAGCTCTTCCTTGAAGTCAGCCTTGTTTTCGTATTGGCCCACCACTTCGTTGTAGTGGACCTTTGCTTCCGACATGATGGCGGTGTTATCCCAGCTGAGGTTGTAGCCTTCTGCAATAACGCATACTGTGTAGAGGTTGGCAAGAGAGGTCTTGATGTTTTCTGTAAGCTCCGCCTTAGCTGTGTCAGCCTTGTCGCCGGACCAAACGTCAGCACCGTAGGTCTTTTCTACCTCTTTGCGGGAGTTTATAACTAAGTATCTGTATACGTGATAGGGTACGTCGTGACCCGAAACGGACATAACCACTTTTGAGTTTTTCGAGTCGCAGGAAACAAAGCAGGAAAGAAGAAGCACAAGGGCGAAAAGCAGGGCTAAAATCTTTTTGAAATTCATATCAGACTCCGAGGTCGCCGCCGAATTGACGGGAAAATTACAAAATATATTATATATTTCAGTATAAACAATTGACGTAAAAAAGTCAATGGGGAAAGTGTGAATTTTCGTCCCGGCACGCCTCTATAAGGAAACAGAAAAATACACCCGGATTTCATTGATATATGACTTTCTTTATGGTATAATGAATTTAACTTGACGAAAGGAGTTTTAGAAAGTGAAAAACGAAGGTCTTGCGGAAAAACTTGAGGAATACGCAAAAAACGGCAGACTTCCCATGCACATGCCGGGACATAAGAGAAACTGTTCTCTTTCGCCGTACTTAAAACTCCTTGGCGCGGAGCTTGACATAACGGAGATCGACGGCTTTGATAACCTGAACGCCCCCGAGGGCATGTTTGCTGAGTCGGAGAGACTTGCCGCAAAACTTTGGGGAGCAGACGAAAGCATATTTTGCGTGAACGGCAGTACGGGAGCCATCCTTGCAGCTGTCAGAGCCGCCCTCTTTTATAAGGGTGAGCGTCCGAAAGTTCTTGTGGCGAGAAACTGTCACAAAGCGGTGTATCACGCTCTTGAGATCTGCGGTGCAGAGCCCGTTTACATTAACGTTCCACAGACCGAGCTTGGCTTTTGCGCCTCAGTTCCCGTGACTGACGTGGAAAAAGCCATAGGTGAAGAAGATATATCCCTCGTTATAATCACGAGCCCCACCTACGAAGGAGTTATCTCCGACGTTGAGAATATCGCCCGTGTCTGCCACGAAAGAGGCGTGCCCCTTATGGTAGACGAGGCTCACGGATCCCACCTTGGACTTCATTCCGTGTTCGAAAAAGGAGCTGTGGCGTGCGGCGCTGATATTGTGGTGCAAAGCCTTCATAAGACTCTGCCCTCCCTCACACAAACGGCAATCCTTCACCGCAGAGGCGAGCTTGTTTCCTCCGCTGAGCTGAGACGTCAGATGGCAGTTTTCCAGACCAGCAGCCCTTCCTACATTCTTTCCGCGTCCATTGACGGGGCGGTGAGATTTATGGCGTCAAACGAAGGAAAAACCGCTCTTAGCGCTTGGCGTGAGGCAGTTTTGACGGCAAGAGAGAGGCTTTCTTGCGGAAAATACGTGAAGCTTTTTGACGGCAAGAATGAAAACGTCTTTGCCTATGACAACTCGAAGCTTGTTTTATCCTGCGACGGCAGAAAAACGATGAACGCCTTGCGAGATGCGGGCGTAGAGCTTGAGATGGCGCAGATGGCTTGCGCTGTTGCCATGACGGGAATCGGTGACACGGCGGATAGCCTTGACGCTTTTTGTGACGCGGTTTCGTCGGCAGATACGCCTTCTCTTGTGTATAAACTCGGAGAAATCACCCTTGAATCTTCCCTTCCTGAGAGAAAATATACTCCCTCAGAGGCGTTGAGGTGTGAAAAGACGTCTGTACCTCTTGAAGAAGCTGTGGGTCGTGTCTCCGGCGTTTACGTGCAGGCTTATCCACCGGGAATTCCACTGGTTGTACCCGGAGAAGAGCTGCGAGAGGCGGATATTTTACAGATAAAGGCCCTTATTAAGGCTGGAGCGGCAGTCAGCACGGTATCGGACGGTAAAATTTCGGTACTTGAGGAATAAAAAACAAATTCAGAATAAAATCATATCGGAGTAACATATTATGGCAAAGAAAAAAGTTTGCGGAATCTGCGAAGAGTGCGAGCATTTCGACGTGGCGTCTGACGACGACGGACTCGGCGAGATGGTGTGCCACGCTGACCTTGACGAGGACGACTACAGAGCGTATCTCATGGGAGACTTCAGCCGCGGTTGTCCCTACTTCAAGCCCTACGACGAATATAAAGTGGTGGCGAAGCAGAACTGACGCCAAAAAGCACCTAAGCTAAAATACCGTCTTGACAAAGCGGGGGTTTTGGTATAAAATATAGGTGTAATGGATAAGTTATAAATAAGAAAAGAAAGGCATGGACCTGACAAATGGATAACAACGAAATCTACGATCCTGAAATTTTCACACTTACAGACGAAGAGGGCAACGAGTTGAACTTTGCTCTTCTCGCTTCTCTTGAGCACGAGGGTGCTGAGTACAAGGCGCTTATCCCCGTTGACGAAAACGGCGAGGAGACCAGCGACGAGTACGTGATCCTCAAGTGTGCTGTTGACGAGGACGGTGAGGCTGTTCTTGAGACTATCGAGGACGACGAAGAGTTCGACCGTATTGCTGACATCTTCGACGACGAGTTTGCAGACGTTTTCTACGACGAAGACTAAGATAAAACTTTGATTTAAACCCTGCGGTGTTGGACTGCTTAGCGATAAAAACCCACAAAGAGTAAAAAGGAGCCCGGTCTTCGCCCGTGAGGATGCAGACCTCCCTGTGTTGCCATCGCGCATTCTGCGCCTCTGCAACGTCAGGACGCTGGGAGCACGAACCGAGCGAGAGGGCACCGCCCTTGCAATAGCAGGGTTTCTTCTTCGCTAACGTCGGCATTGCGGGGCTTTTTATTTTGAATAGCCCCACAGAAAGGCGGTTGTCTAATGGAGAATTTCGGTTCATATTTTTTGAAGGATAAAAAGGTGTTCCTTGAGAACATCAGTTATGAAACGGTGCACACGGAGAAAACGGACGCGCCTCAGAGAAAGCTTGGCTGCAGAGATACGCTCTTGGCTCAGCTTATCCGCCCCGTGGGTGTGAAGATGATCTTCAACCGTCGGCTGAACTTTGAGCCGGAGGCTCTGTTCACTCTGTCGGTGTCCTTTGGAGCGTTTCTTCGCTTTGATCCTTCCCGTTACTCTGAAGTGGATTGGAACGAAGTCAATCTCGTGCAGGAGTTCACCAAAAGCTATCCCGCGCTGCTTGCTGAGCTTACCTCCCGCACTACTTTACTTACGGCACAGATCACCTCAGCATCCGGTGGAATACCTATCATAACCGCCACACCTCCGCCGAAGGTAGGGAATGATGGCGGATAAATCAAATAACAACATAAAAAACGGTCTTCCGTGCGGAGACCGTCTTTTTGTTATGTATCAGATATACAACTGCCTAAAATCACAGAGCGGATGCGATAAGTCTGTCGATAAGTTCACTGTAGCTGATTCCGGAGTGGATCATCAGCTTGGGGTACATGGAAATGGGAGTGAAGCCGGGGAGAGTGTTGATCTCGTTGAATACGAATCTTCCGTCGGGAGTGTAGAAGAAGTCTACACGGGAGATACCCTTACAGTCAAGGGCACGGAAGATGCGCTCAGCGTTACGTCTAACCTCAGCGAACTTTTCCTCGGTAAGTCTTGCGGGAATGTAGTAAGAAGACGCGTCGCTGACGTACTTTGTCTCATAGTCGTAGAAGTCGCTGGAGCCAACGTCGATCTCAGCGGGGTAGGACACGGTATACTTGCCCTTTTCCTCAAGGACCGCAACCTCAACCTCAACGCCGGAGATCATCTCCTCGATGAGAAGCTTAGAGTCTTCGGCAAGTGCCTTATCAATAGCAACCACCAGCTCTTCTCTGGTGCGAGCCTTGCTGATGCCTACGGAAGAACCTGCACAAGCGGGCTTGACGAACATGGGGTAGCCGAGTTTGGCTTCGGCTGCTGCGATGGTTTCGTTTACATCGTCGCCCTGACGCATGGTAACGGAATCTGCCTGAGTGACGCCAAGCTCGCGAACGATAGCCTTGGTCATAGCCTTATCCATGCAGACCGCACTTGAAGCGTGGAGGCATCCTACAACGGGAACGCCCATAACGGAGAATAGACCCTGAATCTGACCGTCTTCACCGAACTTTCCGTGGAGCATGGGATATACCACGTCAAGCTTCACTTTTTCGATCTCGTCGCCGCGGAGGAAACAAACTACGCCGCTGTTGTTGTCGGGGGAGATGAGGAGGGGGAACTTCTTGTCGCTCTCGTGCCATGTGTCGAGGCGGATGTCTTCGAGATCACCCTCGTAAAGGTACCAAACGCCGTCCTCGGTGATACCGATAGTGTAAAGGTTGTATTTTTCACGGTTTATGTTGGAGAGAAGCGCGTATGCGGAGGACAGGGAAACCTTGTATTCGGAGGATTTCCCGCCGAAGAGGATAGCAACGCTTTTTTTCATAGCCAATATATGTCCTTTCAAAGTTAAATTTGAATTGTTTGCGATTATTTTGTGTGGTTTTCCATAGTGATCATGGTAACACGTTCGTTGCCTGATACGTCACGGAGCGTTACGGGGGAGCTGTGACCGAACTCGCTCATTATGCGACGTACCGCTTCGCCCTGAGTTGAGGAATGTTCGATAGCCAGGGTTCCGCCCGCCCTCAGGAACATGGGGTAGATGCGGCAGATCTCCTTGATAATGGAGAGTCCGTCACCCTCATCGGTGAGAGCGTGACGGGGTTCTGAAGAAAGCTCGGGGGCAAGAGTGTTCATTTCGGCAGCGGTGACGTAAGGGGGATTTGATGCGATAAAGTCAAACTTTTTGCCGCCGAAATTACCGAGAGCTGAGGTATGACTGGTTACGTCAGCCTCAACAAAGCGGATCTTGTCGGCAGAACCGAGGATTCTTTCGCAGTTTTCTTTAGCGACCTTAATGGTCTGGGGATACTTTTCAAGGGCGGTCACTTTCGCGTCGGGTCTGTAGTGAGCAACCGAGATGGCGATGCAACCGCTTCCTGTGCAAAGGTCTAAAAAGGTACCGTTTTCGGGAAGAAGTTTGATCGCACTTTCGCAAAGGACTTCCGTGTCGGAACGGGGGATAAGACAGTCTTCGCTGACGCGGAAATTAAGACCCATGAATTCCCACTCACCCAATATATACTGGAGGGGACGTCGGGAGATACGTTCGTTTACCGCACATTCAAGCTTTGCGATGATCTCTTCGTCTTCGGTTAGAGGAGAAGTCTTGTCGCAGAGGAGAAATGCGTTTGATTTGCCCGTAAAATGAGAGGCGATTGCGAGAGCGTCGTAAAGGGGATTCTCGATGTCCGCCTTTTCAAAAGCGGAAATGATCTCGTTTAAGGTCACGTCGAAATTACTCCTTGATCTGTTCGTTTTCGTTTAAATCGTTGTCGTCTTTTGCGGGGGATTCTGCAGGGAATTCTTCGGGGAGTGCACCCTTCAGCGCGGTGATAGCTACCTCAAGCTGAGAGTAGTCAGGCTCCCGCGTGGTGATCTTCTGCATCCAGAGACCGGGTGCGGAAAGAGTCTTGGTGATGAAGTTATCGTGACGGCCTGCGTACATAATGAACTCAAAGCCGAGACCGACGGACAAGGGAAGGAGAAGAAGCTTTACAAGGCTTCTGAGAAGTGCGCCGTCGATGCGGATCAACATTCCTATGAAGATGGAGAGTATCAGCATAACGAAGATGAAGCTTGTGCCGCAACGGGGGTGGAATCGTGTGCACTTCGCCGCATTTTCGGGGGTAAGGGGAAGTCCCTTCTCGTAGCAGTCAACGCTCTTGTGCTCTGCGCCGTGATACTCAAAGGTACGGCGGATGTCGGGCATGAGAGACACAAGCACGATGTAAAGGATGAAGATGCCGATCTTCAGAACTCCCTCAATGGCGGAGCGAAGAAACCAGTTCATCTCGCCACCTGCAAGGAAAGAGATTCCTTTGGTTACCGCGGTAGGCAGAAGAATGAACAGGGCTACGCTGAGAACGATGCCAAGTACGCCGGAAATTCCCATGAGCACTGCCATAAACTTGTCGCCAAGCTTGTCGGTGAGCCACTTTTCAAATTTTGTCTCAGGCTCCGTCTCGTCGATGCCGAGCATTTCGGCGGATTCGGAGAGAGTGCCCATGCTGAGCATCATCATCTCAACGAAGTTGATGACGCCGCGGAGAAGGGGCAGGTTGCAGATCTTATACTTTTTTCTCAGGGAAACAAATTTTTTGCTTCTCGTGGTGATCTTTCCGTCTTCGCCTCTGACAGCCAGGCAAGTTTCCTCACCGGACTTCATCATAACGCCTTCGATGACCGCCTGACCGCCTACTTTGCCAAGTCTGCATGAAAGCTCGTTCTTTTGGATCTTACTCATTATATATCGCACCTTTTTCTAAAAAATCATTATAAATAGATGAACACATAAATATCCATTTTACTAATTATACTATATTTTTGCCGTTTTTTCAATACGGACAGCCAAGCTTTAAGAAAATTTACATCTTGACACCTAAAAAGGTGACAAAAGGGGTTACTTATAGTAAAATATAATAAAAATTTCGAAATTTTGTCACAGAGGACGATTTCATATCGTTATTATATATGAAATCCGGATTCAGATGATACGAAAAGGAGGGGTAACTTGGAACAGAAAAGCAAGTCGGCGGATAAAGTCGCACTTATGTACGAGCTTTACGAGCAAGAGATGTTCCGCGTTTGCCTTGCGATCCTTGGAGACGCGTCCACTGCCGAAGACGCCCTCAGCGAAAGCTTTCTCAAGCTGATCAGATTCAGAGACAGGATCAGCGACCCACGAAGCCCTGCCTCAAGACACTTTGCCATGAAGACGGCGAAAAGCACCGCCATTGATCTGTACCGTAAGAAGGGAAGGGAGCGAGGTCGTGTGGAGAGCCTTTCCGAGCTGTCTTCTTCAGAACCAACCGTGGAGGACGTAGCGGAGCGTATGGAAGGCGGACTTTGCGATGAGGCTTTAAAAAAGCTTGACCCCAAATATCGCATCGTCTTTGAGTGTATAGCAGTAGACGGACTTACCACCCTTGAGACGGCATCTCTGCTGAGAGTCACCGAATCTTGCGTCAGAAAGAGACTGGAACGGGCAAGACACACTCTCAGGCAGCACCTATCGAAGAAAAACGGAGCAGAGGAAAAATCATAAACAAACAGCCGACGTAACGGCGGAAAGGAATATTATATATGGATAACAACCACATTTTTTCGGAAGAATATCAGAATAAGAAAAACGCAAGGCTTCGCGCCCTTGGCAGACTTGGCGACGAGAAGAAGCGTCATAGTACAGCTCCCTTTAAGGTGGCAGCCATTTCGGTAGTTGTTGTGATGCTTCTTACAACGGGACTTATGGCGACGGGTGTTCTGCCCGCACCGAAGTACATTTTCCATACGGATTACGTACCCGAGGTAGTAGACGAGATCGTAAGCGACTGGAGTGACCCAGATGCTGATGTTGAGATCGTGTCTCACGTTAAAGACCTTAGTGGTGTGGGTTGGACGAAGATCGAAGACAGAGAACCCCTTCCTGAGGGAATGTCTTACGAGATATACGACATTAACGGACATTACGCTGAGCTTCTTTACAGAGGACCGGCTGACAAGGCGCACTTCGACTACGTTATGTACGTTGTATTTGAAGAAGAAAATATCGTAGTTCAGCTTTGGTGCAGAAATATTCCCGTGGACCAGATCATCAAGACCGCAGAAGGCTTGTCCTTTGAAACCACCGAAGACGAGTCCCTCGCAGTCAAGCTTCACCCTTGTACTTGATCTAAACCAAAACCGAGGATAATCGTATCCCTCTAAAGAATAAAACAAGAATACCGAGCCCTATGGTTCGGTATTTTTGTTTGTGACGATAAACCTTCAGCAGTGCTGGCGGTACCAAAATAAGCCAAGGAAGTGAGGAGCTTGCGACGAGGAAACTTCGGCGTTTGAGATGGTTCCTTCAAACGATTTGACCATACAAAAAACGACTGTTAAACTACGCGGGTTTCTCTCCTTCGTCACACCAATATTTTACAAATAAAATTATTGATATTAATATGCTTTTTTGTTATAATAAAAGAAGAAGTGTCACCGTCGGAGAAAAACGCAATGTTTGTCCCGCGGAAAGGAATTTCTGTGAATATAAATAAAAGTGCAAAGGAAGTTTCTTCTGCCTGGAAGGACTACAAAAAAGGCAATCCCTTGATCCTTAAAAAGAGCTTTTCCATGAAGGATTCCGTTTGCAGAAAAAATTCACCCTCCAAGGAACTTTGGCACACTGAAGTCTCCTTCAATGTCGATCAGTACCTTGTAATCGTGGCATCCATCCTTCTTGTTGCTTGGCTTTTCATCATGTGCCGCAGATTTTCAAGACGACTTGGAAGGTGCCGTCACAAAAAACACTCATAACAAACCGGAGCCCGTCTCCGGATACATATATAGCTTTAAATTGGAGGTTGCAGTCCTTGAGAAGAAGTAACGATCTTATCAGATACATAGTTTTAGGCGCGGGATTTGTGCTCCTCAGCATCGTGTACGTTTTGATGTTCATAAATCTGCAGGTGTCGGGTCAGGATTATTATTCCATGGCGACTCCCTCCGGTTATACCACAAGAACGGAGAAGATACAGGCTCACCGGGGCGAGATATACGACAGAAACGGCAACAAGCTGGTGGCAAACGAGTATACCTACGACCTGAGGCTTGACTACGGCTCCATGCCCAAAGGCTCTGCTGCCCGTAACGAGGTTCTCGTCTCCCTTATGGATGCTCTTGAGTCAACGGGGCAGACCGAAAAGCTATCGGCATACAAATATACTCCCCTTGACATTGAAACTTTGACCTACGGCGTGGAATTTTCCTTCAACGAAGAATTTTTTACCTACGCCAAGGCATCGAAATACCACACCCTTATTAAAGAACTGAACGTCAAGGACGACGCTACCGCTGAAGAAGAGGCCGCAGTGCTCATGAAACGATACGCCCTCGTTGACAGCGACGGAAATCTCGTTTATTCCCCTGAACTTACGGCAAAGCTCTTCTGTTACCGCCTTGATTTCGATATGGTGGATTTTTCTACTGCAAACCCTTATACCTTTGCAAAGGATATCTCCCTTGAGCTTATCGCGCTGGTGGAAGAGTCCTCCGTGAGAGGGTACAGCGTGTTCTGCAACTACTCGAGAACCTACCTTTACCCGGGATACGCTTCCCACATTCTCGGCAGGATCGGCAAGATCTCTGCGGGACAGGTGGATTATTATACCGAACAGGGATATCCTCTTGATGCTATCGTAGGTACGTCGGGAGTTGAAGCGGCGTTTGAAAGATACCTCCGCGGCGTGGACGGCGAGATAACCGTCACCGAGGATGCGGCAGGAAACATAATAAAGACCGAGGTTACAAAAGAGCCCGTCGCGGGTCAGGACGTGTATCTCACCATCGACATCAATATGCAGATCGTTTCCGAGGACGCACTTCACGATAATATTCTGTTCGTAAAGCAGGAAGCGGAGTATAACGGCGGTGAGCACGACGGAGAGGACGCTGAGGCAGGCGCTCTTACCGCGGTAGACCCCGATACGGGAGAGGTGCTGGTGCTGGCGTCATACCCTACCTATGACCTTTCCACCTTCCTTCAGGATATAACCTACCTGAATGAGGATAAGACGTCTCCCCTTTTGAACCGTGCCCTTGACGGTATCTATCAGCCCGGTTCTACCTTTAAGCCCGGTGTTGCGGTGGCTGCGATGGATGCGGGTATCATTTCCCCGAACACTTATATCGAAACAAAGGGTAAGTATGAATTTTACGAGGGCTACCAGCCCAGATGCTGGCTTTACCTGATGTACAATCAGACCCACGGCAGCATAGACGTTACAGAAGCAATTCAGGAGTCCTGTAACTACTTCTTCTACGAGGTAGGCAGACTTCTCACAATCGAGACTCTCGATAAATATATGAAGGAGTTTGGACTTGGCGAGCCTACGGGCATTGAGCTTTCCGAAAAGACGGGCGTTCTTGCAGGTCCCGACTACAGAAACGAGAACGGACTTAACTCATGGAACCCCGGTGATACTCTGCAGGCAGCAATCGGTCAGTCCGACCACCTTTTCTCCCCTCTGCAGATCTCAACCTACATCTCCACTCTCGTTAACGACGGCGTGAGATATTCTGCGCACATTCTGAAGGAGGTACGCCCCTTTGGAGAGAGTGAGCCTACCGTTGTGAGACGACCCGAGGTGCTGAACGCCATGGACGTTTCTGCGGAATACTGCGAGGTGGTAAGAAACGCCATGAAGGACGTTGTGGAGAACGGTTCCGCCTCTGAGGTGTTTGAGGACTATCCCATCACTATCGGCGGTAAGACGGGTACAGCGCAGGTCTCCAAAAACAAGAGTGACAATGCTATTTTTACAGCTTTTGCTCCCTTTGATGACCCCGAGCTGGTGGTTACATGCGTAATTGAGCAGGGAAACACCGGTTCTAACGCGGGCGTTGCGGTAAAGGGACTCTTTGACTACTACTTCTCCGTTGGTGAGTATGGCGAAGACAACGACGAGGACGAAGGCGAAGAGACGGGAGACAATGCAGAAGGAGCAGGCGATGAAGAAACCGAAACAGTTGAAAATGCCTGAGACTTTGCCCGATACAGCGGCTATAATAGAAAAACTGAAGGCGGTTTATCCCGAGGCTATATGCTCCCTTGAGTACGGCGGAGACCCATGGAAACTCCTCGTTGCCGCGAGACTTTCCGCGCAGTGCACCGACGAGAGGGTGAACGTTGTTTGCGGTCCTCTTTTTGAGCGATTCCCCGATGCAGTCTCGGTCTGCGAAGGTCGTGTGGAAGAGATCGAGGGGCTCATAAAATCCTGCGGGCTGTATCGAGGAAAAGCCAAGAGTATTTTTGAGTTTTCCCGCGATATTGTTGAAAAGTTCGGCGGACGGGTGCCCGATAACATGGAAGACCTTCTCTCTCTGTCCGGTGTTGGACGGAAAATTGCCAACCTTATCCTCGGTGACATCTTCGGCAAAGGCGGAATCGTGGCGGACACCCACTGTATGCGCATCTGCGGCAGGCTCGGGTTCTATCATCACGAAAAAAAGGATCCCCTCTTCACCGAAAGAGTCATGGAAAAGCTGATCCCCGTAGAGGAACAGAGCGATTTTTGTCACCGAATGGTGCTTTTCGGCAGGGAATACTGCGACGCGAGAAAACCGCGGTGCACCCTGTGCCCCCTGAAGCATCTTTGCCTTTTTGAAAACAAAACTACAGAGTAAAAACAATCCGAAAGGACACTTAAACATAATGAAAGACGGAATTATTAAAGTCGGAGCGGCTGTGCCTCAGGTGGCTGTGGGCTCCCCTGAAAAAAACGCCGCTGAAATCATCACTTTAGTCCGTGAGGCAGAAGGGCTTGGTATAAAAGTGCTCGTTTTCCCCGAGTTGTCGGTGACTGCTTACACCTGCGCTGACCTTTTCCTCACAGATGAGCTTCTTCGTAAGTCTGACGCCGCTATCGCCGAGATCGCCCGCGAGACTGCCGAATGTGACCTTGTATTCTTTGTAGGCGCGCCTGTGAAATGCGGCGGAAAGCTTTATAACTGTGCCGTTGCCATCTCCCGCGGTGAGGTTTTCGGTGTTGTGCCGAAGAGTGTTATCCCTGCCTATGGAGAATTTTCCGAAGGCAGATATTTTGCCGCTCCCACAGATCGAGTTTCCGTTGTGAACGTGGGCGGAGGAGCTGTAATGTTCGGCACAAAGCTTCTCTTTGAGTGTGCTGAGATGCCCGAGCTTGTGATTGGCTGTGAAATTTGTGATGATCTTTGGGCGATGCCCCCTGCGTCTTATAAGCTGACCTCGGCAGGCGCAACGCTTATTGCAAATCTGTCTGCAAACTCAGAGATCGTCGGAAGGGAAGACTGGCGTCGTACCCTCGTGAAGAGTGCGTCGGGTGCTTTCGTCTGCCCCTACGTTCTTGCCGGAGCCGCAGACGGAGAATCCACCACCGACCTTGTGTTCAGCGGACATTCCATCATTGCTGAAAACGGTACCGTCAAGGCTGAAAACCTGCCCTTCGAGGATAAGAGACTTATTTCCGCGGTGGTTGATCTGAAGCACACCGCTCGTGAACGAATGAAAATAAACACCTTTGCTCCTGCCGAGGACGCAGAGTTTGTAAAAGTGCCTTTCAGCCTTATGGAAACCGAGACCGATCTTGCAGGCGAAATTGACCCCACCCCCTTTATCCCCAAGGGAGAAGCGGCTGACGCCACCCTGGCAAGAATTCTTGAGATACAGAGTCGCGGACTTGCAAAGAGACTCACCGCCGCAAGAGCGAAGACTGCCGTTATCGGTATTTCCGGCGGACTTGATTCCTGCCTTGCACTTCTCGTCACCGAAAGAGCGATGAAGCATCTCGGCAGACCTATGACCGACATTCTTTGTGTTACCATGCCTTGTTACGGCACAACGGGCAGAACCAGAGGAAATGCGGAAAAGCTCTGTGAGGAGATCGGTACTTCCTTCAGATGCGTTGATATTGCGGCTTCCGTTGCACAGCATTTTGCCGACATCGGACACGACGCGGGGGATCACTCGGTAGTGTACGAAAACTCTCAGGCAAGAGAGAGAACACAGATAATTATGGACATCGCCAACGGCTGCGGAGGAATCGTTGTGGGTACAGGTGACCTTTCCGAGCTGGCTCTCGGCTGGGCGACCTACAACGGCGACCATATGTCAAACTACGGCGTCAACGGCGGAGTGCCCAAGACCCTTGTAAGACACCTTGTTTCCTACTGTGCCGACGAAGCGGAGAGATTTGGCAAGACAGTCCTTGCAGAAGTGCTTCGCGATATTTTGGCAACTCCCGTAAGCCCTGAGCTTTTGCCTCCTTCCGAGGGTGAGATCGCCCAGAAGACAGAGGAGCTGGTTGGTCCCTACGAGCTGCACGACTTCTTCCTCTACAGATTCGTTCGCTACGGTGAGGATGCGTCAAAGATCCGCCGTCTGGCGAATGCGGCATTTGACGGGGTCTACTCAGACGAAGTCATCACCGCTTGGCTGAAGGTGTTCATGCGCCGATTCTTTACACAACAGTTCAAGAGAAGCGCATTGCCCGACGGACCTAAGGTAGGAAGCGTTGCTCTTTCCCCGAGAGGCGATTTCCGTATGCCCAGCGACGCTGAGGTATGGGAACCGAGTCTGTAAGAGCAAAAAAACGGGTAACAGACAAAAAAATCGAGAAAAATACAAGAAAATTTTTCTCCATGTGTAGATATTTGCCGCCACTTATGGTATAATTAAACTTGCGGAGTTGTGCCGACAGGATTTTTCTGCCGAAACAGCACTGCAATGAGTTACATCAAAAAAATATTATTATATTTCGGAGGTATATTCCAATGTCCAAGAAGTATGTATACTTGTTCTCCGAAGGCAACGCTAATATGCGTGAGCTTCTCGGCGGTAAGGGTGCAAACCTTGCCGAAATGACCCACATCGGTCTTCCCGTTCCCCAGGGCTTTACAGTAACCACTGAGGCCTGCACACAGTACTACGAAGATGGTAGAAAGATCAACGATGAGATCATGGCTCAGATCATGGAATACATCGTTAAGATGGAAGAGATCACCGGCAAGAAGTTCGGCGACCTCGAGAATCCCCTTCTTGTTTCCGTTCGTTCCGGTGCAAGAGCATCCATGCCCGGTATGATGGACACTATTCTTAACCTCGGTCTTAACGAAGAGGTTGTAGAAGTTATGGCTAAGAAGTCCGGCAATCCCCGTTGGGCTTACGACTGCTACAGAAGATTTATCCAGATGTACTCCGACGTTGTTATGGAAGTTGGTAAGAAGTACTTCGAGGAGCTCATCGACAAGATGAAGGAAGAAAAGGGTGTGACCCAGGACGTTGACCTCACAGCTGACGACCTCAAGACACTTGCAGAGCAGTTCAAGGCTGAGTACAAGGCTAAGATCGGCGCTGACTTCCCCACAGATCCTAAGGAACAGCTTATCGGCGCTGTTAAGGCAGTATTCCGTTCATGGGACAACCCCCGTGCAAACGTATACCGCCGCGACAACGATATCCCTTACAGCTGGGGTACTGCTGTAAACGTACAGGCAATGGCATTCGGTAACATGGGCGACAACTGCGGTACAGGTGTTGCATTTACCCGTGACCCCGCAACCGGCGAAAAGAAGCTCATGGGTGAGTTCCTTACAAACGCACAGGGCGAGGACGTTGTTGCCGGTGTTCGTACTCCCATGCCTATCGCTCAGATGGCTGAGAAGTTCCCCACTGCATTTGCTGAGTTCCAGAAGGTTTGCGCAACCCTCGAGAACCACTACAGAGATATGCAGGATATGGAGTTCACAGTTGAGCACGAGAAGCTCTACATGCTCCAGACACGTAACGGTAAGAGAACAGCTCAGGCTGCACTCAAGATCGCTTGTG
>JAZULS010000022.1:0-4975 GCA_045603205.1 Eubacteriales bacterium | reverse complement strand
CCCGTAACCGGCGGTCAGGAAATGCTCAAGTAATTTGAATAACTGAAAAGGACTTGCGCAGAGGCACAGGTCCTTTTTAACGAAAAAAGCGACGAGAATTTTACCTCTTGTCGCTTTATTTTCTTATTCATTCTCGCCACTTTTCTGACTTTGTGCAAGAAGCCTCAGGGCATCATATATGCCTCTCATTCCGACTGTGCCTTCGGGATAAGTAAAGTTTTTCTTTCCCTTGTCGCGGCTCAGCTGTGACTGAGGAACTGCGATGGTGCTGAACCCAAGTCTTACAGCCTCGCTGGTCCTCTGATGAACGTCAGCAACGGCACGGAACTCACCTGAGAGTCCCACCTCACCCATAGCGATCAGCTCGTGAGGCACGGGAATATCCTTCATAGATGAGATAAGTGCAAGAATTATCGCAGCATCTGCGGCAGGATCGTCGATTCTCATACCGCCCACAACGTTAAGAAAGACGTCGCAAGTGGAGAATCGGAGCCCCAGCCTCTTTTCGATAACGGCAAGAATGAGGCACATTCTGTTGTAGTCGATGCCGTCAGCAGTCCGTCTGGGCGAAGGGTATGACGTAGGCGTAACCAGAGCCTGAATCTCCGCGATCAGAGGACGTGTACCCTCAAGAATACAAGCCGCACAGCTTCCGGAAACACCCTCAGGCCTCCCGTCAAGGAGCATAGCAGAAGGGTTGTCGACGGACATGAGGCCTTTTTCTGTCATATCGAATACACCGATCTCATTTGTGCTTCCGAAGCGGTTCTTTATGGCTCTCACGATGCGGTGAGTCTGACTTCTCTCACCCTCGAAGGAAAGCACGGCGTCAACCATATGCTCAAGGACTTTCGGACCCGCGATACCTCCTTCTTTGTTCACGTGGCCTACGATGATTAGGGAAGCACCGTCCTGCTTGATTCTCGCAATCAGCTTGGAGGCACATTCACGGACCTGAGTTACGCTTCCCGCACTTGAAGTTACTCCCTCGGTTACAAGAGTCTGAATGGAGTCGATTATCATTATCTCGGGGGATACTTTTTCATATTCCTTCAGAATGTTTTCGATAAGAACCTCGTTCTGCACGTACATTTTTGAAGGATCAACACCAAGACGGTTAGCTCTGAGCTTCAGCTGAGAACGGGATTCCTCGCCTGATACGTACAGTATCTTTGTTTCGTCTCCAACCATGCCGCAAAGCTGCATAAGAAGGGTGGATTTACCGATTCCGGGCTCGCCCGCAAGGAGTACGGCAGAACCAACGACCAAACCGCCGCCAAGGACTCGGTCAAACTCAGAAATGCCCGTTGAACATCTCATGTATTCGGGAATATCAAGACCTTTGAATAGTACGGCAGGCTCACCGGAGGTGCCCACAGTAGGCGAACTCGGAGTTCCCTTAGATGCAGTATAGGTTTCCTCTTCGAAACTATTCCACGCTCCGCAGGAGGGACACTTTCCGAGCCATTTCGGGCTTTGGTAATCACATTCCGTGCAGGTATAAACTGTCTTGGGTGCTTTCATATTTTACTTCCTTTCGGTGTTTTCACACTTTTATGCTTTGCTTCTGACGAAATATTCTAAAATGGGAGTGAATATCGTTGTGGCGAGGGAGGAACGGTAGTTGCCGTCCCCGAGAAGAGCCGCCTCTTCGGTGTTTGACAGAAATCCGCATTCTACAAGAAGGGCAGGTCGCTCAAGTTGATTCAAGATGTATATAGACGATCCGGCACGCTTAGCCTCACGGGTGTTGCTGGGCTGCAGATGGGATCTTACAAAGCTTTGCACATCATGGGCTATGGATTCGCTTTCTGCGGCGTTAGGTGAAAAGTATACTTGCAGACCGCTGTAACGGCTGTCGGAAAACTTGTTCATATGTATCCCGAGATACAGAGAAGCATCCGTTTCCTCGGTGAGTTTCAGTCGGTTTTTAAGATCGTAGGACTTCTTTTTGCCGGTGTAATCCTCAAGATCAGAATAGTAGTTGTAAAGCAGGGTGTCGCTTTCCCGACTCATTTTATAGGGAATTCCGAAGATAAGGCACATGTCCGCAATATTCTGAGAAACGTACATGTTAAGTTCTTTTTCCACAAGGCCCGAGTCGGACTCAGCTCCTCCGTCCTCTCCGCCGTGTCCGGGATCGATCATAATCAGTCCAAAGGAGTTATTTTCACAAGTGGAGTCTTCGGTGCTGTCTGACTCAGCAGAAGTCTGAAGGTAAGGACTTTGCAGAGAGATCTCGTACATATTGCCTGCAAGAAATCCCACGAGAATTGCTGAACACATGAATAAAACGCTGAACAAGACGTAACTTAGAACACTGGCTGTAGTGGAATCTTTTTTTATTCTCATAAAATCAACCTCATTTGCATTATTTTCGGTTAATGTTTATGAGATAAGCCTTTGTTATATTCCCGAATTACCTCAAGCCTTCATGAGGAAGAGCTGAAAGATACTGGCTTTTCAGCATGGAGCAAACTCCTACCGAAACGTATGAGCCTTTTACGAACATAGACTCCCGCCTTACTCCTTCAAATCGCATACCGGCTTTCTCCATAACTCTCAGGCTACCGTCGTTTCCTACCATGAATCGTGCTTCCACCCGATGCAGGTCAAGTACAAGGAACGCGAAACGAAGGACCTCTCTGAGAGCTTCGAGTGCGATGCCGCGGCGCCAGAACTTAGGATTCAGAACGTAACCAACCTCTGCGCAGTTGTTTTGCAGATCAAAGGACGTAAACCCACACGTGCCGATCATTTTACCGCTTTCTTTAAGACAGACCGCCCAATCGTAAAACTCTCCCGAACGGTATTTCGTTTGAAGGTAACCAAGATACCTTGCAGTATAGTTTCGATTCGGATGGGGGTCCCACAGAAGATATTTTGTCACCTCGGGAAGGGAAGCGTACTCGAACATATCAGAAGCGTCGGATCTTGCCATTTTTCTAAGGACAAGACGAGGAGTGAAAAGCGTTGGCGGATTTCTGAAATATGTAGTCAACATCTCCTTAGTCATTTTGACTCTCCCTTCGGTAAACTAAATATATTATATTAATTATACAGCATCAGGGAGCCTATCGCAAGAATAATATTTGCCTTTGCCATAATAAATTTACATTTTGGTGTTTACTTTAGTGTGAAAATATGTTAAAAATATATGTGTACCGTTATTTTTCGTTCCTATCGGGAATATCTTTAAATATATTTTATAGATAATTCAAGGAGGTGCGTGATTTTGACGGATAAAATAAAACACTACGCGGTACCGATCTATTCTGTGCTTGCTTTCTTTGTTGCCGCTATCGTCACGTTTCTTTTCGGGAACCTTGTGATTTCTGATATAACCTATTCTCCGACTACACCTGCACTTGATTCTCTGTCGGGCGGTGAGCTTATCGTTTTTTTCGCTCAGTCTTCGGAGTCGGCTTTAATACAGCTTGCGCTTATATTTTTGTCGGGATTTTCGGTTATCCTGTTTCCCGTATGTATCGGAATATTTATTTTCCGCGGAATATCTTTCGGTTATACCGCTTCGCTTCTGTCTTCCGGAAGGCTTTTTTTGACCACCGAAACATTAAAGATTGGTGAGAAAGTTGAGATTCCGACTTCTGCCGCGGTAATGGTGACGTATTGTATTGCAACCATGCTAATAGCCCTCTTTTCTCTTGCTGCATCGTCGTTTTTCAAGAGAGTTTTGTCTGATAGTGACATTTGTTATACCATATTCCCGGAGGGTGTTCGCTACTTTTATATTTTGCTTGTTTTTGCAGGAGCGCTGTCTCTCTGCAGTATATTTAAGATAATGATGTTATAGTTTCTGCAAGTCTTTTGCAGGTGGAGGTAAAAATGGCAAGAAACGATTCTGATAAAAAAGCCTCAAAGTTTAACCCGTTTTCCTGGATGATGAAGGACGGCATCGGTGTTGATCCGGACGAGCCGCCGATCCTTGATAACCCCGGTATCGTCAACTATTTTAAACTGTTCGGAAGAAAGCTGAGTCAGATCATTTCCGTGAATCTGATGATGCTTCTTACCGCCGCTCCACTGGTGTTCCTTCTTGCAGTAATGACCGGATATTTTTCCATTGAATCAAGCGCACCTGCTTACTCTGTTTTCTCGCAGATAAACGCCGCCTTCAATGCTTCCCCAAACGCTGCAACATCGGCACTTATCGGACACTTCGGCGTTCAGAGTGAAGTGACTGTGTTTTCAACGGTAGATTATGTGTTCCTCGGGATTTCTGCTCTTTTCATCTTCACATTCGGATTCCTTATGGTAGGCGCTACATATATTCACCGTAATATGATAAGAGAAGAACACATTTTTCTGTGGCAGGATTTTTGGTACGCCGTGAAGCGTAACATCAAGCAGGGAATTATCTTTGGCATTATAGACCTTGTCATCGTAGCCACTCTTGTGTATAACTTAGTATTCTATTATCTTAACTATTCCATGGGTATAGTTATGATGATGCTCTTCTTTGCGACTCTCTTCATGGCATTGCTGTACTTCTTCATGAGAATGTATATCTACATCATGATGATCACTTTTGATTTGTCCATAGGAAAGCTGCTGAAGAACGCGCTTATCTTCTCGGTCCTCGGTATCAAACGTAACTTTGTTTGCCTGCTGTTAGTTGCGGCGTTCTGCATCGCAGACTTCTTGCTTCTAAGCGTTTATTTCCCCCTCGGTATCATCGTTCCTTTCGTCATCGGACCCTCCTTCATCGTTTATACGACTACCTATTATGCCTATCCCATTATTTCAAAATATATGATCGAGCCTTACTACGGTAAGAATCCCGATCTGTCGGCTGTGGCGGCGGATGAACTTGCTGATTCCGAAGTTGAAAGTGAAGAATAACTGTTAAAAACGAAGCCCTTTGCGGCTTCGTTTTGTTTTTGAATCGAAACAAGCAAAAATCCCGTTAAAAAGTAATCAGTTGACTTAAAAAGGTTGATTTTTTCTTTAAAAT
>JAZULS010000021.1:0-14023 GCA_045603205.1 Eubacteriales bacterium | reverse complement strand
AGCTTTGCAAGTCCGCCCTCAGATGTCTCGCGGTAAAGGTGTGACAGATCCCGCCCCGTCTGATACATAGTCTCAACAACCACGTCAAAGGAGACTTTTCGGCTGCCGTAGAGGAAGTTTGCAAGGCTCAAGGCGTTTATGGCACGCATGGCAGCTACCGCATTTCTCTCAATGCAGGGAATCTGCACAAGTCCGCAAACAGGGTCGCAGGTCAGCCCAAGATGATGCTCCATAGCTACCTCGGCGGCATACTCGATCTGGTCAATACCCATTTCAAACAGCTCGCCCAGAGCCGCTGCCGCCATACTGCAAGCAGTACCAACCTCCGCCTGACATCCACATTCCGCACCGCTGATGGAGGCGTTGGTGGCAACTATGTTACCCACGAGTCCCGCTACTGCAAGGGCACGGATAACGTCGTCGTCGGAGAGACGGTTCTTGTCCTGCATATATTTAAGCACTGCGGGAACTACTCCGCAAGCACCGCAGGTGGGAGCCGTCACAATGATTCCGCAATCGGCGTTCTGCTCGCTCACAGCAAAGGCATAAGAACACACGAGACGGTTTTCCTTGGTCTGTGGACTTTCGTCGATGTGCTTCTGGTTAAAGAGATACTGTGCCTTGCGCTCTACCTTGAGTCCACCCGGGATAGTTCCCGTTTTGCTGAGTCCCTCGTGGATGGCATTCTGCATCGTCTTCCAAACGCTGAGCAAAAAGTCTTTGATTCCATCGCCCTCGTGCTCGAAAACATAATCGGAGAGACGGATGTTTTGCGATTTGCAAAGAGAAGCGATGTCGGCAAATGTTTTTTCAGCGTAGATCTCGGGAGGCGTCAGAACCTCATCCCCCTCAGCTCGTATCTCACCGCCGCCGATGCTGTAGTAGCGTTTTTTGCCGAGCTCAAGTCCGTTTTTGTAAGCGGCAAAGTCTATGGTGTTGGGATGGAGGATGTCAGAATTTTCCGCGTCAAAGATCATATCACACTCATAACCCTCAAGAGCATCACGTATGGCTCTGTCCGTACCGTGTCCCTTTCCCGTTTTCGCAAGAGATCCGTAGAGAATGACCTTGAAAGTGTCACTTTCCGGATATTCGCTTGAAAAGTGTACTGCGGCAAAAGAGGGTCCCATAGTATGAGAGCTTGAAGGACCGTAGCCTATTTTAAATAAATTCTTGATTGATTTCATAACGCTTTACCCTTTGTGTCCCCATGTGTGTCTCATGTATAAATGATTTTTCACCACGGTCTCTTCCGTATTAGGCTCCTGAATACAGAGCGTTTTTTCTCCGTCGGAGCTCAGATATGAAGCGAGAGCGAAAGTATCTCCTATATCGTCGGGGATATACATTCCGCATTTCGGACGGTAAGTGTCGGCATGATAGTCTCCGCCGCAGGTGAGTATCAAATCATGCTTGTTTGCCACCTCAAACAGCTCTTCCGAATAGGATTTGCCGTATATGGGATGGCAGTTTATCTCAACTCCGTCAAGAAAGTCGGTGTCAAGTACCGTAGTGCCGTTTCTGTAGGGGTGAGCCTGAATTAAAATACCGCCTGCGGACTTTACCAAAGCGTAAAGCTCTTTCTGAGTGCAGTCGAACAGGGTGGGGTATTCTCTTAAAAAATCGGGCTTTACACCATATACCAGCATATGGACCGAAGTATAAAGCTCCATTGATACTTCGATGCCGAAAAACACCTTGCATCCAAGTTCTCGGCCGTAACTTTCTGCTGAGTAAAATTCTTCAATATATCTTTCGGCAAAATCGGAAGCTGTGCCGTCTTCGATATAGGATTTTTGGTAATGATTGGTCAGCACTATTCCGTCGATACCCTTTTCGAGAGCCACATTAATGACTTCGCGGGCGGGTATCTGACAGCAAAGGCTGATAGCAGAAGAATGGGCGTGAAGATCTATAAGCATAACAATATCTCCCGTTTGGTTAAAGTAGCGGATGCGTTTTTTTCAACTTTTGGCTTCGCAATGGTTGCTTTCTTTGGTATCTTGAATTACCTCAATGATAATTATACCACAGGGATTGGGGCAAGTAAATATTTTTGGCGCCGTATCTTTGATTATTTTGCAAAATCGGTTGAAAAATTACACTGTACGACCTGTATTATACCTCAATATTCGTCTTCGGGAGATTTTTATCTTTGAAAACAGCAACAGGGATAAACGGAGGTCGGGAAATGTGTGCAACTTGCTGAAATTTATATCAAAACATACAAAGACCAATATTATACTTGAAATTTATAAGGCAATTTTGTATAATATGGGTTGGTGTGATAAAACACTTGAAGACAAAGTTTTTCATCGTGAAAGGTAGGGGTTTATTATGACAATGTTATCAAGTCTTGCGCCTGTCGGTATTAGCATAGCCAGACTCTACGGTGCCAACATAGATAAAAAGACTGTCCTTGAGACGGCAGATAGGATGATTTCCCTCGGCCTGAGAGATGCGGGGTACAGATACCTCGTTATCGGTGACGGTTGGGCTGAAAAGAAGAGATCGGCTGACGGATCTCTTGTTTGCGACAAAGCAAAATTTCCCGAAGGACTTTTGGGTATAGCAGATGAATTGCACTCCAGAGGACTTTACCTCGGTATCGTCACAAGTGCAGGTGTGCGCACCGTGAATTCTTTCCCGGGAAGCCACGACAGTGAATACCTTGACGCTGAGTTTTTTGCCGCATCAGGTGTAGATTATATTATGCATGACAGTTGCCACATTCCGGGAAGAGCTGACGTTCAGACCATCTTCCGCCGTATGGGATTTGCCCTCAGAAGTGCAGGCAGACCTATTTTTTATGCTACAGCCTGTGTCGATGATAAAGTACATATTTGGGCACGCAGTGCAGGAATAGGCTCCTACAGAGGACTTCCTTATGCCGACTCGGCTAATGTTTCTCTCCCTGACAAGTCAATTGCAGGGTATAGCGCAGATTATTGCTGGCATGACCTTGGTGACATTACCGTTTGTCCCGACAAAAATGCCGACAGTCTCAAAGCTGAATTGACGGCAGCTGCCATGATGTGCTCTCCGATCATTATTGACTGTGATTTAGAGGCGCTTGACACTGAAAAGCTTGCTGTGATGAAGAACGCTGATGTTCTTCGCTTTGCTTTTGACCCTGAAGGAAGACCTGCAAGATGTCTCTCAGGAGAAAACTCGAGAATCCTCGTAAAACTTCTTGACGAAAAAGAATACGCGGTAGCGTTTGTCAACATGTCAGAAAATGACGAAACCATGACTCTTTATGCCTTTGATTTCGGTCTGACGGGCACTTGCGGCCTCCTTTGCGACGCCTGTGAAATATACACCGCTGAAGCTTTCAGGTTTGATGACTGCCTTGAAGTTACCGTTGGGGCGAGAAGTGCTTCCGTATTCAAGGTAAAGCTGATTGAGAAACGAGACTGAAAGGAGAGACGTGCTATGATCAAAAAGACACCGCCGATGGGCTTTAATACATGGAATACATTTGGAGAATGTTATAGCGACGAAGTCCTTAGAGAGATCGCAGATGCTATGGTTGACCGCGGATTTCTCGACGCAGGATACGAATATCTTGTGATTGACGATGCGTGGAGCATGGAGAACCGTGATCCCGTAACAAATAAGATGATTCCCAGACCGAAGAAGTTCCCGGACAGCGACATTATACCGCTTTCGAAGTATATTCACGACAAAGGACTCAAATTCGGAATCTATTCCTGCGCGGGAGTTCGTACCTGCGGTCAAAAGATGGGTAGCTTCGATAACGAATTTCTCGACGCAAAAACCTTTGCGGAATGGGGCGTGGATTATCTGAAATATGACTTCTGCCTCAAGCCCGAGAAGTTTGACGGCGAAACGCTGTACCGCAGAATGGCTATAGCTCTTCGCGAAAGTGGAAGAGATATTCTGTTTGCGGCTTGTAACTGGGGTATGGATGACGTTTGGTCATGGGCTCGTGCTAACGGTGCTCACACATACCGTTCCACCGCTGATATTTACGACAACTTCAAATCCTTCACCGATATTTTCAGTTCACAGGTCATGAAGCTTGGTTCTTCCGCTCCCGGATGTCAGAATGACCTTGATATGCTGACCGTGGGTATGGAAGGCTCCGGACACGCGTCTCTCGGAGAATTCGGTACAGAGGCAACCTATCGCATACAGTTTGCGGTATGGTGTATGTTCGGCTCTCCCCTTATTCTCGGATGTGACGTGAGAAAGGTGTCAGACAAGTACAGAGATCTGCTTTGCAACAAGGATCTTATCGCCATAAACCAAGACCTCGAGGGAAGACCTCCTTTCCCGATTGGATGTGATGACAGACTTGCTTTCTGTAAGCTGCTGGCCGACGGAGACTATGCTTTCCTTCTCATCAACGTTGATGAAAAGCCGAATACTATGTCATTTATTCCTCATGATATCGGTATGACCGAGAAGTCGGGTTATGAACTTCATATGAGAGATGTTCTGAATGGGGAAGAGTTCTGCTTTGATAGCTTTGTTCAGGTACCCGTACCTGCTCAGGATTGCCGAGTCCTCAGAGGTAAGCTTGTAAAGAAGAAATAATAAATAGCCATACAAAATTATAAAAAACGACCGAGTTATCCTAAAAGGATGGCTCGGTCGAAGTTTTTTTAGTTATATCCATTTTATCTCAACCTGTTTTCCAAGTTTTTTTGCACATTCTATCATTGATTTTGTTCCCTTGCTTTTTTTATCCCAAAAACAGATCAAAAGGTCACAGTCTTCAGCCATTTGTCTGTTCCGTATAGGGCCTGCGCCTCTTCCAAACCGCCTCCAGTTTGGTGGGTAATGCTTGATCTTCAAATTATTTAGTTTTGCATATCGTTCCCCCAAAAGGTCAGCTCCTGAGGAACAGCCTGACATTATAATAATGTCGTGATCTTTTCGTAATTCTGAAAGACAACTATCAATAAATAATTTTGCCCCGTCATAATCAGTGTAATTTCTGCATCCGGCGATTATTACATATTTAGTCATAACAGTCTCCCCTTTATGTATATGGGGGTTATATCCCCTTAATAATTAGGATTATAACCCTCATAATAATATTTGTCAAGGGGGGACGGAAATGATAGTATTTGATAAGCTGTGGATTACAATGAAGGAAAAAGGTTTTTCAAGCTACAAGCTGAGAGAGGAGTGCGGTATTGACAGCAAAACCATACGCAGGCTCAAGGCAAATGAGAATATTGAAACGAAAACTCTTGATAAGATTTGCTCAGCATTAAATTGTCGAATAGAAGATATTGTCGAATATATTGACAATACAAAATAATAAGAAACACAAAAGACCGTCTCGGACAATGATCCTGTGACGGTCTTTTAGCTTTTTACACCCCACTAATTCCTCTTCCGCCGGTAGTGGGATCAACAAACAACGGCAGATCCGGCGGTACAAATGTGAATACTATAAAGAGTACCGCCAAAAGCACAAGAATGACTAATGACAAGAGGGGAAGGCGGCATTTGAAGCTTTCCGAGGCGAATGCTTTCGTTTCATACAGATACATAACTGCCGCCGCGATGAAAAATATCGCTATATTTACAAAATCGGGGGATTTTCCGAGTGCCCCATTGTAAGTGTAAAATAAAACGGGGATCAAGATTAGCCCTAACAGAATACCGCGGAGCTTCACACACCAGAATCTGTAGTATTCTTTAAAGAAACGACTTTCAATAACAGCAAAGACAAACGCAGGAATGAAGAGCAGCTTCATATGCTCAAAGGTAGATTCATTTACTGCTGAAATGGGGGCTGTAATGAGGCTGTTTCCCGTCCATTCGTAAAGAAAGTGTAGTATGGTACCGCCGAATGAAACTATGGCAAATCCAAGGAGCTGCCACAGAGGAAATGATCTTTTCATAAGCTTGCCTTTCGAAATAGTTTTTCATATAAATTATATTCGAAATGTGACAACACTATTCTGTGTGTAATCTTATTTCAGGCAAACAAAAAATACCGCTCATCTGCATGTGAGCGGCATTTTTTGTTTTAACTTATTTTAATTCAAAACTGTCAAGGAGCCACAGATTGAAGTGAAGCTGTTCTTCCTTGGAGTAATTTCTTGGGATCATACGGTTGTAGTCGATGAGGACTTCCTTGTATTCAACCTCTGCAGAGGAACCGTTAAGGGTCACTGTACAGTCAGTGTTGATAGTAACGGTATAGTCCTCGTTTGCATTAAGGGTGTAAGTCTTTGAGCTGGTGCCGTCGTCAATAGTGAAGCTTTCGGCATCCGCATTCTTGAAAGTCAGGTACACAAGAGACTTTTCCGAATATTTTGAAACGTTCAAAACCTTTTCGTCCGCAGTTGACTTTATAGAATAGATCATTTTGGGAGAATCGGATTTGCCCACGTAATACTCGCCGTTATAATCCATGTCGGGAGCGTAGGGCTCAAGATAGGAGTATGCGTTAAGATCGTAAATTCTGTATTCGCCGTTTCCGTCTGCGTCCTCAGCGTAAACGAGAGCATCGTCGTAGGGGAGCTTTGCGATATTCTGCTTGCCCTGAAGGTTAACATTTGCATTGGGTTTTGTTACGCAAACGCAGAGGAAGATCACAATAGCGTATGCGAAAACAAGTCCAACTGTGGGGGCAAAGAGCTTTGATCGCTTGTCGTCCTTGTCGTAGGTCATAGCCTCAGCAGCGAATACGCCTACGTTAAATACGCCGAGAGCAAACACAAGTCCGTAAACGTAGGACATAGTCATGCCGAGAGCCGAGGTAGCAAGGAAGATAACGGGGAGGATGATGGGCATATAGAGTGCGGTTGCAAGAACCTCAAGGTGGAGGCCGTGAACGTTACGCTTTGCGAAGATGGAAACCAGAAGCTCAACTGTCATAAATACAAGACCGCTGAACGCAAGGAGATAACTTGCATCGGGAAGAACGAAGCTGAGTACTGCTCCGAGAACTGCGTGTACGTAAGCATAACTGCGTACAAGGTCACGGTAACTGATTCCAAAGATCTTTACGCCAAGACGGCTGAATGCCATTACCACGGAGATGGTGAGAATACCCATGCCGATAACGAGGAACTTGTTGGAGTAGGTAATGGTGCCTATCATATGGAAGTCGATGGTGCCTACCAAAGCGGCGAAGAGCTGGAACAGATAGTAAGCTGCAAACATAATGCCTGCAGATGCAACAAGGGTTACGATAAGGGTGATAAGAGCCTTGAATGTAACACCGGTACGACGCTTCTTGATTCCAAGCAGGATATTCACGATGACGAGAGCTATGAGGATACTACCGATGACCATTGCTACAGCAGGAGTATAAACTACGGTAGCGATATTGAGGTATGAGAAGAATACAGCGTTCTCATCGGCATCGTAAAGCTGATCGAGATCGTAGTCAGCGAGCTTTTCGATAAGGCTGTCTACGAACATTGCCTGCTGAGAAACATAAGACTTGCCGACTTTTTCAAAACTGTCGTTTTGGGTGTGATAGTTCTCACCGCCGAGGATGTTTGCCATGTTGAGTCCCTGATGGTCCTCATTGAAGCTTGAGAAGTCGGTGCTGTTGGGCATAGTTGAGTAAACAAGAGTAGCGATAGAACAGGTAAAGAGGTTGTCGTTGACCTCGGAGAACAGCTTTACGGTGTTGTAGTTGTTGTCCGCAGTCTCAAACATAATGAGGGTGCCTTCAGTACCACGGGACTCAAGGTTTGTGACGAATTTCAGCCTGTCTACAGCGTTGTTAAACCCGTCAAACTCGTTGGCGAGAGCAACAGAACCGTAAAGACCGAATTCCTCTCCGTTTACAAAGGCAAACATAAGGTCGTGTTCGATAACGAAGCCTTCTTCCATCTTCTTGGTGTAGTGGTTTATTGCCTCAAGCATAACACTGGTTGCAACTCCGTCGTCGGAGGCTCCGTTGCCCATAGGAACTGAGTCCATATGACCCATAAACATAACTACGTCACCTGAAGGAGTGTCGGAGTTTGAGGGAATGTACGCGATAATATTCTTCAGATAGAAATTGTTGTAATCAGGGTCATCGGTGACGTAATCGTGAACCTGATACGCAGGAACTTCGGTGGTATCACGGTTTACAAGTCCGATCTCATCGAGAGTTCTGCCGATGTATCCGAGGGCTTTTTCGTTTGCTTCCTTATGGAATACAGAACGGGGGCCGTTTTCAGTCAGCTTTTCGACGTGATACATGATCCTGTCCTGATTGAAATCGGTTTCATACTGTTTCTCCATAGAGTCCGTGACGGACATAAAGCATGAGAAGAGAAACAGTGCAACCAGCAACATGGGTAAAAGTTTCTTTAAGCGTCTCATAATTACCTCCATACAGCACAGCTGTAAATTTTTATGTTCATATCTATATAATACCATTAAAACGTTGAATTGTCAAATTTGTTTTTGAGAGAATCTCTTATAGTATGCAGAAACAGTTGACATTTTATAAAAAACAAGCGATACCTAAGTACCGCTTGCTTTTGTCTTATTTGTTTATGTTGTATGCGTTGCAGAATCTCATAAGTATGGTTGCTACCTGCTCACGTGTAGCCTTTCCCTGAGGATCAAGATGGATCACCTTGTTTGAATCCATTGAGCCTGCAATAAGTCCGGTGGCGTTTGCCCAGGACATAGCATTCTTTGCCCACGAACCTACCTTTCCGGAGTCGGGGAAGGAGCTGATGTCGGTAGTTGCAGAGGTATCGTACCCCTTGAACTGTGCGTATCTGTAGAGGAAGCTTGCAAGCTGTTCACGGGTCACTGCACCGTTGGGGGAGAAGGTGGTGGGGGTTGTTCCCGCAACGATTCCGCGCTCGTAAGCCCATACAGCGGCACTGTGGTACCAGGTCTGCTTGGGATCGAGGTCCTCAAAGGGATTTTCAACGGTAGGAACGGGCTGACCTGCGATTCTCCAGAGAACGGACACGATCATAGCGCGGGTCATAGTTCCGGTTTGCGAGAATTTATTTGTTGAGGTGCCGCTCATGTAGTTGTGAGACACCACGAAGTTTATCGCATCCTTGGACCAAGTGTTTTTCTTCAGATCCTTGAATACATTGAACGCATCAATATTATTGTCTCCGAGGAACACAATATTGGCTCCGTAAAGGGCTTCGTTTTCACCTTCGATCGTCATGTCGTCCCACTGCTCTTCGTTTCCGATGTAGGTTACTGTGGAGAGAGAGTCACATTTTGCGAATGCGGCTTGTTCAATGGTGTTAATACTTGAAGGAATAACGACGGTCTCGAGGGATGAACAAGACTGGAACATCTGACTTGGGATAGTATTTGTACCAGATGGGATGGAGATGTTTCTTATAGTAGGGCAACCGTCAAACATAGAAGCACCCATCTCCATCAGAGAGTCGGGTAAAAATACGTTGACAATGGCTTCACATCCGAAAAATGCAGAATCTCCTATAGAGGTGACATTCTGGGGAATCTTTACTTCTGTAAGTTCCCGGCAGAGCGAGAAACTACAAAATCCTATGCTTTCCAAGCTTTTGGGGAAGATTACGCTCTTCAGAGAAAAGCAGTAGTTGAAAGCATTCTCTCCGATGGATGTCACACCTTCAGGAATCGTAATGCTTTCAAGAGATTCACAACCATAGAAGGTTTCATCTTTTATTTCTGTTAAGCCGACAGGGAGCGTAATGTTTTTTATTCCTGTATTGTGAAACGATGCGTCTTCAAGCTCTATGACATTTTCGGGAATGACAACCTCCGTAAGCTTTGTTCCGCAGGGACACTTGAGTAAAATATCTCCGTTCGCGCCTTTTTTATATAAAATTCCGTCAATGTCGTATAAGTTACTGTTTTCGTGATCCACGTTGATGGATTCAAGGGAATAACAATGCTGGAACGCCCAATGTCCGATAGAATTGACATTTTTACCCATTGAAATGCTTGAGAGTTTTGCATCATAACAGAAAGCAAGTTTTCCGATGGATACAAGACTGTCAGGAAGGGATATGGACTCGAGTTCACTGAGCCACATGAAAGCTCTGTCTCCGACACTGGTGATGCCTTCCAAGATTACGACATGCTTTAGTCCATTATTTAACGAACTTAGCCACGTATTGTTATCTCCGGAGGGGTGATCTTTCATTTTTCCGGTGCCAAAGACAGTTAACGTTCCGGTAAACGAGTCGAAATGATACTTTATAGTGTTGCTATAACTATTGAATTTTATTCCGCAGGTACAGTAATCTTCGTTTATATCAAAAGAGTGTTCAATAGGTTGATTTGCGGGATCCCCCAAAAAGGTGAAATCCGCTGAAAGTAATGTGTCGTTAGGTAGACCGACATATACTCTTTCATGCCAATCATTCCTGCTTCCCTCATACTTAACGTTCGTAAGGTTTGGACATTCAACAAATGCATTCGGGGAGATTGCAAAATAATCGGTATGTGTAAATTCAACATACTTCAAATTAGGATATTCTTCAAATGCACCACTATTAATCGAGGTTATTCCGGGGTTGATTACGATTGTTTCTATTGAGTCCTTGTAATTGTCCCACGGCATTCCGAGGCTCCAGTAGGACAACTCTCCATTACCGGATAGGTCAAGTACACCATCTGTATATGTCCAAATTACATCAGAATCATAAATATAACCGCCTGCTTCTTCTGCTGAAACACTAAGCGCAAGGCACAAAAGAATTGCGAGCACTACCAGCAATAATATTATTTTCTTTTTCATAACTGTCTCCTTGTAGTATTAATATAATTTGAAAATAAGTATGATTAAAAACCCAATCATTCGCAAAGAACTTTGCAAACTTTTTCGAGATTTCGACGGATCTCAAGATGCTGGGGGCACTTCTTCTCGCACAGACCGCACTGCTTGCAGTCTGCGAAGGTCTTGCCGCCCTTTTCAATATAACGCTGCATCATCTTTTTAGCGTGATCCTTCAGACCGTATACGTTGTAGTAAGTCCACATCTCGAAAATTCGGGGAATGTCGATGTCAACAGGGCAGGGCTGGCAGTATTTACAGCCTGTGCAGTAAAGCTCGGAGAACTTTTTTACTTCTTCCATTGCCACACCCAGCTGTTCCCATTCCTCAGCGGAGAAAGAACTCTCACTTGAGGCAAGAGCCGCATTCTGGCGAATCATATCCACGTTCTGCATGCCGGACAGCGCACAGTCAAGGTCAGGGTTTCCAAGGCAGAACTTGAACGCCAGCTCATAAGTAGCGATAGAGGGCTTGCCGGTCAGCTTTGTGTAAAGGTCGGTAGGAGCCGCAAGACGCCCGCCGCCAACGGGACCCATAGCGATGGTGCCAAGTCCCTTCTCGTTAGCATATTTGATCATCTCCTCGTTGGAGCGGTCAAGAAGGTTGTACTGGCAGAGAATAGACTCCATCTTTACGCCGTGAGATTCGGAAGTGTCAATGATGTGCTTAATAGCTGAGGGGTCGTCGTGGAAAGAGAAGGAGATGTGGCGGATAAGCCCCTCTTCTTTTGCCTTTGCCGCTGCCTCAAGAAGCCCTTCTTTAAGGATTACGTTGTCAAACTGCCCACGTCCGATACCCCAAAAATGATAAAAGTCGATGTAGTCGGTGTCGAGGCGGGACAGACTGCGCTCTAGCTTCTCACGGTATTCGTCTGCGGTGGTTTTATCCCCGAGAGGGCACTTTGTGGAAATGAGTATCTTGTCGCGGAAGCCTTTTACAGCACGTCCGAGAGCTACTTCGCTGTTGGTGTGGCAGTATCCGGGAGCTGTGTCGAAATAGTTTACGCCGCTTTCATAGGCGAGAGCCACCATTTCTTCGGTTTTTTCCTGATCGACCAAAACTTCTCCGTCCTTTTCATATTCAGGGAAACGCATACAGCCAAAGCCGAGAGCGGATATTTTTTCGCCGGTGTTGCCGAAATCACGATAATTCATAGTAATGACCTTTCTGTGTTAGAGTGGTACTTGTTACATTAACTATAACATATCCGTAGCGGATTTTCAAGGATAATATATAATAATGACGATTTGGGTGGAACATAAATCTTGTTGACAGGTCATCCTTGTTGGAGTATAATCAAATTATAGTACACTACATAATTCAGATTAAAGGGATGGTCACGATATGTTTAAGCGTACTGCTTTGGATTTTCTTGTAATAACCGTTGCCACTATCATAATTGCGGCATCTATTTACTTTTTTATGCTTCCCAGTGAGATAGCCGTGGGAAGCGGTTCGGCTCTTGCCATGGTCCTTGCCAATTTCATACCTTTGCCGGTGTCCGTGATCTCTCTTGCCATAAATGTAATTTTGCTTATACTCGGATTCATTCTGATAGGTCCCGAATTCGGTGCAAAGACCGTTTACACGGCAGTTATGATCCCCGTTGTGCTGGGCGTGTTAGAGTTCCTTTTCCCGAACTTCACATCCTTTACAGACGACCCTGTGATTGACGTGCTTTGTTACATAATCATCGTCAGCATGGGCATGGCAATACTGTTTTCACGCAACGCATCTTCAGGCGGAATCGACATCGTGGCGAAGATCTTTAACAAATATTTCCGCATGGAGCTTGGAAAGGCAGGAGCCACGGCAGGTATGGTGGTTGCGCTTTCCACCCTGTTCTGCTACGACACAAAGACAGTTGTACTCAGCGTGCTTGCCACTTATTTCAGCGGCATAGTTGTGGATCACTTCATTTTCGGACTTGACATCAAACGCCGCGTCTGTATCATCTCACCGAAGCTTGACGAGATCTCGGATTACATTCTTCACGAGCTTCACAGTGGGGCTACTATCAACGAGATCATCGGAGCCTACGATAACATAACGAAAAGGGAAGTGATCACTATCGTTGATAAGAATGAGTTCCGCCGTTTGATGGATTATATGAGAAAAACCGACCCGAGCGCCTTCGTTACGGTGTACTCGGTAAGCGAGATCCACTATCAACCGAAAGTCAAGCCCGCTAACAGACAGGAAGAAAAGTGACTGTCAATCATTTTGAAGAATAACAAATTAGGGAATAAGGAAGAGAGGATCCCCAAATGCCTGAAAAACTAAAGAACTTTTTTAAGTGTAAGCTGTTTATTAATCTTTTGATCATTGTCCCTTTGGTTATTCTGATACTTTTGTTCACTTGGCCTTTGCCGAAGATATTTGTGGTTGATCTGTTTTTGACAATATACGGATTTTCTGTACTGTATTGGAGATCATTGATAGTATGGTCACTGTTTGCCGGTGCCGTTGTGATTTTTATTATGTATCTATGGCCCTTTATTAAATATTTGACTTTGAAAATATGCAATTACATATCTCTTCACAACGTATGCAGAAAGAACAAATACCAAATTAAAACAGTTCGCTCCCCCTTTGTTTTTTCCAAGCAGATACGCCAAAAGGAAGATATAAAAATAGTCACGCCCCAAGAAACATACTGTATACACTTCGTTGACGTTATATATCCGTCAAGAAGTGTCGTTGTCGTTTTGGATTCCGGTTATACAATAACGTCAAAAAAGTCGAGAAAACAAAAACACGCACAGTTATGCATTCCCGACTTCTCAGGTGACGTGACCGAGACGCATGTTTTTACCGTTCAGTCTTTAAAACTTGAAGCGCGCATAGAAAAAAGCAATAGGGTTGATGCATTGACAAGTCACGATACATTCGACGGTATGACGTTTTTTTACTTTGATCATTTAATGAGAATGTTGAGGAGATGATCCCGCGCGGTTCCGAAAATATAGTCGCCTGTCTTCGCTTCGGTACACTCAGCTCGCCACGCTCCTTATTTTCGTTACTCACATCAAAAAAACGATACTCAATCGTTTTCACTTGCTCCCCCTACCACCCCGCTTGGGATGTATTGAAGCCGCAGGCGGAAATCTATCATACAGAAATAAAAAAGGAACGCATTTGCGTTACGGAATCCTGTGCGGCCCTTCCGAAAATACAGTCGCCTGACTTCGCTTCGAAACACTCAGCTCGCCACGCTCCTTATTTTCGTTACTCGCTTCGTGAAAACGATACTCAATCGTTTTCACTTGCTCCCCCTACCACCCC
>JAZULS010000020.1:0-14500 GCA_045603205.1 Eubacteriales bacterium | reverse complement strand
AGAAGCATGTGCAGACCATATACATATGCTTGTGAGTATCCCACCACATATAAGTATATCACAGTTTATGGGATATCTCAAGGGGAAAAGTTCCCTAATGATTTTCGATCGACACGCAAACTTGAAATACAAGTATGGATCTAGGCATTTTTGGTGTAGAGGGTATTACGTAGATACAGTAGGAAGAAACAAAAAAGTAATTGCGGAATACATCAGAAACCAACTTGAGGAAGACAATGCTTCGGACCAAATTAGTTTCAAGGAATATATAGACCCGTTTACGGGTGCCAAGAATAAATAGGC
This sequence comes from Eubacteriales bacterium, assembly GCA_045603205.1. Lineage (GTDB taxonomy): Bacteria > Bacillota > Clostridia > Oscillospirales > CAG-272 > RUG11130. The sequence goes on along the minus strand of JAZULS010000020.1, from coordinate 14,197 downwards.
AAAAAGACAGCCGCACGTGAGCGGCTGCCTGTAAGTGTAATGCGGTGTCAAACTTCAGTAGTCCCTTTTAGGGATGAAGCCTGTATTTGCCCCTTATAGGGGCTGTGCAAGCCACCGGTTCAACCGGTGGTCTTGACTATATTAAATTTGCGTTTCATTTCACAACAAATCCTGCAGGGAGCTTCCAAGATGAGTTGGTATAGTAGAAGGTTACGCTCGTCATCAGATATTCATTGTTATAATACATACATGAGGAGCTGCCACCGTCAAGGTTTGCAGCGTTTACAGCACCGTATTCTATCATAACGTTGATTAAGTCGGAAGCAGAAGCACCAAGGTGTCCTGACTTGCCGCGACCATCTGTAACAAACATAAGAATTGCTCCGTCTGCACGTTGCCCGATGGCTGTTCTGGGGTTAAGTCCGCTTCCCATACCGTTAAGCTCTCTTGCTTCTCCGTTGATAACAAGCTGAACGAAGTGGTTGTTCGCGTCGCTTGCTTCCTCCTGGAACGTTACGGCGTCTCTGATCTTCTTTTCGGCAACAAGATTTACAACATCATCTGCAGTCATTGAAGAAATGTCGATGATTTGAAGGATGTTATCTTCAGTAAGTCCGATAAGAACGAGTCCGGGGAACTGTTGAGGGTCATTATACTGAATCTCACCGTCTGCAACGATAACGCCATATGGCATACCGCCGGAGTTGTTAGATGAGTTATAAAGACCGCCGTTGATTCCGCCGATAGCGCCTGCGGACGTAACAAGTTCGTCAAGAGTCACACCTTCATCGCGCCAAGGATAAATGGTTGCAAGGCTGACTCGTGAAGGATCCTTGACGATCATCATCGTTCCGTAGTAAGTTGAGCCGGAAACTTCGATGATTTCGATGGGTTCCTCATCTTCACTTGTGGTGTTTCCGCCAACGCTGATGTTGCCGGAAGCTCCGATGTTGATCAAGGAGTCATCAACCTGCTCGTTGAAATCGGTCATTGAGTTTTTGTCAACGATGGCTTGAATTTCATCGGGATTTAGGAACCACGAAGCAAGGAATTTAAGCTGTCCTGTCTCAAGAATGGTTGTTACAAACATCTGCTGAGCAGCGGGAAACGCGTCGGAACAGATGAGTTTCAGTGAAATGAGAACGGTTGCGGCAAGGACAACCACAAAAGTCATAATAAAGGCAAGAACTTTCAGAAAACCGTAGAAGATAGTCTTTGCAATGGATTTATTACGTCTGTTTTGCGGTGCAGGTCTTTGTGCGCTTGGAGTCTGAGGTGCATTTTTGGCAGCACGGGTATTCTGTGTCATAGCCTGGCGGCGCATATACTCTTCCCTTTGCTCTTGTAGAGATCTGTTACTGTAGTTATTATTCTGCATCACCAACGATCTCCTTCATACTTAAAAGTTTCCATGTAGGATTATCAACATAATCCGCAGTATCGTCATACTTAACGAAATAACAGCGCTCGTTCATAGAGTCCTCAACTGTCTCTCCGTTAGAAAGAAGCATTCGCTTTGTAAAGCTGATGTCGACAGAGAAAAAGTTTTCGGTAATCTGAACGAAATTGGTAACGTTTTCGTCAACAAAGGGCGGATCATAAAGTGTGTGGATACTTGTGAACGTAATGTCGATGCCGTTAGCGTACTTTGTTGCTACCTCGTACTGATAAGAGGATGCAATAAGATCTTGTGCTAAGGTATAGAACGGGAGGTCGTTTGACATAAAGAGACTCCAGTTTTCAGCGATCTTCAGCACATCAAGCTCTGCGCTAATGTTTTCCGGAACACTTTCAAGACCTTCTTTTTTCGTAAGGTCGAGAGCCTTTACAGAAGCGTCGAAGTCTACTGCGTTTCCGTCAGCATCTTTAACGGTAATTTCACAATCGTTTTTCAGAATTGCTATATTATAGAGAGAATTTTCGGGAAGGTCCGTTACGTAATCCTTAAAGGTCTCATATTCCACGTTCACAACAGCAGAGACAGCCTCCGTAGGAACGGATGAACCGTTAACTGAAACAGTGTAATCGTCGGAAGCGGTAATGCTCATATAGGTAAGGGGGAGATCGTTGCCGCCTTCATAGTTGACAACGTTGCCGTAAAGATCGGCAATCTTCACGTTGGGTTTGGTGAGAAGACGAATATCGTGTTTTACGTTGCCGTCCTCCAGAACTTCGCCCTCGTGAGTTTGTCCGTTGAGCTCTACCTTGAGAGTAGACGGGAGTGTGAGAGAATAATTGTAAAGTTCAGGGATGATCTTATTGCCGTCAATAACATAAGACGCTTTATTTCCGGCAGTATCGGTTATGGAAATCTCGGGGATAAGGTACATTCCCGAAATCTTGTAATCGATACCGTGTTCGCCGCTGAGGTTTCCGTCGGACTCGGTAAGTTTGATTCCGTTTACGGTTACTGTAAGATCAGTGGGGACTGACAAAGTATAGGAATGTTCTTCAAAAATAGGAGTTACTTTGTCAATGGTCCAATCCTGAATTGTAAATACAGCAAGCTTTGTTACAGGTTCGCCCTTTGCTTTGAGTGCCACTTCAGCAACAGCGAATCCGTCGCGTTTAACTGTATATACCAGTTCACCTTCGTCGTGAAGACCTGCCTTGGGAGAATATTCAAGTTCTCCATCGGTGATCAACTTTGTATAAGCTTCTTTGTAATCAACATCTTCTTCGAATTTGTTTCTGTTGACTTTGGGGAAGGTAACGTGATCCCACAGTTTACCGCTTTTCGCATCTTTGACAAAGAGCTCAATAGCATCTTCGACACGATTTTCGGGCTGTGAAGATTCATAATTCTTCAAAAGAGAGCTTACGTAAAATATTGCCGCGATCGCAAGAACGATCAAAAGGCAAAGATATATAAAATAAGTGAATTTAAAGGGGCTTTTTCTACTTCTTTTCATTTACTCTACTGTACCTCTTTATTGATCAAATATTGTCAGTTTTCAGCTCTTCCCTGTCCCATTTAAACTTCTTGTAAAGAGCATTTACGATAAGGTAAGCAAGGAACGCAAAGAGCAGGCCGAGAATTATACCCGCCAGAACGTCTGTGGGATAGTGAACGTATAGATAGAGTCTGGAGAACGCAATGACGATTGCAAGCGCCAGAGCCGCGTATCCGAATCTACGTCTGTCACAGATCATAAGGACTCCTGCTGCTTCAAAGGAAGCAAGAGTATGACCCGAGGGGAAAGATTTATCTGACAACCGTTCAACTAAAAGCTGAACTTCGGTATTAACGTCATAGGGTCTGATTCTGCCCACAACGTTCTTTAAAACGCCATTGCCCAGAGCGAGTCCGATTATGAGTGCTACGCCCATAGTCAGGCCGGTCTTACGTGTCTGTTTGAAAAAGAGCATTACAACAGCTGCAACGATCCAGATGATGCCTGCGTCACCAAGCATTGTTATAAACGGGAGCAGGACATCGAGAAAGGCACATCTGAAGTGTTCTTGAATAAAATCAAGAATTACAAGCTCAGAACTGTTAAATATATTCATTTACATCTCCAACCTAAGTTAAAATATCATTTTTTGCTGTTGAACACCCATTTGTGCTGGATTCTGAAACTGATGGGATAGATCACAACGTCAACGAGGATTTTTACAAGTGTTGCAAGCCATCCTTCAAGTGACAGAAGCGTACAGATAAGTGCGACGAGTGAAGCTCCCACAAGGAACTGGAAAACAGCAAGTGAATAATACTTTATAAGGGTCTTTTTAGATGCTTCGTCCTTAAATACTACTCTTGCGTTAAGGAAATAATTAAGGAGAGAGGAAATAACTCTTGCAAGGAAAGACGGGATATATGTACTGGGAATCGGGATAAACTTGAAAATTCCGCTGACGTTGAGTATATGGAAGGCTCCTGCGTCAACAATGAAGGAGATCACCGCACTGAGGAGATATTTGATAATAAGTCCGTAGATACGGAGACTGTCGCGGATCACGCGGAAATGGGAAGATTTGTTCTCCTCAATATAGACAGTTTCTATCTTCACCTCAGTAAAAGGAATGTTCGTCTTATTCATGAGGAAGAGCATATTTGTCTCAAATTCGTATCTGTCGCCGTCTGCCTCAGAGATCTTTGCGATATATTCTCTGGGGAAAGCACGGAGGCCTGTTTGTGTGTCGCTGATCTTCATACCGAAGAAGATACGGAATACAGCAGACGTGATACGGTTGCCGGTTTTACTTCTCGGGGGAACGTTGGGGTCAGAAAAATCGCGTACACCGAGGACGACTTTTCCGCTTTCAGCCATTTTCGATGAAACAGCATAGATATCCTTGGTAAGATGCTGACCGTCGGCGTCTGCAGTGACAACACCGATGCTGTCATGGCAATTATCCAAAAAATATCTGAAAGCTGTTTTAAGAGCGGCTCCCTTACCACGATTTACATTGTGCCTGAGAAGTATACATTCCGGGTAAGAAGAAACTTTGGTGAATATATCTGAGAATTCAGTGCCGCTACCATCATCTATTACGAGGATATTAGAAAATCCTTCTTGTATCAGTCCTTCGAGAGTGCCGATAAGTTTTATGTCCGGTTTGTATGCAGGAACAATGATAGTAATATTTCGGGTATCCATATTTCCTCCGGTAATTTTTTTACTTTCTATCTCTTGTATCTACGATCGAGTTGCTTGCGTCTTCTCATTCTGACGTTAGTCTTGGTGGATCTGACAGTAAATATCACAAGTATCACACAAGCACAAACACAAACCAAAACTATAGCAATAATGATCGGTTTGTTGACACTGCTGTCATCATTGTCATTATCTGTCTTTGCGGTATTATCAGTCTCTGTAGTGGGTGCCGTGGTAACAGTAATAAAGTCCTGCGGCAGAGTTACGAGAGGAGCCAGTGTTGCCTGAGTTTCGGTTTCCGCATCTTCATCCATTTCAGCATGAGTCTTTACGTTTTCGAAAAAGTCACCTTTACCCGCGTCAATACCGACTTTGCTATCGTAAAGTCCGTATTTACAAGGGGAATAATCCTCGATCTGAGAAGCTTTAGTGATAGGTTCATTTTCTGTTCCAAGCATCCATTCTTTGAACCATGTCCAAAGCTGAGATTTGTGACATTTGAAGCCTTCCTGGCTTACTTCAAATGCGCTCTTGCCGCCGAGGCTTTCAAGGGGCTCGTCGAAGTTCAGAGTGATTTGATTCTCGGAATACAAGTGAAGGTATGTTTTCTGTACGATCCAAGTGCCATACTCTCCTGCACTGTCGAGACATTTTCCTGCATCGGGTGAATTCTTGATTGCCTCGACAAGGGCGTCGGCGCAAACTACGTGGGTCCCGTGACCGTATTCACCGTTAAGGTCATGTGAAACTACAACGATAGGCTTGAATCTTCTGATATTCTCGGTTAAGTATTCGACAAAATCATCGAAGGTGTATCCTGCATCTGCAAAAGCAGCAAGGGCGTTGGCTTTGGCTACTTCTCTGTCTTCGGATTCAGCATACACGTCCGGAAACTCGGGAATTATCGGATAATTCTTGATTCCGACTTTCCAGAGTCCGTCGAGCTGTTCGTGGGGTCTTTCGTGAGTGTCAAAATGATTAACAACGTAGATAACCTGCACGTTCATTCCCTTTTCTACGGCATAATAAGGAAGAATTCCTGAGAAGAATAACTGTTCGTCATCCGAATGGGAGGATATAAGCATAAGGTCGGCTCTTTCACAAGGCGCTTCCCAACGCTGAACCCAATCAGGAATCTCTCCGGCAGAGAAAGCATATATCTCAGAGATAACAGTTCCCTTTGGGAAGGTCAGTTTAACTTTTTTTATGTCATCACCGAAAAGCGCAGCTACGTCAACGTATTCGTGGAGAAATGAATTTGTGCCGCAGGTCGCACTTTCCTTGGATTCCGGATCGGTTATAGTCCATTCTTCGGGGATCTTGTCGAAAATGATATAAACTCCCTGAATGTATCCTTTTCTTGTGATAGTGACGGTAGCATTGCCAAAAGCATCTGTATAGGTGTTATGGCTCTCGTCGGTTAAAAGCTCGGGAGAGGTAAATCCGTTAGCACTGATGTTAGTGTTTTGGTATGTAGCCTCTTTAGCGGCGGAAACGGAAATCACCAGCATCAGGGTTATAGAAATAACCGCTATTACGTAAAGAATTCCTTTTTTCAGCATAAGAATCTCCATTCGGTTTTTTGTTTTGATTAACTCACTCATATTATTTTATCATCTTTGGCAAAAAAACGCAAGACATAAATATGGCAATTGAGTGTTTTCTTGATTTTACCTGTTATTTCCTTGCCAGAATCTATCAAGTAAAATCGAAAGGGTGTGCAAGTCAGACGTACATGAGACAGGTTGCCAAAATTCGGGGAAACGTTTTACCGTGGCGGGGTCCGATAATCTGTCGTCTACCAAAACAACAACGCCTCTGTCATTTGCACTTCGGATAACACGACCGGCAGCCTGTTCTATTCTGTTGATAGCGGGATATTCATAGGCATATAGGTGTCCGGAGCCATACTTGTTTTCGAAGTATTCAGCTATCAGATTCAACTCAGACGAAATACCGGGCAAACCTGCCCCGACGATGATACTGCCGATGAGACCGTCACCCACAAGGTCAACTCCTTCGGAAAAACTGCCTCCCAGAACACAAAGTCCGACTACGTTTTTGACTTTTCTCTCTTTGAAGACTGACAGGAATTTTTCTCTGTCTTTTGCACTCATTTCCGGCTTTTGCATAACTGCCTTTATTTGGGGAGAAATATCCAGAAGTGCCTTGGTGACTATCTTCATATAGGAGTAGGATGGGAAGAAAACAAAGTAATTCCCTTCTCTCGCTTCGAGAACAGTTGATATTACGTAGGCGATCTCTTCCGCAGTATCTCTTCTGTCGCTGAGGCGAGTGCTTATACCGTCGAATACAGTTACACTCAAATTAGATTTGTCAAATGGCGATTCTGCCTTCAAAACCGTAGTGTTGGCACATCCAAGCATATCGGTAAAATACTCTGTGGGATTTAATGTTGCCGAAAACATTACAGTTGCATGAGAAACACCCGTGTAACGCGAAATTATGTCCGATGGGTCGAGGCAAATGTACCTGGCTTTGAGGCTTAAGTCAAACTGTTCAGCTAAGAAGGAGAAGCCTGTATCTGCGGTTTTGACAACTGTCAGAAAATGTTTGCATGATCGGAAAGCTTCCGCAACGACTTCCACGGTTACGTCGCAGTTTCTAAGATATTCGGAGCAAGCCCTTTCGAGCTGGGACACACTTGACGTTAGATAGTCGGGGACTTTGTCGGATTTATAGTAACCTGCGCTGTGATTACCTTTTCGATCTGAGAAGAAAGAAGGGTTTTCTTTGCACATTTCGTGAAGTTTTGTAAAAGTATCGTCACAGATCTTGATAGCGTTTCTTATACTGTCGGTATTATCAGGCGTATCGTTCACGTAAGTCCTAAGTGCATCGAGAACCTTTGGAGAGAAATCAGCCGTATAGGTCGTTCTTACTCTGTCGGGAAGGTTATGCGCTTCATCTACGAGGAACGCATATTTTTCTCCACGATCCTCTGTGAAGTAGCGTCTGAACCTTACTTTGGTATCGTAAACATAGTTATAGTCACAAACTATAGCGTCACAAAATTCACTGAGATCAAGAGAAAGCTCGTAAGGACAAAGATCATATCTTTCGGCATAAGCGGAAAGGGTTTCTTCTGAAAAAGAAGTCTCGTTTTGAAGGAGCTCAGCCAAGGCTGTATTTCGTCTTAACTTATAGGGCAGGAATTTATTGTCCTTGTATATATCGTTACACCGCGGACAATTGTAACAGCCTTCACTTAAAGCTTTAGTAGCGCAGGAGTTGTCTTTTGCTTTGATATGAATGATCCGCAGGTGGGGAGCCTTTTCCCTGAGCAGACCTACAGCGTCTAATGCGGTTTTGGCAGTTTCGTTTTTAGCTGTTAAATAAAAGATACGGTCGATAAAACCGCTGCCGAGGGCCTTGATCGCAGGATAAAGAGTTGCCATAGTCTTTCCGGTGCCTGTTGGAGCAAGGGCAACAAGCTTTCCGCCGCGACGGAGAGTTTTCATCACTCCAAGCATTAACTCGTGTTGTCCGGAACGAATGTCGGAGTACGGGAAAGATAGCTTTTTTATCTCGTCCAAACGGACCGTGTTTCTTTCGAGGAAGACCGACAAAAAAGGAGCTGCTCTGCTTATCAGAGTTTCGGTAAGTTTTTTTAGAGTTTCCAAAGAAAACAAGGCTTCAAAAGAAACTTCAGCATCGGAATCCGCAGAAACAAAAGTTAATCTGACAGTGGCAAAATCCAGACCTCTGAGTGCGGCAACAACGTAAGTTGAAATAATACCTTCTGCTAAAAATTCAGCATTGTATGACGAATTGAATACCGTCGGAAGTTTTCGGACGGATCTTTTTACAGCCACTGTTACGGAGTGGCTTGAGGGGATTATATAAGGAACTTCACAACTGATACGCACAGTAGTGTCGTTAAGCGTTACGGGAAGCGATAAACTGAGATTGTTTTCGATATTTGCATTAGTTATTTTGTCTCTTACTTTTATAAATTGATCTTCCAAGGGGGAGACGCGAGTTTTCTTTGGAAAAGCATATTCGGCAAGTTCCCCGGCAAAAACGTTCACTATGAGATTTTCGCGGTCTACAGTCATTACTTCCCCTCCATGTCAAATAATTCATAAGTTTATTATATCATATTCGAAACAGTATTGACATACTTTTTGCAATATTGTAACAACAAAAATAATCCCATCCTGAAGATGAGATCATTTTTATTTACTGAGAGTCTCTTACGGTAATGTTGTATTCATCGGCAAGCAGATCCCAGGTTAAAGGATCTAATATACCTGTTGCTTCCATCATATTTTTAAGCTGAAATTCTCTTACAGCTGCTGATGTATCTGTATCGAATATCCCATTGATCGGCACATAAGGAAAGTCATAATACAGTGAGAGGGCGTTTAACATAAGCTGAGTGATGAAGACGAGCTCACTTCTCTCTCCGTTGTTGACAGTATTGTTTCGTCCGCTTGGGTAAGGTGAAATACTCCTTCTCGGACCCGAAAGCTTTACTGCAAGATCTGATTCTCTTTTCAGTCGTTCCCAAGTATCAGAATCTATCTTGCCCGTTTCGGTGATACCGTATCTCCTCTGAAATGACCTGACTGCAAAGTCTGTCACATCATCGAAGGTTCCGCTTGTAGGTATCCTAAGCTCATCAATTTCATAAATTATGCCAAGGGATCTAAGTTTATCCTGTGCTTCGCGAACTATTTCGGGGTCATTATACTGTTGATTGTTCATTAATCCTCCTGTTCATCACAGCGAAAGATCATTACCGCTGAACTGGCCGTTTTGTCTTTCGTTACCTTGAAAAAGTACTAAGAAAGTGTCGACAATCGAATTCCACGTTACTGATCCAACCACACCGTTGGCCGTTAATCCGAATAGACTTTGATATGCTTTTACGGCTTCGTCTGTTCCCTGTCCAAAGACACCGTCGGGTGTGATCCGAGGAATTTCGGTATAGGTTCTTGAAATATAATTAAGATATTCTTGTATGATCCTAACGTCTTCACCTTCAGAGCCTATGCGGAGAGGAAACCCGGGATACAACGCGACATTTACCGGTAGAAATCCTGCGGGCAAAGAGTTAATTGCACCGACGTATGCCGAATAAATTACGTCCCATACCTGTGGAGTGACAATGCCTGTGATGGGTATATCGTTAGCTCTTTGAAAAGCATTTACCGCATTTTGTGTATCGGTACCGAATATTCCGTCAATGGTTAAGGGAGGTATCTGTGGATTGAAAATACTTAAAAAGTTCAAAAAGTATTGTAACTCACGGACATCCGCTCCCGTGTCGCCGAGTTCCAGACTGCTTTCGAATACATTGAGAGCATCTTCTAACGGGATTCCTTCTGAGCTGACGTCGGCTATCCTTTTGACTGCATTATAAATTCGTGCAATACTGTACCACGTTCCGCGACCGACAACCCCGTCAGGTGTTAAGGAGAATACTCTTTGAAATTCTCGGACTGCCGCATCGGTTTCGGTACCAAAGATACCGTCTGCCAAGGGGATTTTTGGTATTGACGGATAATTTCTCGATATTCTATTGAGCCTCACCTGAATGTTACGCACGTCATTTCCGCTGGAACCGAGCCTTAATAGTCTTCCGGGATAGCTTTCGGTGAATCCTTGAATCGGCGCATCGAAAACGATATTTATGTCGCTGCCGTAGTAGTTAGTTAATATATCGAAATATCCAAGCCCCGCGTTAGCAAGGTCTACGCTACCCCATTGTGATAGTCCGCGGCAAGTTGTGTTGACTCCGTCGCAATACGCTGCAAACAGTGGTTCGATACTTCCCTCCCTCGTTAGATAATCGTTGAAGATCTCGTCTACTATTTGGCTTATGTTCTCAAAAACGTCTCTTCCGTTGACAAATGACTGATCGGTTTGGGTGGAATTTGTAATGTCGAAGTCGTAACCGCGGCTTCTGTAATATTCGCTGTATACGCGGTTTAAAGCAAAGCTGATCTGAGCTAAAATATTTGCTCTTACAGCTTCTTCGGGCCAGGTTGGATAAATTTCGCTTGATGCCACGTTTTTTATGTAGTCGGAAAAGCTGACGGTGACGTTTTCGGCAGCTTCACTGGGGCTTCCGAGATGTACCGTAATGTTTTCAGGGATGAAAGGAAGTCTTGCATCTGTGTTCATATTGCCACCATGCCTTTCAATTGTCACCGTTGCTTCTTAACGAAGGATAGCCGTCATTTTCGAAGAAACTGAACTCGCCTGTCTCGCCATTTAGTAACTGGTCTTCAGTCAGAGGAATCATATTCACACTTTGGATTGAAGTGATTCCTGAAAAAATGGGAACGCCGATGTTTTCGACTGAGTTGAAACCGTCTTTTTGCACGGAAATTATGTACTGTGAATATGGAAGTGCAGGTGAACCCGGACGGAGAGAGTCTGCCTTTGGCGGCGCTTGCAGTTCAACTTTCCTTGTTGCCCCATCCACGTTGGTTCTGAGAGAATAAAGAACGTCTGAGGTACCTTCGTCTGGGTAATCTTTGATATAAACAATGGCGTTTTCAACGGGAATTCCTTCACTTGCAGTTGTTACTTTTACTGCAAGATAACCTGTGTCTGTTTGAGAATCGTTCATACTGAGCCTCCATTAATTTTGGTCGTTAATGTTATTGTATGAAAGATAGTCGGTTTTGACACAAAAAACGATGCTTAGAATCGCCTAAACATCGTTTTGGAGGTTTTATTTTTCTATAACTGCACGAAGAGCTTTGATTTTGACGCCCTGACTTTTGAAATTTCTCTCGTATTCCGTCTCTACGTTTCCTTCGGCAAACTCAGGGGTTGCATCAAGGTCTCTGGTATAGGAAACAAGTTTGAAGGGGCTTTCGGAAATGCTCTCGAGAGAATAGTCGAAGAAGTCTTCGTTATCAGTCTTGAGCTTTAACATTCCGCCGGGCACAAGCACTCGAGCGTACTCAGTTAGAAATCCTGCGTGGGTCAGTCTTCTTGAAACGTAACCCTTTTTGGGCCATGGATCGCTGAAATTGGTGTATATGGACTCAACAGAAGAGTCGGGGATCTTTGAAAGGATGTCTTTAGCTTCGCCGCAAAGGAATCTTACGTTGCCCTTTAATTCCTCGGGGATGTCCCAAGCCTCGCCGTCGTAAAGCTTTCCGTCGCTTGCCAGCCAACCGCCATGAGCGTCAAGAGTGCCGAGAAAGTGCTGTCCCGCATACTTTTCAACGGCTGACATAATAACGTCGGCAACGCGCTCGAGAGCAATATAATTGAAGTCAGGCTCGCTGACAGAAATACCGCAAACAAAATCTCCCTTGCCGCAACCGATCTCCAGACGAAGAGGTTTGTCATTATTGAACACGGTTTCAGATGTAATAGGTCCGTTTGTTTCTTTGTCTATGAAAAGGGCTGAAAGATTCTCAAGTCTTTTAGCACCATTTTTCTTTTTCCTCATTCTCATCTTGATTATTTCTCCGTTATTTGTTATAATGGTATAGACAGTAAAATCGCGAAGTTTAGTTTCGATTTATTATCTGTCCCATAGTATAACATAAAAATTCACGAATGTCCACGATTTTTATTATTTAATCTTTTAATGTGTTAGGAGGACATCAAGGATGCTTAACATTTCAAAGAAGCTCCTCTCAACTCTCGTCGGGTTCGGCGTTTCGGACGATCTCGCGGCGAAGATTGCTTCTTCCTTTGAAGGACTCGGTGACTCGAGCGAAAGTTCCTTTGAACGCGATAACTATGAGATCACCGTAGCTGCAAAAGCACTTTCTTCTCTCATCGATCGCCACAACAAAAAGACAACTCCCGCTGACGAGTTCAACGAGGACAAGAAATCAGCTGAAGAATACGAGGTTCACAAGTTAGACGTTTCCGAGAACCGTGAATCCAAATCAAAAGAAATAAAGGTACGTAAAGAGAGCAAATTCTGGGCAAATCTTGAAAAGTGTCCTAAGGGTCTAAGAGTCATTCTTTCTTACCTTCTCCCCTTCCTCATTTTTGTAGGTATGGTCCTATTGACTTGCGTAACCGTCGCTGTTGTTACTGCTTGCATCGCGATTATGCTGGCTATTACAGTTGCGGGAATTGTTCTGTTCATTGCAGGTCTGCTGTACGGAATTTCTCAGCTTAACGTGTTCCCTGCTGCAGCTTATTATGAAATAGGTGTCGGACTTATAATCGGCGGCGTGTCTGCGCTTCTTACGGTTCTTTTCTACAACGTGGTTACACGACTTCTTCCCTTTGCTCTTAAATCCGGAATCAAGATGTTAAACAAACTTATGATCCGCTTCCGTCGCTTCCGTTGTGAGATGCGCGACCGTGTGTAACCTTTGACGTATGAAGAAAGGAGAAACATTATGAAACTTGGTTCGATAGTCGGAATCGTGCTTTCCTGCATTATCATCATAGCGGGCATTGTACTTTGCTTTTACGGTGTATCTATGGCAGAGGAATCAGGACAGTTCCTTTTCACTCAGATCGATGAAAACGGCACTTTCTACAGTCAGAAAATTTCTGACGGTACCACAAAGCTTGATATCAGCGTTGAAGATGCCGATATCACCATTAAAGGCGGCACAGAAGAAACAAAGATAGAGTTTTACAATTTTAACCCCAACCTTTACTCTTTCAACGCTACTCCCAACGTAATCACATTTAAGGAAATGCAGGATATTTCCTCTCTCATGTATATCTGGGAGAACGGCATAACCTTTAAGGGACTCCGTTACCTGCTCGACGTTAGAAACTTTGACTTCGATGAATACAAAAAGAGCATTATCATCAGCATCGCGGATGATAGTGATATAGTAACTATAAATATTGAGGGCAACAGCGGTGAAATAAGAGTCAACGATCTTAGTTTTGACGGAGATATCATACTGAACGTTAACTCCGGTAAGGTTCACGTAAATTCCCTGAATACCACCTCGGCCTTAAAGGTGGGCGGCGAGAATGTAAGTGCGACCATCAGAGAGTCTTCGATAGGAATTTTCAATTTTGATGTCGATACTTCAAACCTCTTCGTTGATACTACTGATTTTACCGATGCTCAGGTTACCGTTGACAACGGAAGAGTTGATTTTTACGCAAAGTCTGAGCTTAACACCTCTCTTCTCAGCATTTCCAGCGACACAGGCGGACTTCTCGTTAACGGAAAGCCTCAGATAGGCGTGCTTTCCAACGAGCCTCTGGAATACGATAAAACGCTTAAAATCAAATGTATGGCGGCGGGAGTCAATTTCGAATATCCCGGCGAAATAATCACCCAAACCGAAGAAGAATAATAAAACTAAGGAGCATATAAAATGGCACATACTTACAAAACTAAAGGAACCTGCTCTTCAATGATCACCTTCGAGATCGAAGACGGAAAACTGACAAACGTATCTTTTACCGGCGGTTGCAACGGAAACCTGAAGGCTATCTCTAAGTTGGTTGAAGGCAGAGACGCTGCTGAAGTTGCTGAGACCCTCAAAGGAAACACCTGCGGTCCCAGATCAACATCCTGTGCTGATCAGCTCTCAAGAGCAATCACTGAGGCTCTCAAGGCATAAGTAACGTCATAATAAATATAAAAAGGTTCTATAATAAAAGTTGGGGTA
>JAZULS010000019.1:0-11023 GCA_045603205.1 Eubacteriales bacterium | reverse complement strand
CTTCGGTGCAGTGGTCGAGGGTGAGCTTTACTCCAAACTCCTTAGCAACGCGGATCGAGGTTAAAATATCGTCTGCTCTGTGAGCATGAGCCTTCAGGGGAATCTCTCCTCGAAGGACGGGGATCATGGCTTCGAGCTTCATATCGAATGCGGGATTTTTGCCGTTCTCTTTATCCTCAAGGTAGCGTTTTGACTTATACAGAAGCTCTCTGAGGAGTGCCGCCGTAGCCATACGGGTGAAGGGGCTCTTCTTTCCCATTTTGCCGTATACCCTCTTGGGATTTTCACCAAAGGCACACTTCATTGCAACGGGATCCTTGATGATCATATCGTCGACCCTCTTGCCCACAAGCTTGATAGCCACGAAAGTGCCTCCCACAACGTTTGCGCTTCCGGGACCTGTGCAAGCGGAGGTGACTCCGTTCTTCAAGGCGTTCTCAAAGGCCTCGTCCATGGGGTTGATAGCGTCGATCGCTCTCATGTGGGGAGTGATGGGGTCGCACATCTCGTTGTAGTCCTGACCTTCCCAGCCTATTCCCTCTTCGTCAAGACCGATGTGACAATGAGCGTCAACGCAACCGGGAGTTACAAGGCGTCCTTCAGCGTCAATGGTGGTTATTTCAGCACCTTCGGGGAGAGCTACCTTTTCTCCCACAGCGGCGATCTTGCCGTCGTCGCCCAGCAGAACTTCACCCTTAGGAATATCCTCGCTGACCATAGTTTTTACGTGTGCATTAGTAATCAGAATCATATATTTTCTCCGTTTCTCGCCCTATGGACGAAGTTTAATCACTTGATTAAATTATCAAAGTCAAAAACTTTTCTGAGGGAAACAAAAAGCAGTGTCGAGGTGACGATTCCCGCAACACCCTGCATACAGTTTCCGAGCACTGTAGCAGCTGCGGCAAGTCCGTAACCGAGGATCAAAGCCTCGAACAGGAAATAACCCGCTACCATCAAAATTTCAGCCGCCAGAGACGCAAAAATCACGCTGAAAATGCCACGGTTCTTCGCTTTTCGATAGATAATGGCGGCAACTGTTGCCATAAGTCCCTTTATTATAAAAGTTACGGGAATATACACTGCATATCCTGAAAAAAGGTCAGCCAAAGCAGAGCCTACGCCTGAGGCAAGACCGCCGTAGATGCCACCGAGAAGTACCGATGCCAAAATGATGACTCCATCGCCAAGGTTAACGTATCCTCCGCCTCCCATGGGTATTTTTATCAGCATCGTAGCAACACAGATAAAGGAAGCCAAAAGAGCCGAAAATATAATTTTTTGTGTTCTTGATTTCATGCGTGTATTCATTTAGATCCACCTTCCATAAACTTGAATTTATCGGTTAAAATTATATCTCATTTTGTCATTTTTGTCAATGTGGATTTAATTTTCGGTAAACATATCATTGATTTTGTGTATAAAAAATGTTATAATTATCTAAGGTATGTAATTTTTGCGGTTTTGATAGCGTTTTGTCCCCTCACCATCTTACGATGAGGTACGTCGAAACCGTATGAATTAAAATATTAAGGAGCTAAAGACTATGAAAATCACAGTATGTATCGGTAGTTCTTGCCATCTCAAAGGTTCCCGCAGAGTTGTTGAACAGCTTCGCACTCTGATCGAGGAAAACTCTCTCGGGGATAAGATCGATCTCGGAGGCACGTTCTGTCTGGGCAAATGTCAGCAGGGCGTTTGCGTAACCGTTGACGGAGAATTTTATTCCGTAAGTCCCGACACCGTTGACACATTCTTTGCTGAAAGCGTCAAGGCAAAATTATGATAATCCAGATTTGTGTAGGCAGTTCCTGCCATCTGAAAGGTTCTCCCGAGATAGTGGAATTACTGAAGAAGGCTGTTGAAGAGTATCACCTTGAGGACGAGGTCACCTTAGTCGGAAGCTTTTGCGTCGGCAAGTGCAACCGCGTAGGAGTGACACTTCAGGTGGACGACCAGGTTCACGTGGGGGTCACGAGAGATAATTTTAAAGATTTTTTCAAAGAGAACGTATTAAGTAAGTTTTAAATGGAGTAGTTTTCGATGCCGAATTGTTTAACGTTAAAAAAATCCAACTGTAAAAACTGCTATAAATGTATTCGTCACTGCCCTGTAAAGGCTATCCGCTTCTCAGGAAACCAAGCTCACATCATCGGAAACGAGTGTATTCTTTGCGGACACTGCTTTGTGGTATGTCCTCAGAACGCTAAAGAGATCACCAGCGAGACCGAAAAGGCAAAGGTACTGCTCCAGAGCGGCGATCCTGTATACGTCAGCCTTGCCCCCTCATTTATTGCCAACTACGAGGGTGTCGGAATTGTTTCCATGCGTAAAGCCCTTCAGAAGCTGGGATTCTGCGACGTTGAGGAAACTGCAATCGGCGCAACTATTGTCAAAAACGAATATGAAAGAATGCTCAAGGAAGATAACCGTGACGTTATCATCTCATCCTGCTGTCATTCCATCAATCTTTTGATCCAGAAGCACTACCCTGCCGCTCTTGAATATTTAGCGGACGTGGTTTCTCCCATGCAGGCTCATTGTAAGGATATCAAAGCGCGACATCCCGAGGCAAAAACCGTGTTCATCGGCCCCTGCGTTGCAAAAAAGGACGAGGCTGAACACTATGAGGGAATCGTTGACGCCGTACTCACCTTTGAAGAATTGACCAATTGGCTGAATGAAGAAAACATCACCCTTGAGGCAGAGCTTGACAGTGACGAAAACACCCGCGCAAGATTCTTCCCCACCACCGGCGGTATTCTGAAAACTATGGAAAAGGACGCCCACGGATATACATATCTTGCACTTGACGGAGTGGAAAACTGTATCGCAGCTATCGAAGACATCATAAGCGGAAAGGTACATAAGTGCTTTATCGAAATGTCCGCTTGCGTTGGCAGCTGTATCGGTGGTCCCGTTATGGAAAAGTATCACCGTTCTTCTGCAGTCAAGGACTATATTTCCATCTCCAATTATGCGGGGAAAAAGGATTTTGAAGTTAATCAGCCTGATGCTGTTGAACTTCAGAAGAATTTCGAATTCATCGAGCAGCGTAACCAGACCCCTTCTGAGATCGAGATCATGAACATCCTTCGCCAGATGGGTAAGTTCAAACCCTCTCAGGAGCTGAACTGCGGTTCTTGCGGATACAATACCTGCCGCGAGAAGGCTATCGCTATCATTCAAGGCAAGGCTGAGATCTCCATGTGTCTCCCCTACCTGAAGGACAAGGCTGAAAGCTTCTCCGATATTCTTGTCAACAACACACCCAACGGTCTCATCCTCGTAAACGAGCAGCTTGAGGTCCAACAGATCAACAACGCTGCCCGAAAGCTTATGAACATCCGCTCCGCCGGCGATGTGCTCGGCGATCACATCATCCGTATCCTTGATCCTACTGTATTTATGAACGTACTCAAGACGGGACGTGATGTGCTCGGGGAGCGAGTTTACCTTGCTGAATACAAAAAATTTGTAGATCAGTCCGTAGTTTACGCAAAGGATTCTCACCTTCTCGTTGCCATTCTCCGTGACGTCACCGACGAGCAGAATGAGCGAGAAAAGAAGGAAAACATCAGCCGACAGACCATCGAGGTTGCCGACAAGGTGGTTGACAAACAGATGCGTATCGTTCAGGAGATCGCCCTCCTGCTTGGAGAAACTGCGGCTGAAACCAAAATTGCTCTGGCAAAACTGAAGGAGTCCATCCAAGATGAATGATCTTTGCGCTGACATTGGCTATAAAAGTATAAATCACCACGGGGAACAGCTTTGCGGAGATCACGTTGACGTAGTTGAGACCAGCGACGACTCTACAGTTATCGTACTTTCCGACGGTCTCGGAAGTGGAGTTAAGGCAAGTATTTTGTCTACTCTCACTTCAAAGATCATCTCCACCATGCTTGCCGAAGGACTGAGCCTTGAAGAATGTGTTGAAACCATCGCCGCCACCCTTCCCGTTTGTTCGGTACGAGGCGTTGCCTACTCCACCTTTACAATCATCCACCTAAAGAATAACCAGACGGCAGAGCTTATACAGTACGATAATCCTCATGCCATCGTCATAAGAAACGAGTCTGTTTGGGACTATCCTAAAACAGAAATGAATATCGGCGGCAAAAAGATATTCAAGTCCGTCATAAAGCTTCAGGAAAACGATATTTTCATTGCCATGAGCGACGGATGTCCCCACGCTGGAATCGGCACCGCCTTCAACTTCGGCTGGAAGATTGAAGATATTGCAGATTTTATGGAGACCCTTTCACATGTCGGATACACCGCAAAGACCCTCTCTACAATGCTTGTAAACGAATGTGAAAAGCTGTACGACTACGAACCCGGTGACGACGTTACCGCCTGCGTAGTCCGCATCCGAAAGAGAGAGCCTATGAATATTCTCTTCGGCCCCCCCTCCAATCGCGACGACGTGGATCGAATGATGTCCCTCTTCTTCTCAAAGGAAGGAAAGCATATCGTATGTGGCGGAACAACCTCGTCCCTGGTGGCAAAGTTCCTCCGCAAGCCCCTCAGAGCAAGTCTCAATTTTGAGATGAGCGACGTGCCTCCCACAGCCGAGATAGAGGGAGTTGATCTCGTCACCGAGGGCGTTATCACAGTCAACAAGGTACTGGAATACGCCAAGGACTACCTCGGAGACAACGAACACTACGAGCATTGGAGCATCAGGCGAGACGGAGCATCTCTTATCTGCCGTCTGCTGTTTGAAGAAGCCACCGACATCAATTTTTACGTGGGCAGAGCAATAAATCCCGCCCATCAAAATCCCGATCTCCCCATCAACTTCAACATCAAGATGAATCTCGTGGGAGAGCTGTCTGACTGTCTCAGAAAGATGGGCAAAAAAATCAAAGTAAGTTACTTCTAAGGAGATATCGTTATGAAACTGAGAAAATTTGATACAAAAGTACAGTATCTGAAATACAAAGTCCTTCGCGAGGTTGCCCGCGAGGCTTGGAACGGTACTCTCCTTCAAAACGTAATGGAGATCCCTAAAACCATCGTTCCCGGCAAGAAACCTACCATGCGTTGCTGTGTTTACAAGGAGCGTGCAGATGTTAGCGAGCGCGTTCAAATTGCTATGGGAGGCGACCGCGACAACCCCAACGTTATCGAGGTTATCGAACTTGCCTGCGACGAATGTTCTGCAGCAGGATATGAGGTCACCGACTCTTGCCGCGGCTGTCTTGCTCACCGCTGTGAAGACGTTTGCAAGAGGGGAGCTATCACCTTCGACAGTAATCACGTAGCCCACATCGACAAGTCAAAGTGTGTCGAGTGCGGCGCGTGCGCAAAGGTTTGCCCCTACTCTGCTATCATCAACCGTAAGCGTCCCTGTCAGCTTGCCTGCAAGGTAAAAGCTATCTCCATCAACGAGGACAATGCGGCGGCTATCGACAACAGCAAGTGCATCCAGTGCGGCGCCTGCGTTTACCAGTGTCCTTTCGGAGCGATAATGGACAAGTCCTACATACTTGACGTAATTGATCACATCAAGAAGAGTGAGAACAACACGAAGTACAAGGTATACGCCTTGGTAGCGCCCTCCATCTCCAGCCAGTTCACCTATGCTAAGCTTGGACAGGTCATCAAGGGGCTGAAGGAGCTTGGCTTCTATACCGTGATCGAAGCGGCGCTGGGTGCTGACATGGTAGCTCACGCAGAATCAAGAGAGCTTGCGGAAAAAGGATTCCTTACAAGCTCCTGTTGTCCTGCGTTTGTACAGTACATCAAGTCCGCGTTCCCGAACCTCTTGCCGTTGGTTTCCCACAACCTCTCTCCTATGGCAACTCTTGCAAAGTATATCAAGAGCACCGACGAAAACGCCAAGGTAGTCTTCATAGGTCCCTGTACGGCTAAAAAAGCCGAGGCACAGCTCGACAGCGTTAAGCCTTACGTTGATGCTGTAATGACCTTTGAGGAGCTTCAGGCGCTTTACGACAGCCGTGACATTGATATTACCACCCTCGGAGAGGACGTGCTTGACAACGCCTCCTACTTCGGCAGAATATTTGCTCGAAGCGGCGGACTTTCCGATGCTGTGGCTCAGGGTCTGAAGGAGCAGAACATTAACTTTGATCTGAAGGCACTACCCTGCGACGGAATTGAGGAATGTCGCGTGGCACTTCTCAAAAAGAGCAAGAACGTGCTTGACGCCAACTTTATAGAAGGCATGGCGTGTGTCGGCGGTTGTATCGGCGGTGCCGGATGCCTCACTCACGGAGAGAAAAACAAAGCCGAGGTTGACAAGTACGGCAGAGAAGCCTTTGAAAAGACCATCGAAAACGCAATTTCCGTGCTGAAATAAAAATTTACGCCCGTGTTTTATGTAACACGGGCGGTTTTGTTGGGGCGCGGGGTTTTGTAAATCATCTCTCCTCAAAAAGCAGTAACATTTTTCAGAAGATATACGATGAAGTCAAGTATCTGTGTAAGGTTGCGACCGCAGGTAGCAAGGAAGCTCGACAGCTTGAAAAGGTCAAGAAGACGTTTGATGAGGCGTATAAGGGAAGTGAGCGGATTCTCTCAGATGATATTAAATACGCTTTGACATCGTATGGTTTTGAGGAACTAACAAAAGAAACTCGAAACAATATGAAAATGCAGGGAGTAGAGGTAATCGAAACAAAAGATTATCTAAAAGAAAGGATTCAAGGTGCCCTTAGCGGAGAAGAAAAACAAAGACAGTTTACACTTGGAGCTTTAGGGGACGCAACAAAAACGAAAATTGAAACCGATACAAAGTAAAAACTATTCAAAAACAGGCAGTACTCATTCATTGTAGACGGCGACGATTTTATACACATTTCAAAACACTTTTCCACACCCGAAGAAATAGCAAACGAAGTGATCCGATTGTTTGACATTGTGTCGAATTATGACAAGGTGGAATTTAAGTATGAGGGAAACCAAAAGAAACTTGTGTTTGAGAAGAGTTACCCTCATGCAGAAATCAGAAGTATAGAAGTTGTTTCAAACAATAGAAACTCTCTTAATCTGGTGACAGCATTTTACACCAAAAAAAACAGAAGTCAATCTAGTCCAACTGTTGCCTCAAATACAATTGGCAACTCACGTTGGGGATCAACTTCTAATAATAGTATACCACAGAATTCTGAAAACTCAAGCGGTAACGCAAAAAAATCTCTTTCCGTAGAAAGTGATGACTTAGCACCAATCGGCAACTACAACGTATACGGCAAGGATGTTGCACTTGAGGAAGAGCTTCATCTGATCCGTGAAGACATCGCTCCTGCAGTTGACGAAACAGTTGACAATTCGGTTGCACCTGAGAGGGGCGGAGAGCAGAGAGTAGACCTTAAATACCTTATGGAGGACGACGATATCGCACCTCCCACACCGGGAGAGACGATCACAGTAAAGCGACGCCCTAAAAATGCTTCCCTGTCGGGGCATTTTTGTCACAGCTACGCTATGTGACCGGGCTTTCGATTCCCTCCCTACGTTTTAGGCGAAATGCATTTCGCCCTCTCGCTCATTTCCACAGCTGTCATCCCACGTCACTGCAGAGCGACGCCCTAAAAACAGTCCCCCGGACTGTTTTTACCTGCCGTACCGGCATAGGCACGGGCTTTCGATTCCCGTGCTATCGTCTTCATAAAGAAAAAGACTGCCTTGTGGCAGTCTCTTTCTTTATGGAGGCGGCGGGAATCGAACCCGCGTCCGAAAACCTATTCACGAAACTTTCTCCGGGTGCAGAATGTCGTTTAGATCTCGTCATCGGGACGCCGACATTCAGGCTTCCCTCAGACCAGCTTTTTTATGCGTGACAGCTTCAAAAGCTAACGGGCTGTTCACGTCCGCCACTTACATGATGTCTATGCCAATTGGGGCACACCGCGTGGGCAACCGGAGCCAGTGGCAGTCTCCGGCGGACAAGCTGCGTTAGGCAGCTACTGCTAAATTTTCGTTAGCGTTTGATATTTAAGTCAGGATTTTTTGAGAGGCTCCCGAACCTCTACCCGCTTATCTCGCTTCAAAATCCCCGTCGAAACCTTTACGCCCCCGCGTAATCTTATTCGCCTCTCGACGAATATTTGGAGACCTTTTCGATCTCGCGTTTGGCGTCTCTTGCCGCGTCGGACTCTCTCTTATCGTAGAGCTTTTTACCCTTGCAAAGACCAAGCTCCAGCTTGACTTTTGACCCCGAAAAGTACAGCGACAGGGGAATCAGCGTGTAACTATCCCTCTGGACGTACTGCCCAAGCTTCAAAATCTCCTTTTTGTGCATGAGGAGCTTCTTTTCACGCATAGGATCCCTGTTAAATATATTTCCCTTTTCGTAAGGACTTATTCTAAGACCCACAGCGAAGATTTCTCCATCCTTCACGTAACAGAAGGAATCCTTCAGGTTTACCGCTCCCTCTCTGACACTCTTCACCTCGGTGCCAAAAAGCGAAAGTCCTGCTTCGTAAGTCTCGTCGACGAAATAATCGTGACGGGCTTTTCTATTGTACGCGATAACGCGCTTTTCATTCTTCTTATCCGCCACGTTTATCCCTCCTAACTGACGTTTTCCAAAGCAGATACATTGTATCACAAATAATCAAAAAAATCAAGTCCGCAATTTTACAATCCTTCGACATTACAAAACAAAATCCTCCCTTTTCAGAGAGGATTTATATTAAGCGGCATAGCCGCGTGTTTTCGTTTTGGCTGAGAACCGTTTTAAAGGTCGCGCCTGAGGTACCCTTTTACTCTACAATGAACTTTCTGAATTCAAAGTAGCAGTTCTCGTCGCTCTCGATATAGATCTCATCCCACGCGATCTTCGCGAGATGAACTCCGAGGAAGCTCTTTGCGTTAAGTCTCTTGTTACCGTTTACAAGGTAGACCTTACCCTGAAATCTTGTGGCAACTTTGTTGAACTCAATTACGTCCGCATTTGTGACAAGCTCGACTCTATACAGGTACTTGCAGCATCTTTCCATAACTTACCTCCTTAATTTGTCGTGTCCGACAAATCTGACGGGGACTTAGTCTGCGTGACAGACTGACAGGCGCGTTTTGCTCTGTCAAGCGTATTATATACACAGTTTTCCCCTTTGTCAACAGGCTTTTTTCAACTTTGGAGCGATGCACAAGTATATTTTTGAGGGGTATATCCGTTTGTTGGTATTAACCAAATCTCAGGCCGCGTTTTTGTGCACAGTGTCGCATCAGCGTTTCGGTTTGCTTTTAAATATAACCGCCGACAGAAGACCCAAAAATATCGCTGCGGTAATTCCTCCTGCCGAGGCAGTAAGCCCTCCTTTTAGCACACCAACGAGACCTTCCGAGTCCACCGCTGTCTTCACTCCCTTACAGATAACGTAACCAAATCCCGTGAGGGGTACTGTAGCGCCGCCTCCTGCGAAGTCAACAAGTTTTTCGTAAAGTCCGATTCCTCCGAGGAACACACCCGCTACCACATAGGACACAAGTATCCTTGCGGGAGTCAGCTTTGTTTTGTCGATCAGTATCTGTGCCACCACGCAGATAGCACCGCCGACCACGAACGCCCAAAAGTAACTCATTAACCCTTCCAAAGCCTCACTCCCCCTTTTTCTTTCCCTCAATATGAACAAGATGACCGATACCCGGTATGGTGCTTCCCTGATTCAGCACAAGGGGACTCATCAGCGCTCCGGTACCGATAAAAATAACGTTTTTCAGCACGCCTTTTCTGATATTTTTAAGAATATGCGCCGCCATAACCACCGCGCTGCAACCGCAACCCGAACCGCCCGCGTGTTTGTCCGCCGAGTCGATGTTGTAGATCATGGTGCCGCAGTCCACGTGATTTGCAGATATATCGTACCCCATAGAGTATAAAAGGTCCACAAGTATGGCGCTTCCCTCCCGTCCCAGGTCACCGGTGATTATCATATCAAATTCACCGGGGTCGTGTCCAAGCTCAAAATATCTTTTTATCGTATCAGATGCCGCAGGAGCCATCGCTGCACCCATATTGTTAACGTCGTTTATGCCCTTGTCGATCACGTACCCCGGAAGCATATCGACTACGGAGGGAATATACTCGTCATCCTCAAATTGAGACTCGTCTTCATTAACCGAAGACAAAAGAAACGCTCCCGATCCCGTCACCGTCCACTGTGAAGTGGGTGTTCGCTGTCCTCCGTACTCAAGTGGAAAACGGAACTGCCTTTCCGCAGAGCAATAGTGAGAAGAGGTCACTGCCACGCACCTTGCCTCGTGGGATGAACACATCAGAGAAGAAAGAAGTATGCCCTCCGATGCTGTTGAACAAGCCCCGTAAAGCCCGAAATAGGGTATCTTATATTCCGTAAGTCCGTAGTTTGAGCCAACGCACTGGTTAAGCAGATCCCCCGCGTACAGAGCGTCAACGTCATCTACCGAAAATCCCGTTTTATTCATAACGCACCCCACGGCAAGACGTTGCATCTCGCTTTCGGATTGCTCCCACGTTTTTTTACCGAATCTGTCATCCGCCCTATCCACAATGTCAAAACTGTCGCCGAGAGGACCGTTTTTTTCTTCCCTGCCTGCCACCGCCGCAGAAGAAACTATCATCACCCGTTTTTCGGGAACGATCAATTTATGTGCCACTTTTTGTTCCTCCGAAAATGATATAAAACTGAAAAATCTGTCTATATTGTTTCCGTCCTGAAACAAAAAATACGAAAAAAACAAGACTGAAGTATTTTTCAGTCTTGTTTAAGATAATTTATTCAGTTCTGAGTGCGGCGACGGGGTCTTTATTTGCCGCTTTCTTTGCGGGGATGAGTCCGCTGATAAGGGTCAGGACCACGCTGAGGATCACGAGAATTACAGCAGCTCCCGTGGGAAGTACCGCGCTGACGTCAGTTGTATCCGCAACTGCATGAATCAGTGCGTTTATGGGGAACAGGGATACAAACGTGAATCCAATTCCGATAACTCCCGCACAGAGACCCACGATGAAAGTCTCCGCGTTGAATACCTGAGAAATATTCCGTTTGGATGCACCGATGGCCCGGAG
>JAZULS010000018.1:0-9867 GCA_045603205.1 Eubacteriales bacterium | reverse complement strand
CTCTCAGCCAGAGCACAGACGATGTCCGCAGAAACCTTTGCGCTTCTTGCGGCAAATGCGGGATAATCCTCCACAGCCTCTCCGTCAGCGCTGTCGGAAATGGCACGGACTATAACGAAGGGTGTCTCGTTGACGTAGCATACGTGGCCTACCGAGCCTCCCTCCATTTCGCAGGAGATCGCTCCAAAGAGAGAGGTGATTCTCTCCTTATCCTCGCCGCTTGCAACGAACTTGTCACCGCTGGCGATAACGCCTCTGTGGGTCTTCACGCCCATCTCTGCGGCAATGGTCTCGATAAGGGCGGCGTACTTCTCGTCAGCGTTAAAATACACCTGATTGATGCCGGAGATAAGTCCCGGCTCATCTCCGATGGCAGTGGTGTCCATGTCGTGCTGGCAGACTGCCGAGGACACAGCCACGTCTCCGATACCGAGCTTATCCGTGAGAGTTCCGCCCACACCCGTGTTGACGATAAAGTCAGGCGCGTACTTAATGATCATCGCCTCGGTGCACATAGCGGCAAAAACCTTGCCTATTCCGCATACGGAGCAGACCACGTCGCATCCGCCGATCTTACCTACGACAAAATCAACCGCACCCACTCTTTCACATATGGGAGAGGTCATTCTGCCTCTGATGTTTTCCATTTCTTTCTGCATTGCTGCAATAATTCCGATCATTTTCAGAGTCCTCCGTCAAAATCCGACTTAAATTTCACGTGGGGTACGCAAAAGTGTTTTCCCCTGCCTCGAGAGCGGCAAGATAGCCTTCAGCTTCGCGCTTTGCCGCCTCAACGGAGAGATTTCTGTAGTTTCCGCACTCGATCTCGGATGCTCCGAACATTCCGCCATCGTGGGCAATTATCTGACGGAGCACCTTCTTGGTAATATCAAGCACTTCGCCATTAGACGAGTCTCTCACGAGAAGGTAAAATCCCGTCTGGCAACCCATAGGTCCGAAATAAATGACTTTTGAGCCGATCTCGGAGTTTCTCACGTAGGTTGCAAACATATGCTCAAGGGAGTGCATAGTGGCGTTATCCATGTAGTCACCGCAGTTGGGACGACGGGTGCGAAGATCGTAGGTAACCACGTCTCCGTCCACGCGAGAGGTATATATACCGGGGATGATCTTGGTGTGATCCACGGTGAAGCTTGTTATCTTTTGAATGTTTTCCATAATTATCTCCATTTATATTAAACTATGTCCGGCGAGAGTCCGCAGAGAAGCCCGTCAAAGCGTTTCACGTACACATGGCTTACAGACTTCAGCTCATCCTGCTCGGCACTTGAGGCTTCGTCGTACACGCCCACCACGAAAAATCCCGCTGACTTTGAGCTTTTTGCTCCGGGAAGTCCGTCTTCGTATACGGCGCAGTCGCAGGGCTCAAGTCCCACTCTCCTTGCCGCCTCGATGAACACGTCGGGCTTTGTTTTAGTTGCCCCCACGTCGGTGCAGGAGACCACGTCCTCTACGTATTTGTCAAGCCCCTGTGAGCGGAGCACCCATTTTGCAAGGTCCGTCTCCGTAGCAGTTGCCACAGCGATCCTACCCCCTGCCGCCTTCACCTTTTCGAGGTATTCTACGGCGCCGTCTTTTAATCCGACGGTCTTATACCCTTCCTTCATGGTGTCAAGAAGAATATTCGTGATCTCTTCCTCCGAGTAGGGCACGTTAAAATTTCGGTGGATATACTTCGCCGACTCACCTAAAGGAATGTACCTCATCACAGCGGCGGCTTCCTCCGTAAAGGGAAGCTGCAGCTTCTCAAAAATACTCTCGTCCATACGGCTGATCATCTCCATGGAGTCCACGAGAGTGCCGTCCATATCAAAAATGTATCCTTTTTTCATTCGTGCGTGCCTCCCCGGAGTGAACTTTTACGTAGAAATTTTATCACATCTTCCCGCGTTTTGTCAAGGAGATTTACGGAAGGAGACACGCGTATTGACTTGTCCAAAAAATCGTGGTATAATTGTGTTATAAGATATTTCCGACACAAGGAGAGCAAGATTATGGGTAGACCGCTTGGCTTTTTTGCGGACGAAGAAGAACTCGACCGTGCTGATTTAAACAAATGCCCCGACTGTGACTGTTTCTTCGCACAGGATACCTGCCCCATTTGCGGTAAGGTATGTCCCGAGGAAATGAGAGCGGGCAACCGCAAGCCTACGAAAAAGCCCCGCCGCAAGAAGAGTTACGTTCGCGAGGGAGTCCGATTTATATCGTGGTATCATCAGTGGTGGGTCATCATCCTTGCGATGATTATTTTCCCCTTGGTCGGATTCATTCTTCTGGTGACCAGTCCTCACAAAAAGTCCGCGAAGATCATTGCCGCGGTTTTAGTCATCCTTTACGGAATCTTCTCTACCTTCGGTTTTGATTTTATTATCGGCAGAATACAAAACGCCTTTGAGACTCCCGTGGAAACATCTTTGTCGGAAGAAGAGTATATTGACCGTTGTATGAACATTTATCCGGAGAAGTATTTCCGTGACCCCGCTGCATACGCAGAGGACTTTCTCAGCCTCAAGCTCGAGGTAGGAAAGAAGATCACCGACAACGCGGGAGAGTACACGGGCAGAAAATATACCACCTACTACGTTTGCCACGACGCGGAGAATCCTTCCTTCGTAATTCTCGTGAGGGACTGCAGAAAGTCGGACTCGAAAAATCTCGCAGAGGGTGACGTCATTACCGTCTGGGGCGAAGGTGCGGGAAGTGTTGTCGTATACGACGCGTATCTCGGAGAATTTGACGGTGCGTGTATCAACGCGGCGTATATCGAGCTTATGGAATAAAATTTAAACAGACAAAAACCTGCTTGAATGATCCAAGCAGGTTTTGTGTTTTTATCTCGTTCTCGCGCTACGTTTTTCCGCAAGTTTTATCTTATATATCTCCTCGGCTGCCCATCTTGCCTTGGCTACGGACACGTCTTCCCCGACAACGCAGTAATACTGCACCGCACTGTCACCGACGCAGATGGTGTCGCCGATCTCGTACCAATAGTAATCGGCACCGATAGTGTAGGATGACAGAGGCGTCTGAGTAAACTCAAGCCTTCCGTCAAGTCCCGTTAGCTTAAAACCGTCTGAGGTGTGCTTGAGAGTTCCCTCCCCAAGCTCGTACATGGCACGGAAATCCTTCATACCGTATATTTTCACGGGAGTTTCGAAGCCGTATTCGCCTGAGTTCACCTCACGGCAGATCTCTTCCTTCTGCCAGTCCACCCAATCGGGAATATGCTCGAATTTACCTTCGGTGTTAAGTGCCACAAGGCCGCCGAGAGTGTCAAGCTCCCACTTCGCACCGCAATGTCCGCAGGTGAGGGTAGTTCCCTCTCCCTTCATAGCACCCTCCTTGCCGCAGGATGTACATTTGTAGAGAATTCTGTGAAGTCCGTCGGCTCTGAAGCTTTCCGTAACGTGTACTTCGTTTTCCTTTTGCCAAGCGAAGCTGTCGTACTTGAAGGCTCCTTCAATTGCCGCGTCAAGCTCGTCCACGGTCTTGGTTTTAGCTTCTTCCGCGGAGATTATCATGCTGACGTCAGCGGTGATCTTCGCTTTTCTTCTCTGGAGGCAGTTGTAGAGAGGATTGTGAGCGAATACGCCGTTTGTTTTCACCATTACCACCGGCACGCCAAGTCTCTTCGCCAAAAATCCGAGCCTTGCCGGGATCGTCGCGCCTCGGCCGTCAAAGGAATATATCGCCTCAGGGTACATCAGCACGCTGACGCCCAGCTCATGGAGAGAATATTTCATGTCAGATATAAGGGTGGGGTCGCTGACGAACTTTTTAGTGGGGATGCAACCAACGTAACGCATCAGCAGTTCTTTGCCGATGAGGGTGTCGATAGTGCTGACTATATTATACAGTTTAGGATAGAAGATGGCGGAGGCGATCTCCATATCAATGAAGGCGGTATGATTCATCAGAATAAGGCAGGGCGTCTTCCTGATGACGTCGGCATCGCTTATGTTATATGTAAACTTTGTTTTCAGCATATCGGGGATGGACGCGATGCGTATCACCGTTTGCAAAAGTCTGCTGGGGCGCTTCGGCTTTTTGTGAGGCGCGCTCTCAAGAGTCTGGAATTTATCAAAGTCGATCTTTTTGATCTTTATCTTCATAGATTCTCAACTTTCACTGAGTCGGACGAGATGCCGACCTTACTTCTCTTTTATTTTACAATATATTATGTAAATATGCAAGTGGAGATTTCAGGTGAAAGTGGTAGTTGCACCTTTATTGACTTGTTTTTGCATTGGTGGTATAATTAAACTACACAAACACAAGGAGACCTCCTATGAAAAAAGAGATTTTGACTTGCGAAAACGTGAAGCGGGATCTGCTCAAGCTCCTTGCCTGCAAGGCGGAGTTCAAGTCCGACTGGCGCATACTCGTTTTCGCCCCCGCATACATAATTGCCGTCCTACTTCCGATCTACTTTAACGTTGGATTTACCGAGAGCTTTCCACCCGCCGCAAGTATAATATCCTCTCTTTTCTTCCTCGGCATCGCCCTTTATCAAACAGTAATATACGTCCGCGAAATGCGGGAGATAAAAGCCCTTCGACGTGATATGGAAGGGCGTCTTGACAAGGGAGAGTTTCACGTCTCGGTGGAAAGGCTTAATCACATCGCGGAATACACCGCCTACTATCCCAGAGGGCATAGTCTCCGAGACAAACGGGAAATAAGAGACGAGATAACCTTCTACTTCAAAGGCAGTGCAAGCTGGCACGTTCCTGATGTGATCTATCATTACGAATGGAGTGCGGAGTTAAGACTCAGTACCAAGGGGCTATGCAACGTTTCCATTCCCGAAGACGAATTTTTCTTCATTTCCCTTGTGGAATACCCGGAGTTGTCGTACATCTACCCTGTGAAGTTCTTCGGTCTCGGTGACGATTTGAAGCTGAAAGAGGAATAAAACAACAAAAAACACCCGATTGGGTGTTTTTTGTTTTATTTCAACTCATTTCTTTGCTGCTCTATACGCCGCGATTGCCGCGTCGTACTCTGCCATGGATTCCTCTGTAGGAATATACTCGGGAAGCTCGGTGCTCGGAATGGTGGGTGCAGTTCCGTCGGAGCCCCACATGGGAGAGGAGAAATCATTTTCCCACTTAACACGGTCCTCTTCAAGGTGGAAGTTGGGCACATCGTAGGGTACGCCGTACTCAAGAGCACTCTTGTGAGCAAGAATCGCAACTGCAGACAGAGTTACACCGAAATATACGTCGAAAGCAGGTTTTCTGTTTTCTCTGATGGCATCGAAAAATTCCTTGACAACAAAGAAGTCTCCGCCGCCGTGTCCTGCCTTTTCGGCAAGTTCACGGTCTTCCTCTGCCCACTCGGGATAGTAAGTGTTGTAGTGCTTCATACCCTCGGGCTGATCGCAGCTGTTAAATCGGAGAACGATACGCTCCTCGTCGCCTCTGAGGTTCTCGATCTGACCCTTGCTACCGCAGATTCTGTAGGTGTTATCCTCACCGCCGAACTGTTCCCAACCGGTTACTCTGAAAACGGAAGCATCATCGTTAAAGCAGGTAACGATTGCGCCTCTGTCGGGGAGTCTCCAATAGAGATCGCTACCGAAGGACTCTTTTGTATGGGGGTGTGACACGGGGTATGCGGAAACGCGCTTAGGCATAGCGCCTGTAGCATAACAAAGGGGAGCAAGAGCGTGAGTAATGTAGTACACTCTGGGCATATGGTATCTCCAATGCTTGGAGTGGGGGCAAAGGTCCTCTACCCAGTCACCCCAAATGGGATGGTTGTATTCACCCTCAGCGAAAAGCACCTTTCCAAGGTCTCCGCGCTGGCATACACGACGCATTTCCTGATTAAACTTCATGTAGGGGTAGTTCTCCGCCAGCATGTAGATGGCATCGCTCTTTTCAGCCGCACGAACGAGGGCAACTGCATCACCCATTGTTCCCGCAGGTGTACACTCACTGAATACGTGAATATTCTTTTCAAGGGCTTTTACTGCAAAGGGAGCGTGCTCGTGGAAATAGTTAGCAATAACCACTGCCTCAAGTCCCTCGTGCTCGATGAAATCGTCGAAGTTGTCGTAAGCTCCTGCCTCAGGGTATCTGTCCTTGTACTTTGCGAGAAGCTTTTCATCCTTATCACAAATAGCTACGATGTCTCCGTTGCAGGCGAGGATGCTTTCGATAAAGGCTGTACCTCTTCCGAGACCGAAAATACCGATTTTGATCTGTTTCATAACTGTTTCTCCTTGTTTTGTATATAAAATTTAATTTAACCAGGGTAATACGAGAACGAGAAGTCCGACAAACGAAAGGGATACGGACATGATCTCACGCTTCGAGGGTTTTTGTCCTGTGAGCGCCGCAATTACGGTAGACGCGATCATAACTCCGCCGGTGATAAATGGATACTGTACCGAGGCGGGGATAAACGCCAGAGATATAATAAGAAGGAAATTGGCTATCTGATTTATAGCTCCGCCACCGAATGAATAAAGGATCACGGAGGCCTTCGGTTTTCTGAGTTTTTTTGCCATAGGCAGCAGGATCACTCCCGAAAGGACAGCCATAACAACTGCGGTAAGGAAGGAGTAGGATGCCGCACTTGCTGCCTCAAAGGGGGCACTTTCAAAGATCTTGGCAAGAACGCCTGACATACCGTTGAGAACGAAGATACCTGCATAATAAAGGGTACCGCCCTTCTGTCCGTCACGGTTGACAGTCAGCACGAGGGCCGCGATAACGAGAAGAGTGCAAATGATCTTCCCCATGGTGATCCCCTCGTCGTAGAACAGAACACCCAACACAAAGGGAAGCATCATTCCGCCGAGCATTGAGAACACAGAGTAAAGAGAAAGATTTATTTTGCCCAGCGCCTTCAGCGAGAAATACGAAAACAGTATGTTATTGACTGCCGTAGCTGTAGCCATAATCAAAGTGAACGGGGTAACACCAACGTTTATTCCCGTTACGCAGAAAAGGCAGATGCCTCCGGCGATGGCGGACATTAGTGAGTAAAAAAAGGTTGCCGCAGCATCGCCGCCCATTTCCTTTTCGTATCTGTCGGTGAAAAAGAACTGAACGGAAAACATAAGAACGGCAAGGGAAACTATTCCGTAATGCATAATGATCTCCATACTGCCGTCAAAGCGGCTCTTTAAACGTAATGAAGCAACAAAGCTTCATCAGCTGCTTCTGAACAAATTATATCATATCCGAGCCCTATTGTATATGGAATATTTCCATCTAAACATGTAAAATAGTTGAAAAATGCCCGATGTTATGTTATAATGCGAAGGAACACTCATCCCCATAAGGAGGATCATACCCATGAAGAACAGCAACATTTGCCGCTTCAACCCAAGCCGTTCCAGCGATCTTATTTGTGAACATTTTATCTTCGAAACAAGCAAAGCTCAGTCGGAACCCGTGACCGCGTCGGGGCACGTAATGAATATTGTGATCAAGGGCAGCGGAATCCTCCGCACAAAAGGCGCAGAATACCCTATTGCAGAAGGTACAATATTCTTCATCCTGAAAAACGAGATATTTTCCGTCACATCGGACTCGGAGTTTGAATACTCCTATATCTGTTTCAGCGGAAGACGGGCTGACGAATATTTAGAGCGGCTCGGCATCGGAGAACAATGCAGGATCTTCGAAAACTACGGCAAACTGATCCCCTTCTGGCGAGACAGCATCGAGCTGTGTACAGACGGAAACGTTGATATACTCAGCGAGGCAGTATTGCTCTACTCCATAGCAACGCTCACCCCTGAAAAGAGGATGGGCGACGATTTCATATCCGAGGTCATCACCCTTACTCAGGAAAATTTCACCGATCCCGACCTTTCCATCGCCACCATATCCGAAGAGATGGGATATTCTCCTAAATATCTCTCCACCATGTTCAAAAAGAAAACTGGTATCCCATTTACCGAATATTTGAGGGAGATCAGGCTGAAACACGCCATCTTCCTTATCGAAAACGGAGTATTCAGCGTCAAAAACGTAGCTCTTCTCTGCGGGTACAGAGACGCCCTTTATTTTTCAAAGCTTTTTACTAAGCATCTGGGCACATCTCCCAAGGAATACATAAAACAAACGGAAGAAATGAAGAACAACTGAAAAAAGGCAGTGTCGCCGCAAAAACGGGACACTGCCTTTTTTATTTTACTTTGTTACCGTGATATTTCTGAAGTCTGAGGCGTCGATGGTATGACCGTATCGCTCAGTGAAGATGCTCAGAGGGATCATAGGTACTCTGTCCTTCAGGTAAAGCTCATAACCGAGGAAGTATTTTTCTCCATTCAGCTTGTAGTAGCTCTGACCTGCCGTGAACTCGTAAACCGCACCGTCGGGAAGGTTAACTGTCAGCTTCTTGGCGTCAAACTCCCACTCGGCAAACATACCGAAGAAGTGGTTGTTGGTGAAGCCGACGTCAAAGCCCACCAGCAGCTCGCCGCGGGGAGAGAGTTCAGAGGGAACTGCGGTCCTTGTCGCCCTGCCGTCAACGGTTATGTTGTAGCCAAAGCAATCCTTTGTAACGAAAACAAGGTCAACATCAAAGACCTTTGTTCCTGCGGGAAGAGTGAGCTGTAGCACGTTACCGAGCTTCTCTCCCTCGATGTCGATCTCGAAGATCTCAGTCTTGCCCGTGCCTGAAGCGAGAACGGATGCGCTCGTCTTAAAGCCTGAGCCTTCACTGTTTCCGTAGGCGAAGACTCCAAACTTGCCTGTGGGAACGTTTGCCTTGATTTGGATTACCTTGCAACGGGAGAAATCAATGTTATAGTCGAGGCTGAGGAGCACCTTGCCGTTTTTATCGGAATCGTTGATGATGGTGCCGTGACCGGTATCGAGGTTATCGTCAATGGATATAAGAGAAGTCTCATAATCAATGGGTAGCTTTTCTTCTTTTGCATCGTAGACCGACTTAGGCTCATATATTCCGTTGGTATAAAGCTCTTTTTCTTCGCTTCTCACCTCTCTCTTATGCTGAGGATAGAGACGGTTGATTCTCTCAAGCTGAGCCGCTGTGGGAATCGTGTTGAGTGTCGGATCAGCCTTTTCTGTGGTATACGCCTCGCGGATAACGTCGAGATAACCAAATCCGTTATGTCCCTCGGCGGGCATGAGATATGTACCCTCGCCGTACTCGTTCCATGTGGAAAGCCATACAAGATCCTCTGCCCAGGCGGGAGCATTTTCTCTCTTTCCGAGATATTCGTTCTTCACCCATTCGTTGATCTTAATGTAGTCTTCGATTGACATGAGAGGAGATCTTCCCTGATCCCAGCCAATAGCGTTAAATCCGGTGGATATGGTGGGGATGTAGTAAAGGTCCAACTCCTCGCAGTCCTTAGCCAGGGCGAGGATTCTCTCTACGGTGTTGTTGTAGAACGCACCGCCGCTACCGTGGTTGTAGGAGTATATGCTCTCGATGCCCTGAGTCTTGTGGTCTTCACCGCGTGCCCAGTCAACGTCGGAAAGAATCAATCCGTCAAAGCCGAGAAGCTTGACCTGCTCGGTGAGGTAGTCAAAGGCTTCCTTGCGTTCCTCGGTACCCCAACCGTTTCCGGCCATATAAGAACCGAAGGAGGGGAACACCAGCTTATTGTCGATGGTCATGTAGCGGGGATCCTTGAAGTGATGCTCAATGAGGAAGGGTACAAAATAGGTCTTCCATGCCTCCAAGTCAACAGGCTCGGTTGCGTTCTGAGTCTCCCAAAGGATACAGTACTTCATCTTGTCGCTGTACTTCGCGTACTTGTAGCCGTCCTCCAGCTGCATACCGGTTCCGGTGGTAATGGGAGCATCTGTCTAGCACGTGTAGAAGCAGAATGCCTAGAAGTCAACACCGTGT
>JAZULS010000017.1:0-2142 GCA_045603205.1 Eubacteriales bacterium | reverse complement strand
ACCCTTAGTCGCCTGGATGTTAAAGCCCAAATTATAGAACCGGCGGATCAGAGGTAGCGCCTCCTCCTTATCCTTGTCGGCAATGGTTGCAAATACAGTGCCGTAATTCTGCAAATGCATGCCGGAAGCCTGCAGGGATTTATAAAGCGCGCGGTTCAGCTTATCGTCATAGCCGATTGCTTCGCCGGGAGACTTCATCTCGGGGGAGAGATATGCGTCAAGTCCGCGGAGCTTGTTGAAGGAGAATACGGGAACCTTTACGTACCAGCGCTTCTTTTCCTCGGGATAAATGTCGAAGATGCCCTGTTCCTTGAGACTCTTGCCCATGATGACCTCGGTTGCGATGTCAGCAAGGCTGTAGCCTGTCGCCTTAGAGAGGAAGGGAACGGTTCTTGAAGAACGGGGGTTGACCTCGATGATGAATACGTTTTCATCCTTGTCAACGATGAACTGAATATTGTAAAGACCAATAATTCCGATGCCGAGACCCAGCTTCTTGGCGTAGGTAAGGATGATACCCTTTACCTTGTCGGAGATGCTGAAGGGGGGATATACGCTGATGGAGTCACCGCTGTGTACGCCGGTACGCTCAACCAGCTCCATAATGCCGGGAACGAATACATTGTGACCGTCGCAGATAGCGTCGACCTCAACTTCCTTACCCTGGATATACTTGTCAACGAGAACGGGCTTGTCTTCGTCGATCTCAACGGCAGTCTTGAGGTAGTGGCGGAGCTGTTCCTCGTTTGCAACGATCTGCATTGCACGTCCGCCGAGAACGAAGCTGGGACGAACGAGAACGGGATAACCGATGTTTCTTGCCGCCTCGATGCCGTCTTCGATCTTAGTTACAGCGCGACCCTGAGGCTGAGGAATTCCAAGCTCAGAGAGAAGCTTTTCGAAAGCATCGCGGTTTTCAGCCTTGTCGATAGCCGCGCAGTCTGTGCCGACGATCTTTACACCAAGGTCGGTGAGAGGCTGAGCCAGGTTGATAGCTGTCTGACCGCCGAGAGAAGCGATAACGCCCTCAGGCTTTTCAAACTCGATGATGTTCATAACGTCCTCGGGAGTGAGGGGCTCGAAGTAGAGCTTGTCAGCAGTTGTGTAGTCAGTTGACACGGTTTCGGGGTTGTTGTTGATGATGATAGCCTCGTAGCCTGCATTCTTGATGGTCTGAACTGCGTGAACGGTGGAGTAGTCGAACTCAACGCCCTGACCGATACGGATAGGACCTGCGCCGAGAACGATAAGCTTCTTCTTGTCGGTGAGACGGGACGCGTTTTCGCCGGTGTAAGAAGAGTAGAAGTAGGGGATATAAGCTCCGGTGTGGCAGGTGTCTACCATGCGGAATACGGGGAAGAGGTTATTTTCTTTTCTGAAATTGAATACGTCGAGCTCTGTGCACTTCCACATTCTTGAGGTGTACTTGTCAGAGAAGCCCATCTTTTTTGCCGCTGTAAGGGTCTCAAGGTCGAAGGGGTGAGCCTTGAGAGTCTCTTCCATTTCAACGATGCGCTTAATGGATTCAAGGAAGTAAGGCGTGATCATTGTGATCTTGTGAATCTCTTCAACGCTTACGCCGCGGGCAAGAAGCTCTGCGATAGCGAAGATGTTGTCATCGCGGAACTCCTTGATATATTCAAGGATTTCTTCGTTTGACATATTGTCGAACTTAGCGTGATAAACGTGGTTTACGCCGATCTCGAGAGAGCGCATACCCTTGAGGAGACATTCTTCAAGGTTAGAGCCGATGCCCATTACCTCACCGGTAGCCTTCATCTGTGTTCCGAGAGAGTTGGATGCACTTGTGAACTTGTCGAAGGGGAAGCGGGGGAGCTTTGCGATAACGTAATCAAGCTGAGGCTCAAAAGCCGCAGTTGTGTTGGCGATAGCGATTTCCTCGAGAGTCATACCTACAGCGATCTTGGCAGTTACCTTAGCAATGGGGTATCCGCTTGCCTTGGAAGCGAGAGCGGAGGAACGGGAAACTCGGGGGTTAACCTCGATGAGGTAGTATTCGCTGGAGTTGGGGTTCAGTGCGAACTGTACGTTACAGCCACCCTCGATCTTGAGCTCACGAATGATCTTGATAGCGCTGTCGTTGAGCATCTGTCTGTCGTGGTCGCTGAGAGTGAGGATAGG
>JAZULS010000016.1:0-15208 GCA_045603205.1 Eubacteriales bacterium | reverse complement strand
GTTGATTTTCCGCCGCACGAAATTGATGTCCACCAAAACGTTATCAACGATGGTAGGGGCGGGTCTTCCTCCCCCCTGTTTTTATTCAAAAAACCACGACCGCCCAAAGGGACAGCCGTGGTTATGTGAAAAATTATTTTCTGTCGATACGGAACAGTCTCATCTGACCTGCGTAGAAGCACTGCTTTGTGTATCCCTTTTCAGGATCCGAAATTGAGACCTTTTTCTCCAACTTGCCGTTGAGAAGGATCTCAGTCAGTGAACATTTTTCAGAGTCATAGAAGATGCTGATATCCGCGTGAAGATCAAAATAAGCGTTGGCGATAGCCATATATTCTTTTCCGGACTCATCCTCAAAGAATCCGATCACGATGTCTTCGTAGCAATCAATGCTGATAAGATCGTGAACGCCCTTCTCAAATCTGGGGGGCAGAATTCTTTCCTTGCCGAGGATGTAGGACGCCTTGTGCTTCAGCTTCGGCAGGAACTCACCGTACTGATCCGCAAATCTTCTCTGAGCGCGGAGAATGTAATAGTAAGTTTCCGTCTTGTTGCCGTACTCGTCCACGGGGGAGGCGAAATACTCGTTACCGATGCTTCTGTCGTAGAAGCGGAACCACAGCGTTCCCTTGCATCCCATAACTGCAGGAATTGATACCTGCCACAGAATTCCGTGCTCGTCTTGCGCACGGTAAGCGAGGTGAGCGCTGCAGAGCATATTTCCCCAAAGAGGAACGTCGGCAGCCGCAGCGGCAGAAACTATTCTGTAGAGGTCTTTGAGCTCAGAGGTAACGCAGTTGTCGTTAATGGTCTGGCCGTACATATCCTGGCTGAGGACAGTCATGTCTGATGCTTCCTTGACTTTGCGGAACCATCCGTAAATGTCGCATCCGCCCAGGGTTTCCGTGCTCTTGTCCACCATACCGCCGATGAGGTTGGCGAAGGAGTGAACCTCGGGAGCTACCTTTTTCACTATTCTGAAGCACTCGACAACAGCGGCGAGATGCTCTTTTGTGTTGGGCTCGTCACCAACGTAAAAGCCGTAGAGGGCAGGATGACCCTTCAGTACACTGTAGATCTCACGAAGGCGACGCTCGTACTCCTCAGCACCCAGCTGAATGTAACCGTCGTAGGCAAAATCCCCATAGTTAATGATAAGCTTCATATCAAGCTCTGCCGCACGGTCAAGGAAGGGGATAAGCTCCTTCGGGTCGTCCTTGTCGAAGGAAGTTCGCGGTGCCATGGGGGTGGTCATTCCGCATTCTTTCCATATCTTCAGCTCATCGGGAGTGAAATCCGTGACAGGGTTGTAAACCCACATTGAAAATTTGTAACGTTCTGACATTTTCTTCGTCCTCCGTTTGTATATGTGGTGCACATCGCACAAATCTACCAAGGTGATTATAGCAAGCAGATCTTCTTTTGTCAATGAAAAACAAAATAAAATTAAAGTTTTTGCGTAAAATCTGCGTTCTCTTTGCGGATAACTTTGACACGCAGTCTGATATGTGATAAAATAGAGGTAATAACACTCGCTTTTTGGAGGGAATATGGTAAAGTTTGTTTTCGGCGGTTCAGGTGCCGGGAAAAGTGAATATATCTTCCGTGAGATCGGTGATACTCTCGAAAACAGCGACAGACGGGCAATTCTCATCGTGCCTGAGCAGTACACGGTGACAACCGAGGCTCTTTACGCCGAAAGACTTGGCGGCGCGGCACAGCTTCGCTTTGAAGCTACTAACTTCACCCGTCTGGGGGACAGCGTTGCCCGTCGCGTCGGCGGACTCTCCTACTCTCGCCTGACAACGGGAGCTAAAAAGCTGGTGCTTTGGCGCGCGCTTTTATCCGTTTGGCAGGGACTCACGGAGCTCAGTCAGGTTTCCGAGTCCGGCGGAGTCGGTCTTATCCCCACCCTGTACTCCGTCTACCGCGAGCTTTTGACGGCAGGCGTTTCTCCGTCGCGTCTCATCCTTGCCTCAGAGGAGATAGCGGAGTCGTCGGGAGAAGGATCTCTGCCAAACCGTCTTTCCGACGTGGCGCTGACCCTTTCTGCCGCTGAAAATATGTTTGCAGAGGAGTTCGGTCAGCTTGAGGATCCCATTTTGCGCCTGTCTGAGACTTTGTCGGATAGCGGATACTTTGATAACGCCGACGTATTTCTAGATTCCTTTTATTCTCTCACGGGAGTGCAAAACGCCGCTTTGGCGAAGATAATTTCCCGTGCGGAAAACGTGACGGTGGCGATTCCCCTTGCCGCCAGAGACGAGAGAGGCGTTCACTTAGAGGGTGTCCGCGGCTTTTACGAGTCCGTTTTGTCCTCCGCCTTGAAGTTCGGCGACGGGGTTCCCGAATTTGTCACCTTAGAGGGCAACCGCCGTACCGACAGCGAAACCTTGAAAGATCTTTCCGCAAATCTGTGGAATTACACCTATAAAAACGAAAAAATCGAAAACGATGGCTCCGTTTCCGTCTTCTCTGTGGAGGACAGATACGCTGAGGCTGAGGCGACCTGCCAGAAGATAGCCGAGCTTGTCCGCTTGGGCGCCAAATACTCCGAAATCGCCGTCTGCTGTGCCGACGTAGAAAAGCTTCGCGGAATTTTGGATTCTTCCCTGAAGGCTCACGGAATCCCCGCTTTTATTGCCGAATCCAAGAGGATAAGTGCCTCTCCCGTGGTAAGGCTCATCCTTTCCCTTTTGAAAGTGCCCGGCAAATGGCGTAGGGAAGACGTTATCTCCATCGTGAAAAGCGGACTTTCGAGCCTTTCCGACGACCTTGCCTGTGCTTTTGAGACCTACACCGAGACTTGGAACATCCGCGGCCAGCGGCTTTTTGCCTCCGAATGGAGCATGAACCCCGACGGATACAGAGAAGTCATCACTGAGCGAGGAAAGAGCGTTCTTCTTGCGGCAAACGAGGCAAGAGACAGGCTGATCCCCCACGTTTCTGCCTTCGCCTCCGTTTTTGAGGGCGGGCGCGCCAAGGTGAGAGATATTTGTGCCGCAATAGTTGACTATTTCGAGGACAGCGGCGCGTACGAAGCATACCTTGAAAGGTGCGAAAAGCTTGAGAAGTCAGATGCGGCTGACGACGGCGCGAGAGAAAGACTGGTCTGGCGTGAGATATGCTCCTGCTTTGACACCATGTGCGACGTTATAGCCGACGTGGAGGTGGATGCCGCCGCCTTTTCCGCCCTTTTCAGACACGTCATAGCCGACGTGGACACGGGCGCCATCCCCACGGGAGTTGACCGAGTTACCGTGGCAAGCGCCAGAACTCTCCGTACCGCCGGCGTGCACCACGTGATAATTTTAGGTGCCGTTGAGGGAGAGTTCCCCGAGGTGCCCACCGATGAGGGATATTTCTCCGACTCGGACAAGGCTCGCCTTGAGGAGATCGGAATCATTCTCTCCGCCGACACAAAATGCGCGTCCTCTGAGGCTATGTTCCGCTTCGGCAGAGTCATCTCTCAGGCATCGGAAAGCCTCACGGTCTTCGTGCCGAGGACGGTTGACGGAAGTGCCGTCTCCCCCTCTGAGGGAGCAAAGCGGATAATGGACCTTGTGGGCGCTCCCTCGCCGAAAGAATTTGAGTTTAACTACGTTTACGATAAGATTTCCCTTGACGAGGCGCTGAAACGGGGGGGAGACGCTGACCTTGCCGCCCTCAGAGTAAAGTTTTACGGTGAGAAGACGGAAAAAAGCTTTGCCGATCCCGCTTCGGCAGCTATTTCAAAAGCCGCCGCGGCAGAGGTGTTCCCCCGCCACCTGAGACTGTCTCAGTCGAGAGTAGACGCCTTTGTCAAGTGCCCCATGATGTACTACTGCCGCTACGTGCTGAAGCTGAACGAGGACGTAAAGGCAGAGGTCTCCGCCCCCGACGTTGGAATTTTCGTCCACGGCGTCCTTGAAGACCTCCTAAAACACATCAGCGCAGGAGAAAACTTCCCCGAGGGAGAGGAGCTTGAAGCTCTCTGCTCTCAGATTATCGAAGATTTTATCGGGCGAATGGGATTCTCCATGGAGGACGGACACGTGGGCTACCTTGTGGCAAGACTCCGCCGACAGGTCATAGTCTTCGCCGAGGCAATAGTCCGCGAGGTGTCACAAAGCCGCTTCCGGGTATATGGCACCGAGTTGCCCCTTGGAATGCAGAGCACCGACAAATCGGCTCCCCCCGCTATCGTTTTTGAAACCGAAGAGGGAGAAGTCTCGCTCCACGGCTTCATCGACCGACTTGACGTGTACGAAGCCGACGGGAAGACCTACATCCGCATAATCGACTACAAAACGGGAAACAAGAAATTTTCCTTCGACGACGTGGCTGTGGGACTGAGTCTTCAGCTGCTCGTGTACCTTTTCGCCTCATGGAAGAGTGAGGGTTCTGCCTTCGCCGATACTCTCGCCGGAGACGGTGAGATACTTCCCGCAGGGGCCTTGTACTTTACCGTGAAGCCTTCCGACAAGACCAGCGAAAAAGCCCTTTCCGCCGAGGAAGCCAAGGAGATCCTGCTTTCCTCCCTTGACAGAAGCGGAGTTGTCATTGACGACCCCGACGTGCTTGACGCCATGGACTGCGGAATTACGGGAAAATACGTTCCTACCGTGAAAAAATCCGACGGAACGCTGAAAAGAAGCGCTTCCCTTGCCACCCTTGAACGCTTTGGTGAACTTTACCGACAGGTAGAGGACACCGTCTGCCGAATCGCCTCGGAAATGAGAAGCGGACGTGCCTGCGCAAAGCCCATCGAGCATCACGGACCCTCCCCCTGCGAGTGGTGCCGTATGCGGGTCGTTTGCAGACGGGAAGAATAAAACTACAACTTACAAAGGAGACGCAAATGGCTGACGTAAAATGGACCGACGCCCAGACTCTGGCTATCGAGAGCAGAGGAAATATCCTTGTTTCCGCGGCGGCAGGCTCGGGCAAAACGGCGACCCTCAGCGCGAAAATAATGCACCTTCTCACTACCGTCCCCGACGTGTCCCTTGACGATTTTCTCATCGTTACCTATACCAATGCGGCGGCTTCCGAGCTGAAGGAGAGGATAGGACGTGAAATATCGAAGGCGGCGGCAGAAAAGCCTGAGCTTGCACGTCACAAAAGAGACGTGGCTACCGCGGAGATATGCACCATCCACAGCTTTTGCCTGAGACTTGTGAGACGGTATTTTGCTCGGCTTGGTCTGTCTCCCGAGCTGTCCGTGGCTGACGAGGTCACGGCAAACAGCCTCAAAAAGAGAGCCATGGAGACCACCACCCGCGACTACCTTACGGGTGAATTAAAGCTGCACACCACGGTGGACACCGACATCTTCACCATCGCAGACACCATCGGCAAGACCCGTGACGCCATGGGACTTGACGCGGAGCTTCTCAGCCTCTGCGACAGACTTACTTCCTTCGGACTTGGCGGAGATTTTCTTGGGGAATGTGTCGAGAAGCTTGAGTCTTACCTTGACACAGACCCGGCAGACACCCCCTGGGGCAACGTTATCCGAAGACACACCCTTGATTCAGCGGAATATTACCTTGTACGACTTAGGGGCGTTATGGACGGGATGAAAGATTCCGAAAAGGTAGTGGAAAAATATATGCCCGCCGCCACCGCCCTTGAGAGGTATCTTGAGAGGATAATTTCCCAAGCCGACTCCTACGAAAAACTCCGTGAGGCGGTGCTCTCCTACGAAGGCGAAAAGCTTGGCACACTGACGGCGAAATACAAGACCGAGGCGTCGGAAGCATTTAAGGCGCTGAGAGCCGAGATAAAGAAGCATTTTGAGACTGTTGCCGACAGATTTTTCGCTTCAAGCGCCGCGGATTTTGCCGACGCCGCCCACCGCTGTGCCGACATCGACCGCGGGATTTTCGAGATCCTCTCCACCTACGGAAAGCGATACGACGCTCTCAAAAGAGAGAGAGGCATACTTGACTTTGCCGACCTTGAGACCTTTGCCGAAAAACTCCTTGTAAACGGGGACGGAAGCTTCACCGACGTGGCTTTTGAGGCAGGGGCAAAGTATAAATTCGTCTTCATCGACGAATATCAGGACACAAACTACGTTCAGGACAGAATTTTCCGTGCCGTGAGTATGAATGCGGAAAAATTCTTCGTGGGCGACATAAAACAGAGCATCTACCGCTTCAGAGGAGCCGAGCCGAAGGTTTTTGCGGGGTACCGCAACGCTTGGGGGCAGGACGGAGCTTCCGAGGAGACGAAAAAAGCCATTCCCGAAGCGGGACGAAGCGTGTTTATGAGCGAAAACTTCCGCTGTGCCCGACCCATAATCGAGTTTGTCAACGCTGTGTCCCGTTATATGTTCCCCTTTGGCGGGATTCCCTTCTCCGAGTCCGACTGTCTCGTATACGGAGGCGTCACCGAGGGAGAAACTCCCGTTGAGGTGTGTCTTATCGACGGAAGCATCACCCGTGGGGAAGATGACGAATCTGTCTCCGAAGCGGAATACACCGCGGAGAGAATTTGGCATCTTATAAAGGACGAGGGTGTGGCTCCCTCGGATATTGCCATTCTTCTCAGAAATGCCAACAACTCCGGCGGAAAGTTCGAGCGTGCCCTTGCAGACCGCGGAATCCCTACGAGCAGAAGCGGCGGCTCCGCCTTTGAGGAAGAGAGCGAGGTCATGCTGACTTTAAGCATCCTCCGTGCAATAGACAACCCCACAAGGGACATTCCCTTGGCTTCGGCTATGATGTCCTCCGTCTTCGGCTTTACCTTAGAGGAACTGGTTACCCTTCGTCGGGCAGGGGGAGAAGTTTCCCTTTACATCGCCACTCAGGAATACGCCTTGGGCGAGAGCGACCTTGCGGAAAAATGCCGTGGATTTTTAAGGAAACTTGACGACCTTCGACGTGCGGAGCGCGGTATGACTGCCGACAGCTTCATCGAGCACGTTTACTTGGAGCTTGACCTTATGAGCTGTCCCGAAGTTAGAGGAAAACTCTTCGGAGAAAAGAATCTCCGCACCATACACCGGCTTGCCCGTTCCTACGAATCGGGAGTTTTCGGCGGACTTTACGGCTTCCTCACGTATATCGACGAAAAAATAGAGTCGGGCGCCCTGACAAGCGAGTCGAAAAACTCACAGTCCGGTGTAAGCATACTCAGCATACATAAATCTAAGGGACTTGAGTACAAGGTCTGCTTCCTGTGCGAGTGCGGAAAACGGGGAAGCGACAAGGACGAGAGGGCGGGAGTGCTTGTAGACTCCGAGCTTGGTATCGGTATGCGTCTGCCCGACCCATCGGGACTTATACTTTGCGGAAACTCCATTCGCGAC
Organism: Eubacteriales bacterium; assembly: GCA_045603205.1. GTDB lineage: Bacteria > Bacillota > Clostridia > Oscillospirales > CAG-272 > RUG11130. The sequence goes on along the minus strand of JAZULS010000016.1, from coordinate 7,911 downwards.
GCCATCGTTTTGAAGATGAGAGAAGAGAACGCCAAGGAAGAGATGCGAGTTCTCTACGTGGCGTTGACCCGCGCAAGAGAGCGGCTGATCGTCACCGCCAAGGTGAAGAAAGCCCCCTCAGAGGTGCTGACTGCCGCTTCCCTTGAAGACGAGGCGGACGTGTGCGAATACAGCGTGCTTGCTCAAAAGCGGATGATCGACTTGATCCTTTCCGCCACGGCAAAAGACAGTGACCTTCCAGTGAAATTCACTACCGTTGAAAAGGGAGTGGAGCTGAGTTCTGAAAAGCTTGACGTGGTGAGTGCTGAAGAGGCGGCACAAGAAGCTAAAAACAGCGTTGATATTGCCGCCGCGGAAGAGCAAATATCCTTCGTTTATCCCCACGCCCACCTGCAGACTCTCCCCTCAAAGATCGCCGTGTCGGACCTTTACCCGAGCGTCCTTGACCCCGAGGAGGCGGAAGGCGTCCTCGTTCTCGAAGAGAATTTCGACGAGGAGGATGATTCTGAGGGTGAATCCATGCCAAAGCCCAGATTTATGACGGGAGGCGTTGACACATCCCCTGCGGAAAAGGGAATCTCCAACCACACCTTCCTGCAGTTTGCAGACTTTGCCGCCCTCAGACGCGGCGAAATACGGGATGAGATGGCAAGGCTCGTGGAAAAGAGGTTCATCACGGAGAAGATGGCGAGCCTCATCAGCCGTCCGCAGATAGAAAAGTTCGGCGGAAGCTCCCTTGTGGAGAGGATTCTTGCTTCAAGCAAGGTGTTGAGAGAGTTCCGCTTCAACCTGATGCTCCCGGCGTCAATGTTCACCACCGACGACGATCTGAGAGAAAAGCTTGACGCGACCGAGGAAAAGATCACGGTGCAGGGCGTATTCGACTGCGTTTTCGAGGACAAGGACGGAAAATTGGTCCTCGTTGACTACAAAACCGACGGAATGACCCACGAGGAGTTCGTAAACCGTGAGCTTGGACGAAGGAAACTTCGCCACAGACACACAAGGCAGCTCACCTACTACGCGGCGGCTGTGAAGGAGCTCTTCGGCAGACTCCCCGACGAAGTGTACATCTATTCCCTGCCTCTCGGAGAGGCTGTGCCGGTGGAGGTGTGAGCGAGGGGAACGCCCTACTTTCTTTGAAAAGAAAGTAGGCAAAGAAACTTTGAACTTGGTTTCCTGTGTTTCCTGAATCCGTACGCAATAGAAAAAGAGAAGACTTGGCAACTTGCCTATGTCTTCTCTTTGTTTTTATATTTTACAAAGGGGGCAGATACTCACTTGCCATCAAAAATACATATACTCCATGAAAAGCTCCGCAAAATCCGGGTCGGCGGAAAGGTCTATGTACTCAGCACCACTGAGTGGAGCGCCTGTTTTGCCGTTCAAGGCATACTTCACCGCTCCCCCGAGACTTGCGTTGTTGATCCCATGAAATTTTTCTGCAAGAGCGTCGGGGATCAGCCCAATATAAGCCGCGTTTTTCACGTTAAGGTCTGCAGAAAAGCCTCCCGCCACGTAAAGCGCGTCAATATCCTCGGGAGCAACGCCTTCGCGGCTCATCAGACACTCCGTGGCGGCGCGGATGGCGGATTTTGCAAGCTGGAACTCCCTTACGTCACGGTCTGTGAGCTCCACGCCTTCGCAAACCTTAAAAACTTCGTCCTCCATGAAGCCGGATTCTTCGATTATATCACGGCGGACGCACTCCGCAATAACGTCGATAAGTCCCGTGGCACAAAGTCCCTTCGCCACGCCGCCTCCGATGACGGAAACTCCACCGCCGAAGTCGAAAGCGCAGACAGCACCCTCTGTGGCACTCATTCCGCAGGAGATATTCGCTCCCTCGAAGCAAGGTCCTGCCGCTGCCGCCGTGCAAAGTATCTTTTCGCGAGAAAATAAGGCGATCTCCGCGTTGGTGCCAAGGTCAATGAGAAGTCGGTACTTGCCTTCCTCGGGAAGTCCCACGCTGTCGATGCCTGCCACGATGTCAGCACCCACAAAGGCGGAAATTCCGGGGATAGTTATCACTTTTTCAACACCTTCAAGGGAAAACTTGTCGCCCGACAGGGCCTGCTCTTCCAAAAACACGGGAGTGTAGGGGCTGACACCCATAGGAGAAGGGTCAACGCCGCACAATATGTGGAGCATAGTCGAGTTTCCTGCCGCAAACAGCTTTTCAACGTGAGAAAGACCGAAGGAGGCAAGAAGGTCCGATGCCATTTCCCCTGCTTTTTCAAGGAGAACACGCCGAATCTCCCCGACGCCGTTTTTCATGCAGTAGTCGATTCGTGAGATAACGTCCGCGCCGAAGGCTCTCTGAGGGTTAGGTGCTGTGACGGTGCGGATAACGGCTTTTTCGTCAAGGGAAACCAGCGCCAAAGCCAGGGTTGTAGTACCCACGTCAAGGCAAAGGCATACTTTATCGGTGAGGCGGTTAGTTTCGGCTGCCCCCACGGCGCTGACGATATTCTCTGTCTGAGGGAGAATTACCGTAGCGTCCCCTGTCAGAGTATATCTGCAGGACAAGACCTTTTCTCCGTTTACGTTCACGAGGCATTTTTTGCAAGTTCCTCTGCCGCCGCAAGGATGAGGCACATAAAAGCCCTGTTCCGTCAGTATCTCGCTGAGATTTTTTTGCCCGTCGAAGGCGACCGTTCTTTCGAGGTCACCTCTGATTATTGTTAAACGGGGCATACTCAACCCTCCTTTGATAGAATGTAAAATGGGAAATTGAAAATCAGGGCCGCAGAGCACCTGCGACCCTGAAAGTTTTCAGAGATATCAAGCCTTTAACAAATTTTTACTTTCCGTAAAACTCGTTGGATGCCGCGAAGAATGCGTCAAGGTTCTCCCAAGGAGTCATGGGGGGGATGTCGCATCCCGAGGAGAGCACGAAATTTTTATATTCCGCACATTCGTTAAGAAGACCGAGCGTAGCCTCGCGAACGGACTCGGGTGTGCCCATGCGAAGAACTCCCGCAGGGTCAACGTTACCCATGACAACTACGTCACCGGGCATCTTGTCGAGCATTTCCTTCATGTTAATGGCGTTTCCGAAGTGGTAAGCCGCCGCACCGATGGAAAGGAGCGAATCCACCATTCGGGGAGTGTTGTCGCCGCAGTTGTGGTAGATCATAAGGAAGTTTTCGTCCTGTACCGCGTCGGTGATCTGCTTAACGTAGGGAGAGGAGAACTCTTCCTCAAGAGCGGGGGAAAGAAGTCCCGCAACGGGCTCTGCCATAACCACGCCGTCAGCTCCTGCCGCCTTGTACGCCTTTGCGTACAGGGTAAGGAAAGCGGTGGCCTTCTCGAGAACGGTGTGCACCATGTCAGGGTCGTCGTAGCAGTCGATCATGATCTCGGAAACGTCAAGAAGACGTGCGGCAAGGGAGAAGGGACCGATGATTCCCGCGAAAACGGGGCGATCGGTGATCTTTTCCTTAGCCTTGCGAATCGCGTCCACGTAGATTCCGCTTCGAGCGGCGCCAACCTCGGGAACCTCAAGCTCGTCAGCGGCGTCAGAGTCCTCGATAAGGCGACCTGTAACGGTGGGAACCTCGTCGTCGGAGAAACGGACGGTAGCGCCGAAGCACTCAGCCTCAACGGACAGGTCCATAAGGCTGACGGAAGCCGCAGAGTCTACTCTTTCAGCCACCAGCGCCATACCCTTCGCCTGACTTTCGCTGTCGGAGATCAGCTCACGTACCGTGCAACCAAGAAGAGACACGCAGGGAAAGGAAAGGACGGGGAAGGCTTTTTTGCTCTCGGAGAGAGAAGCAAGCCATTCACGCATATTTATATTCATAGTAAAAATCCTTTAATTCTTATTTGTACTGTCCAAGCTCGTGAGCAAGCTTGGAGATGAGCTTCATGTTCTCGAAGGAAACGGAGGTGGGGATAGAGTGGTCGGAAGCGAACACGTAGCCGCCGCCTTCCATCATGATGGGAATGAGTCGCTCCATCTCAGCCTGTGCCTTCTCGAAATCACTCAACAGCTGAGCGTTGATTCCGCCGTGGAACGCAAGCTTGTCGCCGTAAAGACCCTTGAGACGGCAGGGGTCCATGCCCGCCTTAACCTCGATTCTCTCCAGCATCTCAACGCCGGTGTCGATAATGTCGGGGAGAAGGGGCTCGATGAATCCGCAGGAGTGAAGCTCGGTTACAAGTCCTCTTTCGTGAGCCCAGTCAACAGCCTTCTTGTGGTAGGGCTTCAGAAGCTCACGGTACATAGCGGGGGAGAAGAAGGGTGAGTTCTTGTAGCCCATGTCGTCGTACCAGAAGATGCCGTCGAACTCATATCCTGCGTCAAGGATTCTCTGGCAGAGGTCAAGAGAGGTCTGCAGGTATGTGTCGAACACGTCGGTGATCCACTCGGGCTCTTCGATCATGCCTGCAAGCACGTTTTCGGTGCCGATCATGTGAGAGTGGCACACGTCAAAGCCGAACCAGACCACAAGCTGGAGGAAACGTCCCTCAGCCTTCCACTTGGGGTAGTTTTCCTTCAGGTAATCCCACGGAATTCTGTCCTCGTGGTACTCGAACATCTTGGGCTTTGCCTCTTCCCACTTGTCGGAGTCGTCGTAGTAGCAGTCAAGCACCTCGGGAGTGGAGTCGATAGCGTTGAAAATACGCTCAGTCTGTCCCCACTTGGTAGTGGAGATCTGGTATCTGTCGTTCTTTTCGATGATCTTCTCCTCGAATCTGGGGGAGTTGTCGGGCCAAACCTGAACGATCTTGTCAAAGCCGAAATAATCCGCCCAGTCCACGTCCCTCGGAAGACCCTCGTTGTGCCAACGCTGAAGCGCGCCGTTCCAGGGGTAGTCCACCATCAGAATACGGTCAACGTCCTGACGGCGGTATGTACGAAGCATACGTTCTCTTGTTGTTAATTCAACCATTGTCGTTTACTCCTTCAGATAAATAGTTTAGGCGCCCTGGCAAAGCTCAACTGCGGCGTCAGCAGCGGAAGCAGCGTCAACGGTGTAGCAGTCCGCACCGATCTCGCGGCAGAATTCCTCGCTGACGGGAGCGCCGCCGATCATAATCTTCACAGAGTCGCGGATGCCTGCAGCCTCAGCCGCCTTAACTACGTCAGCCATAACGTCCATAGTTGTGGTGAGAAGAGCGGAGCAGCAGATAACCTGACAGCCGTTCTCCTTTGCAGCCTCGATGAATTTTTCGGGAGCAACGTCGGTGCCAAGGTCGATAACCTCAAGGCCCTTGCCCTCCATCATCATTTTAACGAGGTTTTTACCGATATCGTGGAGGTCGCCGAGAACGGTACCGATGCACACCTTGCCCGTAGCGGCAACACCGCTTTCGATAAGGTGGGGTTTTAACACGGAAATACCCATGTTCATTGCGCGGGCGGCAACGAGAACCTCAGGCACGAAAACCTCATTCTTCTTGAACTTTTCGCCGATAACGCTCATTCCTGCGAGAAGACCCTCGTTCAGAATAGCGGAGGGGTCGATTCCCTCGGAAAGTGCCTGAGCAACCATCTCTTTTACAAGCTTAGAGCGACCCTTCTGCAGGGTTTCGGAAATTTCGTTTAAATTAATCATATATTTCTCCCGGTGTAATACTTGTTTTGATTTGAGGTGCCGCGTCTGACAAAAAAACGCAGGCAAGACCACAATTTTCTACTTCACATTATAACAAATCAAATTATCGAAAGCAATAGTTAAACTAAATTTTAGGTAAAAATAAGTGCTGTCAACAGGGGAGTGCTGCATTCCCCGTCCACCCCCTGACAATCTCACCAAAAAAGGGAGCCCTTCTCCGCTTTTTCGGCAAAGAAAGACTCCTTTTTTTATTTCTTAGAGGTTATAGTACTTGTCAAATTCTGCAGGGTGAGGAATAGCTGCCATCTGACGGCACTCTTCTCTCTTTGTCTTGATGAACTTGTCGATAAGCTCCTTGGGGAATACGCCCTCGGCGGTGAGGTAGTCGTTATCCTTCTCAAGGGCGTCGAGAGCCTCGTCGAGAGAGGTGGGAAGACCCTGAAGCTTAGCCTTTTCCTCGTCGGAGAGGTGGTAAAGGTTTACGTCGTAGGGACCCCAGCCCATTTCGTGGGGATCGATCTGATTCTTGATTCCGTCAAGACCTGCCATGAGGATAGCCGCATAGCAGAAGTAGGGGTTACAGGTCGCGTCGGGGTTACGAAGCTCAAATCTGCGCTTTTCGGGGCTCTTAGCGTAAGCGGGGATTCTGATTACCGCGCTTCTGTTGGAGGTTGCGTAGCCAACGGTAACGGGAGCCTCAAATCCGGGAACGAGACGCTTGAAGGAGTTGGTGCTGGGGTTGGTGAGAGCGCAGAGAGAGGAGATGTGCTTCAGAAGACCGCCCATGAAGTAGTGAGCTGTCTTGCTGAGGTGAGCGTAACCCTCGTCGTCGGAGAATACGGGCTTGCCGTCCTTCATAAGGAGCATATGAACGTGCATACCGCTTCCTGCCTCGCCGTAGATGGGCTTGGGCATAAAGGTTGCGGTCTTGCCGTATTTGAGAGCTGTGTTGTGGATGATGTACTTGATCATCATGGTAGCGTCAGCCATGTGAACTACCTCGCCAAGCTGAGGCTCGATCTCGAACTGACCGGAAGCCGCAACCTCGGGGTGATGGTAGTTGATCTCGATACCTGCATCCTTCATATGCATACACATTTCACTGCGGCATTCGTAGGAGATATCGAAGGGCTTTGCGATGTGGTAGTTCTTCTGCTTGGGAACAACAACTCCGAGTCCCTCGGTAGCACTGTTCCAGTAAGACTGAACCGCGTCTACGGATGCGCTAATCTCGCGGCTGCTTACTTCCCAGCCAACCTGGTCGAAAAGGTAGAACTCGAATTCTGGAAGGATATACATGGTGTCGGCAACGCCGCTTGCCTTCATCTGCTCGACAGCCGCCTTGATGATGTTTCTGGGGTACTGGGGCAGAGGAGGGTTTTGGGGGGAGTCGATGATCATTGGGTTACCGGTCATGGAGAGGGTGGGGATATCGCAGAAGGGATCGATAACAGCAGTATCGGGATCGGGAATGAACACCATGTCGCTCTTTTCAACCACAGCGTAGCCGTAATTGGAAGCGTCGAAGCCGATACCTGCCTTCATGGTATCCTCGGAGAAGTTCTGGGCGGGGATGGTAACGTGGCGGTACATACCGTTGATGTCCACCATTTTGAAGTCCACCATCTTGATGTCATTCTCGCGGATCATAGCGAGAATGTCCTGAACAGTTTTTGACATAATATCACCTCATTAAAAAATTTCTTCACTCTATATGATACACTATTTTTGCGGAAATTGCAATAGGTATTGGGAAATTTTTTTATTAAGGAGAAAAGCTTGTCTGCATTTGATTGGATATTGGTAGATCTACGGTATATGTTGTGCCCATATTAGTTTCCCGGTTATAAATATAATCTTCGCGATCTGTCGCCTACATAAAATAAAACTGCCAAGGACTAAAGCCCTTGGCAATTTTATTTGGGTAAGAATGTATATTTTGATACAAATTGTTCAGTGCGTATAGCTGGTTGCATAATGACCTTCATTTAGGAAGTGGTGACCATCGCTTGGCTTTCTGATACTTATTGTATGTAGACTAATTGTGTTCAAGTATATATAATATTTATATAGGAGGTGTGTTTTTATGGACATTGTAAAAGTTTTTGGAAATAACCTGAAAAAATATCGTACAGCTATGGGTATATCGCAAGAAGCGTTTGCAGATAAATGTGGTATGCATCGCACCTATATTAGTGCCGTTGAATGTTATCGCAGAAGCATATCTCTCGAAAATATACAACGAATCGCTGATGCGCTTGAAATCGAAACATATAAACTGTTTATGGAGGTTCACCATGAGCGAGAAAATTAGAAACATTTTATTGGAACATCGCGGGAAAGA
>JAZULS010000015.1:0-11387 GCA_045603205.1 Eubacteriales bacterium | reverse complement strand
GTAGAAGCAGAATGCCTGGAAGTCAACACCGTGTTCCGCCAAGTACTTGATCTCCCAGTCGGCAGTCTCTGGGCTACCCTCGTCGTAGTAGCCGAGAATGGGACGGATGTCATCGAAAGGAGTGTTGCACGCCCAGCCTGAGTGGTGACCGTTCTGCCAGAGTGAGCAAACGTTAATGCCTACGGTGTAGTTTTCTTCACCTTCGGGCTTCACAGGCTCAGGAACGTAGTCGCTGTGATATACCTGACCGTATACGAAGAAGTCGTCGTAGTTTATGGAGGAGCCGCTGTTTGTTACGTTGACCGTGTCAAAGGCGGTATTTTTCTTCAGCAGCTCAAACTCACCGCGGTCGATACCGTTTATGCGAAGCTCGATCTTGCCGGTTGTTGTGTCGCAGAGAAGGTAGAAGTAGTACCAAACGTTCTTCACGTAATCGTAAACCTTTTCGCCGTTAACGTAGAAGCTGCCGTTGTCCGTCTTCACCTTGACAAGCTCACTGCCACCGCCGAGAGCTGTGTATTCGGTAGATGTTCCGTTTTCCGTGGAAAGGATCGCAAACTGAAGGATCACCTTACCGCTGACAGGAGCAAAGGACTTCTTCGCGTAACCGTCTCCTGCAACGCCAATGTGTTCGTCATATGCTTTGGAGTCGCCGGTAATACCTTCATCTGACTTCATTGACGCATTCTTATACTCCCATCCTACGGGGAGAGTTGAGTAGTGGTTGTCTCTGTGGAAGATCTCGTAAAGAGAGTAGTTTACAAAGGCTTCGCAAAGTCCGAGTGTGTAGTGGATCTTTGCTTCGTCAGTTGACGCAAAGCGGAAGTTCTGAATGTTGGTGTTTACGCCCTCGGTAGCTGTCTTGAAAGTGCCGCAGTTTACGTCGTTGATGATAAGACGAACGGTGCTTTCGTACAGATCGATCTCAAAATCGAAGACGAAGTGAGTTTCTCCTGAGGGGGTAAATACAGTCTCGTAGGTTCCGTCCGCCTTCAGAAGCTTCCATACACCGTCAATAGTCTGAACTCTCACAACGCTGTCGCCGTCTGCATTGCGGAAGTCGAGGACCGCACCGTCAAAGCCACTGTTTATTTTGATAGCGGCTCTGTGAGTAACAACTCCCTTTACGGTGTTGTTGATCTCACGGATCACCTGAGAAGCGGCACTTTCGGAAACGTCGTTCAGTACGCCAAAGCGAATAGCGTCATCTGCTCTGTTGTCGATGACCCAGCCGGAGCTTGATTCACCGGGGTGGTTCATTCTTTCGTAACTGTCATGGACGATGAGCTTATACGCGTCACGATCGTTCTCGCAAAGGGTGAACTTTGCCGCTGACGAGATGGAAGAATCGGTAGTGTATGTAGGTGTGAACTCGGGTCCGTCAAGGACGTATCCAAGGTTGTTTGTAATGGTAGTCTTGACCTTTCCTCCCGCAAAGGCAGTGCTGTCAAGCTTTACCGCATATGCAGTGCCCAAATCAAGAGTTCCGGAAACGAGGGTCTCCATCACTTCAAGGGAGGCTGTTGTGCCTGTTTTCAGAGAAACGTGAGCCTTTCCGTGCTCTCCGCAGACGTACTTTCTGAGGAAGAGTTCCGTCGCCTTGGATGCCGCCACGTAGGGGCACTCAATGGTTTTGAGGGCACTTCCGTCAGCCTTCATTACGGAGAATTTAACGGTAACCGATTTGGTTACGTCTTCGTAGCCGAAATCAGCCTTGATCTTTGTGTTCTCGATGGCAAAGGTAATATCTTGAGCAGCCACCTCGCCTGTAAGGAGAAGATCAAAGGAGCTCTTGAAGGTTGAAAATCCCGTTCCTGTCAGCTTGACGTCGTAGGTATCAGAGCTGCGGTCCATAAGTCCAAGGAGTACCGCCTTAAAGCTCTCTTCCGTCAGGGCTCCGCCTTCCATATGTACGCATTCGTGCTCGGGACAGACGTAAAGCTCCTTGAAATCCGCTATCTCAGAGGCAATATCCTCATCGGTAATGTTAGAGAAGGAACATTCTACCAAACGGGGAGAAGCAAACCAGTCGTTACGCACAACCCAGACGGGAAGATTCTCGTGGGAGATGTCCTCGCCGACGGAGCGGTTGTTGGTGATGGTAAAGGAGAGGCGAATGAGTGTACCCTCGCCGTTCTTTACGTCGGCATACTTGTCGCTGACGCTGTCAAGAACGCCGTCGGCAAGAGTCAGGCTGTAGATAGAGGTGTCAAGTCCCATATAGCCGAGGACAGACGCCGCCAGAGTTCCCTCGTCAACGGTGCCTACAGGACCGAGCTGAAGATGGATGGCAGCACCGTGAGTAGAGCAAAGGGAAGCCTTGCCGAGAGCCTCAACTTCCGCGTAAAGGGGATCGACTCCCATTTTTTCGCTTTCCTCAAGCTTTGTGATGAAGCGGTAGAACATAGAAGCCATCTCGCTTCTCTGGGTATTTCCCTTGGGAGCAAGATAGGTCTTTCCGCCCTCGCTTCGACCGCTGAGAAGTCCTGTAGCCAGTGCCCACTCAACGGCATCCTTTGCCCAAGAAGCTACCTTTGCAGCATCGGGGAATGTGGACGAGTCCTGTCTTGCAGTAGTGTCAAATCCCTTATAAGCCGCGTAACGGTATAGCATGGAAACGAACTCCTGTCTTGTCACGTTACCGTTCGGGTCAAACTTTGTAGCGGTCTTACCGCTGACGATGCTCTTTTCATAGGTCCAATGAGCGGCAGGCTTGTACCAGCCCTGTTTAAGGTCAGTAAAGGGGGCTGTGGTATACGCCTCGGGCTCACCCTCCAAACGGTGAAGGATAGCCGCCACCATGGCTCTCGTGGAAAGATCGGAGGGCTTAAAAGTGTCCGCCTTTCCCGAACCCGTCATAATACCTCTTGCCGCTACGAAATCAACAGCAGTTTTATACCATGCCTTTTTCGCAACGTCCGTAAATACCTTTGCGGAGTCATATTCCGCCGCACCGACTCCAACGGGGAGCAGGTATACGGCAGTTGTAAGAAGCATCGCAAAGGTCAAAATAAGCGAAAGAATTTTCTTCATTGCATAAATCCCTTTCTTTGAAAAATCGCAAGTGTTTGTGGTTTCAGTATATAACAATCCCTCCGCAAAGTCAATCAAAACAAGTCTTCCCTTTGTGCATTTGGTGTATTTCATAAAAGAACATGGTGCATATTTGTTCATTTTAACCACAAAAAGCACCGACCGCGAATAAATCACGGTCGGTGGCGTTGTTTGTTTAGCTTTTGCCGATCAATCGGGCCAGATCACGGTAAGGTCTCTCTTTGTAACGTGGAACACGTACTGGGTGGGAGCCGATCTATCTCCCGTAACGGTATCTACAAGCACAAAATCTATCGGATGGTGCGCCGCATCGTCAAAGCCTACGCCCTGATAGTTGCTGAGAAGCTGTGCATAATCGCCCATGTCAAACTCAAACTTATATCTGCCCATGGGGAGTCCCATCTGCTCAACGAGGACTCTGCGTTCGATGGCCTCGGGAGTCATGGTGGAGGCTCTGCCAAGCTCAAGCTGAACGATACCGTGAATTCTCATGGTATCAACGATGATCTGAACCTCGCTGTATCCCTCAAACCAGTCGGGAGTGATCCAAGCATCCCCTGCAGGCACAATATCCGTTCTGCCGTACACCTTATCCGCCTCGGGTGTGAGGTCGTAGTCATTTATAAACCAGTCGGCATTAAACTGTTTCTTCAACCAGTCGTAACGGTCGGAAATCCAGCTCTTCAGGAACGCAATGTTCTCGGCACAGCTTTTGAGCTTCAGCACGTTTTCGGGTTCCTGATTCACCCTCGTTCCGAGAATATCCCATCTGTCGAAGTTCATATTCAGCTCGTCGATGTTTACGTAAGCGTACTCCGTTACTTCATCGATCACGCGAAGCAGATCCTCGCCCTTTTCGTTGAATCTGTCGCGAACCTCTTCACGGAACCACTGATGTGACATAAGCGCGCCGAGCCAATAATTGACCGTGCCTCCCTTGCCTCCGTTTTCATCGCCCTCGTGGGCTGTATGGAAGATTTCGGGAGAGGTGAAATGGAATGAGTTACCTGTTGAAAGGTCAAAGTCCCAAGGAGCTGTAAAGTGAAGCTTTCCGTGAGGAGAATCGAAATACATAAAGAAGCTGGAGTATCCTACGTCGCCGTTGAGCATCAGCTCCTGCACCAGGAACATATCAACAGCGGAGTCAACATCAACTGTAGCCTCGATCTTTTCTCTGTTACCCTCTCTCAGCACGTTCATAAGGGTCTCAAGGTGGACTTTAAGAGCAATTCCCTGCTCTTTTGACTTGATATCGCTCTTGATAGAGTACATCTTTCCGCCTGCATTTACGTAGTCGATAAGATATTCGCCTTCTTCTTCGGCGTAGTTGTCAAGCTCAATGAGAATGCCGATGTCGTCCTTCTCACCATCCTCGATCTCAACTCGCTGATCACCGACCTCAACCTGCTCGCAGAGCATATATACGCCGCGGTACTCGCCGTTGAGATATACGTGGACCAGTTCGGAATAGGGGGACCACGGAATACCGTCAAGCTCACGGCCGAGAGACAAGGCAAGGTGGTTTCTGATAAGACTCTTGTCACAATGGTTTGCAAGAAGCGTCCAGTCTTTGTTCTCAGTGTCGCCGCCTGAATCCTTGCTCATAAGGCAAATGGAATCGTCAAACTTCAGTCTGTAGGACTTCTTTTCCATCATCCACGTAGAGTTTCCTCTGCCGCGGATACGCATTGAACCTTCGTCGATATCACGACCGTCCTGTCCCTTAAGAGTAAAGGAGGCGCGGATATATTCTTCCTTAGATTCCACGTCACGTCCCGTCTCGGTGACGATGCGGATCTCTGCAAGGCCCTTAGTGTGTCCTTCTGCCTCCGCCTTCTTTTCAAGGAATCGGCAGAAGATGGATGCCATCTCGCTTCGCTGAGCATTACCTTTCGGCGCCAGATTCACTTTTCCGCCTTCGGTTCTGCCGCTGATAAGTCCCATAGCCAGTGCCCATTCAACGGCATCCTTTGCCCAAGATGCTACTTTATCCGAATCAGGGAAGGTTGACACATCCTTTCTGGCGGACGTGTCAAGTCCCTTGTAAGCCGCATATCGGTAGAGCATGGAAACGAACTCCTGCCTTGTCACGTTACCGTTCGGGTCAAACTTTGTGGCACTCTTTCCGCTGACTATCTCCGCCTCGTACGCCCAGTGTGCGGCAGGCTTGTACCAGCTCTGCTTCAAGTCGGTAAACGGGGACTCAGATTCAGCCTCAGGCTCGCCTTCAAGTCGATGGAGGATCGTCGCAACCATGGCTCTGGTGGAAAGGTCAGCGGGTTTGAAGGTATCCGCTCTGCCGGAGCCTGTCATGATACCGCGGGCAGATACGAAGTCCACCGCCTCCTTATACCATGCTTTTTCGGGAACGTCCGTAAATACTTTAGACGAGTCGTAAGCAGCGCTCACTCCCGAAGGAATAAGGTACAGCAGCGAAGTCAAAAGCAATGCGAAAGTCAAAACCAGTGAAATTGTTTTCTTCATTATATATGTTCCTTTCTGTGAAGTTTTTGAACCAATCTGTAAACTAAGTATATACCATAGAAATGCGAGAGTCAATACGAACAGCTTACGCGTACGTGTATTTGGTGCTTCTCACAGTTTATGAGTATTTATTTTGTTCATTTTAACAAGCACTTTCAGTGGGCGGACGTCACCTTTATCTTATTAAAACACGACAAAAAAAGCAGACCGACCGTAGTCAGTCTGCTGATAACGTATATTTTCAGATAGTGAACGTTGCCTTGCCTGCAGGAACCTCGAGTTCTGCGTCTTCCCACAGATACTTTGTGTTTACAACGAGCTTGAAGGGCTTTTCAGCCTCTGTTTCAATGACGGTCTTGCCTCTGAAGGGCTGATACTCCTTGCAAACGATGGAAACTTTGTTCCCGTTAAAGACCATGTTCTCAAGGCCGCACATCTCTCTGCCGTGGAGATTGAATGTAACGGTGTTCTCGGGAGCGTTGAAATCAAGACCGATGATGTTCTCGATAAGGAGAGTGATGGGAGCAAGTCCGCCCCAGCCTACGAATGCATCGCGAACGAGGTCGCCTTCCTCAGTGGTGGCAGGACGGTGATCCTCGGGAGCATAGCACTCCCAGATACCGCCGAATGCAGGATCGGCGTCAACGGCGCACATTGCCTCAAGGATCTTAACGGTAGCCTCGCGGGCAAGCTCGCGGTAACCGTTCTCGCTGAGGCCCTTGATAGCCGCATAGTTTGTGGGCGGCCATACTCCGCCAAGCCAGTATCCGCCTGTGGGATCGTAGTTGGGATCGTCCTTTGACAGAGAGGCAAAGGGAACCTTTGTGTAAAACTCGTTTTCGTTGAACATATGGTTCTTCACAGCCTCGCGTCTGCCGTGACGCGCCGCGCCGCAGAGGAGTGTCCAGAATGCCGCGGCTGTCTTTGAGTTGATGAACTTCACCTTGTCGTGGGGGTTGTATCTTTGGAAAAAGTCAAAGTACCAGGACGCTCTCTCACTCCAGTGACGATCGTTGATCAGGTCGCAGATACGCTTATTCTCGGACTCGTAGAAGGCGGCCTTCTCCTCGTTGCCAAGGTAAGCGAAGATCTTTGCAAGGCACTTTGCGCTGAGAGCCTGCTGACATGCAAGGTCGATGTGACAAACGTCGCTTCCGTCCTGGTGCTCTGAGGGGTACCCTGCTCTGGGAGAGTTGTCCATACCGGATGAGCCGGCGTCCTCGAACCAATAGAGGTCACAGGAGGGACGGCGGCGGTGGTTTTCGATAAATGAATATATTCCCTCAAGGGCGGCAGTCACCTGCTCAAAGCGGGAGTCGTCACCGGTTATAACGTAATGCTGCCACTCGGACCACGCCATCAACGGAGGATTGATTCTCTCACCGTAGGCAGGCTGTTCCGTCTCGATGGTGTACGCCATGGACATATATCCGTCGGACTCACGGCGGAGGCGGTAGAGGTTATCAAGGTTGTTGAATGCGGTGAGAGTCCCGTTGGAGTAGTTAGTGATGAAGGTCATGATGCAGGAGTCCCACTGCCATGTGATGCCTACTCCGGGCATGCATGTGAGAAGATTCTTCCAGCCGGGCTTGTCGATATACTCTACGTTCTTGAAGGCAGTTTCCCAAGCCTTGTAGTAAAGGGCGACCCAATCCTCGTGACCGTCCATGACGGGACGGGGAAGCTTTTCCTTATCGTAGTAAAAGCGTTCGTACATAATATTCTCCATTCGGGGCGATGATCCGCCGGATTGATTTTTACTGATTTTAGTATACCATATTTTTTTGATAGTTTCAAGAGATTCCGCCTTATGCCTTCTTAACTACAGAACACAAAAAGTTCTCCCGCGGCACCGGTTCGATTCCGTTTGCCCTTATTGCTGAAAACAAAAAACACCCGTTGGGGTGTTTTTTATCATTATCAAAACTTTTCGCTTCTGTGCCTCTCGGAAAGAAAATGCTTCTCCCCGCCGTCGTCGGGATAAAGATACTCGCTGAATTTTTCGGGGCCGATCTCCTTCAGCCTTTCAAGCTCTGCTTCGTTCAGCAGTACGACCTGCAAACAGGCGACAGTCTTCATGGGGCTAAGTTTGCATAACACGACACGAACATCATCGATAACCTGCGGAAACTCGATAAACGCCGCTGACATTTCATCCTCGGGGTCGTCTTTTTCCCATTCAAAGCTGTGTCCGTATGATATGTAGCTTTTAGAAAAGTAGGGATACAGAGCAACCGTCATCAGCTTGTTGTAATACCAGCCTATCACCTCAGGATCATTCAGATCCAAGTCCCCATCAACAAACATTATGTACTCGTTGAAGCGAAAACAACTTGAACGCCCACCCGATACTCTCGGCATTTTGTAATCACTTGTACCCATAGTCACAAGCTTCCAAAAAGGGAGCTTTTCGGTAGGCTTGTAGAGAAGAACGTCTATATGAGGTTTTACGTCTACGACAGGGTGTATCACCTGGCAGTCCGTTTGCTCGAAATAATGGTCAAAATGCGCCATCAGTTTATCCATGTGTTTTAGTTTCATATAATTTCTGTCCTTTCAACTCAAGTGGATGTCTGTAATTATTATACCGTACTTTCCGCAATAAATCAAGCAAAACGAGCGTCTCTTTCTAAGTGCTCGTTTTCGTTGAAAGGACTGGGATATTTTCCGCTAAATTAAGTAAATGACATATAAAGTCATAGTTAGATTTAATTTGAAATTTATGCTAAAAATTCAAAGTCATTAAATATCAAAAAATGCTTTTTGTTTGTGAACTTTTCTGCAAAACAAACATATTGTTGACTGAGCAGGGAATTTGATTTATAATTACATAGGATCACATAAAAACAAAAGGAGGACACGCAGTGAAAAAGAAAATCACGATAGGTATTCTTGCTCACGTTGATGCCGGCAAAACCACTCTCAGCGAAGCTTTGCTGTATATATCGGGAAGAATACGAACCTTGGGCAGAGTGGATCATAAAAGCACCTATCTTGACACAAATACAATTGAACGTGAACGCGGGATCACAATTTTTTCAAAGCAAGCACGTTTTTCAAGCGAAAACTGTGATTTTATCCTCCTTGATACTCCGGGTCACGTGGATTTTTCTGCGGAGACTGAACGCACCCTTTCTCTTCTTGACTACGCGATACTTGTTATCAGTGCCTCAGACGGTGTGCAGAACCACACCAGAACCCTTTGGCAGCTACTTGAGCATTATAGTGTCCCCACCTTTATTTTCGTCAACAAGTGTGATATTGGGGTAAAGCTGAAGGAAGATCTGGAGGCGGAGCTTTGCAGCGCCCTCTCCCCGACCTGCGTCGGATTTTTGGAGTCCCAGGGACAAAATGAGTTTTGGGAAAAATTAGCTTTCATTCGCGAAGATCTGATGGAAAGTTTTCTCGCGGGAGAAGGTATTGACGACGAAGATATAGCACATCTTATCAGCCGCCGAGGTCTTTTCCCTTGCCTGTTCGGTTCTGCTCTCAGAATGCAAGGTATTGACTTTTTGCTTGACGTTTTGGACAGATACACCCTCTCCCCCATCTATGATAGCGATGCTTTCGGCGCAAAGGTTTATAAAATTTCACACATCGGGAATGTCAGGCTGACTTATATGAAGATAACGGGCGGCACTCTTACCGCCCGCGATGAGATATGCTATCTTTCGGAGGATGGCACTCGCTTCACGGAAAAAGTAAGCCAAATAAGACTTTACTCGGGTGACAAGTTTGAGCAGACCGATACGGTCTCGACGGGGGAAATCTGCGCTGTTATCGGGCTTTCCTCTTCCTATGCAGGTCAGGGCTTGGGCATTGAGCAAGACACAGGCAAGCCACTGCTTGAGCCTGTACTGTCATACGCTATTCACCTTCCCCCCGAGTGCGATACGCGAGTGTTTTTCCCGAAGCTTAAAGAGCTGGAGGAGGAAGAGCCCTCGCTATACCTCATGTGGGATGAAGAGCTTTCGCAGATAGAAGTGCGACTCATGGGCGAGGTACAGACCGAACTCGTAAAAAGGCTTATCAGCGATCGATTTGGGGTTGACTGTACACTTGGCGCAGGAAAAATATTATATAAAGAAAAAGCTGCGGGGAAAGCTATCGGTGTCGGTCACTTTGAGCCTTTACGCCATTATGCGGAAGTACAGCTGCTTATTGAGCCTCAGCCTAAGGGCACGGGACTGATATTTGACACAAACCTGCCTGACAACATGCTTAGCCTTAACTGGCAAAGGCTTATACTGACCCATCTTTACGAAAAAGACCACCGCGGCACTCTTACGGGTGCTCTGCTTACCGATACGAAGATAACTCTTGTAGCAGGCAAGGCACATCTTAAGCACACCGAGGGCGGTGACTTCCGCGAGGCAACGTACAGAGCGGTGAGACACGGGCTTATGAAATCGGGATGCATACTGCTTGAGCCATATTACAAGTTCAGGCTTGAGCTGCCAACTTCCCTTGTGGGCAGAGCTATGTCAGACCTGCAAGCGAGAAGTGCGACTTTTGAGCTTGAATACTCGGACACAGAAAATACCGTAATACGCGGCAGCGCACCGGTTGCCACTATTCACGACTATCAGAAAGAAGTGATTTCGTACACTCGTGGCAAAGGAAGACTGTTCTGCACACCGGACGGCTATGAACCGTGTCACGACGGGGATGATATCGTCTCCGCCATAGGCTATGACCCGGACAGTGACATGGACAACCCTGCCCATTCTGTATTTTGCGCACAGGGTGCAGGCTTTACCGTGCATTGGAGTGAGGTTGACAGCTACAAGCATCTCGAGGTGGCTTTGAAGGATTCTCAATCCAGAGTGGAGGTAATACCCAAAGCTTCCACTTTGGCGCGTAAATACAAAATAAGTGATGAGGAGCTTGAAGCAATAATACTCCGCACCTACGGACCCATGGGGCGCAAGCGATACAGTGAACCCAAACGGATATCCGCTGACGTGAAGGACAAGCCACGAAAGTCAAAAATAATATCTTCCAAGAGAAACATGGTTATCATAGACGGGTACAATCTCATCTACGCCGACGAGGATCTGAAAAATACCGCCGAGTACAGCCTTGAAAAAGCTCGTGATGATCTTATGAACATACTCAGCAGTTACGTTTCTTATACCAAAACTGAACTGGTGCTTGTCTTCGACGCGTATCTCGTCAAGGACAACAGGGGGACAGAATTCATGCACGACGGCTACAAGGTGGTATATACCAAAGCCGATCAGACAGCCGACGCATACATCGAAAAGTTGATGTACGAGCTGGGTCCGGATTACAGCATACGAATGGTAACAGGCGATAAGCTGCTCCAGTTCTCCGCAGTACATTCGGGTATCTCTCGTATGACCGCGGGGGAATTCTTAGAAGAGCTTACGCGTATCGGCAACGAAATAACCGAATTTGTACGTAAGCTTGCGGAATGTAAGAGTTGAGTTTGGTTGGACGGTGAAAAAGGAGCATAGGATGATCTCCTTTCTGATTTTGGGAACCAATTTGGAAGCGGGTAGGTCCTGCAAAAGCAAAAAGAAACGGGGAATTTACCGCCGAAACAACCAAATAAACGCAAAAAAAGGCACACCTAAGTAAGCGATTTCCCGTTTATCAAGGCGTGGGTCAGGCGGAACAGTTCGATTCTCACATCTTATCAAAGCTTTCAAAACAGTAAAAGGCGCCAATCAGACGGCGTCGTGTCCACTGGAACACGACGCCTATCGAAACAGTTCGATTCTGTAACAATATTTGGACGCCTTGAAAAATAAAAAAGCACCTCAAACGAAGTGCTTTTTTATTTTTCAAGGCGCCAATCAGAATCGAACTGATGAATAAAGGTT
>JAZULS010000014.1:0-3790 GCA_045603205.1 Eubacteriales bacterium | reverse complement strand
TACAATCAGGAGGCGGGAAATATGGTGGAGCTGGTGATATGCAACAACGACAACATGGCGGAGGGTGCCATCAACGCTCTTGCGGGAGCCGGATATAACACGGGAAAAGAGGGGGACGTAACCATTCCCGTTTTCGGCGTTGACGCAACCGACGCGGCGAAGGCGCTTATCGCCTCGGGGCGCATGACGGGTACCGTTAAGCAGGATGCTGCCGGTATGGCGGAAGCCATCGTTAAAGCCTGCAAGTCCGGCATTTCGGGGGACTCACTTGTGGCGAACCTTGGGGGATACACTATCGACCAGGGCGTTGCCAAGGTGAGAATCGACTACGAAGCATACTTCGGCGAAGAAAAGGACGAGGAGTAAGCCTCGATGGATAAGGAAATTCTTCTGGAAATGAGAGGGATCTCCAAAAGCTTCCCCGGAGTCCGTGCCCTTGACAACGTTTCCCTCACGGTAAGGCGAGGCACTGTCCATGCGCTGATGGGGGAGAACGGGGCAGGAAAATCCACCTTGATGAAATGCCTGTTCGGAATACACCAGCCCGACGGCGGTGAAATTTTCCTCGACGGAGAGCCTTTTGCAGTGAAAAGTCCCAAGGAAGCTTTGGAGCGTGGTGTGGCGATGGTCCATCAGGAGCTGAGTCAGGCGTCAAAACGGAGCGTGGCGGACAACATTTGGCTTGGCAGATACCCCACCTCCTTCGGTATTTTCACCTCCGACAGGGAAATGAGACGCCGTACCAGAGAAATCTTCGATGATCTGGGACTGAACATCGACCCATCCGTCCCCATAGGCACCCTTCCCGTGGGAAAGAGGCAGATGGCTGAGATCGCCAAGGCGCTGTCCTATGGGGCACGGGTGATAGTTTTCGACGAGCCTACCTCATCCCTCACCGAAGAGGAGGCGGAGCACCTTTTCGGCATAATCGAAAGCCTCAAAAAAAGGGGATGCGGAATCATCTACATCTCCCACAAGATGGAGGAGATACTCCGCATTTCCGACGACGTTACCGTGATGCGCGACGGGCGGCACGTAGCAACAAAGCCGGCGTCTGAGCTGTCCCTTGACGAGATAATCCATTTGATGGTGGGTCGAGAGATAAAGGAGAGGTTTCCCGAACGGGAGAGCACCGCGGGAGAAGTCTTTTTTGAGGTGAAGGGCCTCACGGGACGGCACAACCACGTCCGCGACGTGTCCTTTCAGGTGAGACGTGGAGAGATCGTTGGAATTGCGGGGCTTGGGGGTTCGGGACGGACCGAGGTGTTAGAGCTGCTCTTTGGTCTTGCGGAAAAAGCCTCGGGAGAGACCGTCTTAGAGGGCAAGCGGGTGAAGATAAAAAATCCCAGAGACGCCAAGCGAGCTGGTCTTGCGCTGATCACCGAGGAGAGGCGGTCCGGGGGTATCTTCGGCGTCCTTGACATCACGGATAACACGGTGATCTCGTCCCTTGGTGACTTCGCCGCTCTTTCCGCCTTTCTGAAAACGGGGGAAATGAAAAAAGCGGCGGGGGAGCAGTCAAGATCTCTCAAAGTCAAGACCCCCAGCCTTAAAACGAAGATCTCCACTCTGTCGGGAGGAAATCAGCAAAAGGTGATCCTCGGCAGGTGGCTTCTCACACGACCCAAGGTGCTCCTTCTTGACGAGCCAACACGAGGCATCGACGTTGGCGCGAAATACGAGATATATTCCATCATCGGGCGGCTTGCCGAGGCGGGGACGGCTGTGATAATGGTGTCAAGCGAGATGCCGGAGCTCCTTGGCGTCACGGAGAGAGTGCTGGTCATGTCGGGAGGACGCCTTGCGGGAGAGGTTCGCTCAGACGAGACCTCTCAGGAAGAGATAATGAGTCTGGCGGCAGCCTTCGCGTAGAAAAAGAAGAAAATCGAGGTAAGATATGGAAAAATCAAAGTCAAAGGTGCCGTTTTTCGCAAGGTACAGGGAGATGGGACCCGAGGAGCGGCGAAGGTACCGCAGGGAACTCCTCGTGGACAATTCCCTGTACATCTTTCTCATAGCGGCGATCATAGTCATCGAGATAATCAATCCTATGTTCCTGTCTCTGCCGTCGGTGGTAAACATTATTGCCCTGTCCGCGGCGAATCTGCCTATCGCTCTTGGTATTGCGGGGTGCATCATCCTCTCGGGAACGGACCTTTCCGCAGGCCGCGTGGTGGGACTTACCGCCTGTATCTGCGCGTCTCTCTTGCAGAGCTCGGGGTACGCCGGTAAAATGTTCCCGAATCTTGGTGCCCTGCCCCTGTGGTTGGTGTTCCTTATTGCCTTGGCGGTAGGAGGCGTTATCGGTGCTGTCAACGGCTTTTGCACAGCGAAATTCCACCTTCACCCCTTCATCGTTACCCTGGCGACACAGCTGATAACATACGGACTTCTTCTGATGTACCTGATGAACGGTGACAACAACGGACAGTCTATCTCGGGACTTGATTCTAAGTACACAAACTTCATCACGGGAAGCCTTTTTAAGATCGGGTCCGTGTCCGTGCCGAATTTCGTCCTTTATTCCGCGGTGATAACTGTTATCATGTGGGTGATATGGAACAAGACGAAGCTTGGCAAGAATATGTTCGCCATTGGCTCCAGCGAGGAAGCGGCGAAGGTGTCGGGTGTCAACGTAATGCTGACGGTGGTGCTGGTATTCACCCTTGCGGGGGCGATGTACGGCATCACGGGATTTATCGAAGCGGCGAGAATCGGCTCAAACAGCGCCTCCACGGGACTGAACTACGAGCTTGATGCCATTGCCGCCTGCGTCATCGGAGGAGTTTCCTTCGTGGGAGGCATCGGCAAGATCGGCGGAGTCATCACGGGAGTGGTACTGCTGCGAATTATTTTCGTAGGACTGACCTTCCTCGGAATCGACTCTAACCTGCAGTACGTCATCAAAGGTGCCATAATCCTTGTGGCGTGCGCCATTGATATGCGGAAGTATCTTGTGAGAAAGTAAAAAGCAAAACGGGACTCACACCAGAGGACATGCCCCTACAAATGTGATTCCCATTCCGTCTGTTATCTGTTTCCCCACAAAAGGGGGTGTCGCATTTAGATGCAGAAGTCGTGATTTTGTTCTCGTCGGCGTACTCGGTACGGTAGAGAGGAAAATCGCGGCTAAAAAGACACATAAAATAGAGAAATCCGCCGAAAAAAATCGGCGGATTTCTACTTTAATGGCTATTCACTTGCGCTCTCCTCCGAGGTTTTGACAATTAATTTCCTCGTGTCTTTTGTTCGGCGCTAAATGCGCCAGCCCCTTCTTATATTAATATGCGTCTACGGTATCCATATAGTCTACGCCGTGGCGGGCAATGTAATCCTTACGCTCTGCAAGGTCGTCACCCAGCAGCGTCTCAAAAATGTACGCCGTTGCCGCCGCATCCGCCTTAGTTACTCTTACAAGACGGCGGCTTTCGGGGTTCATGGTGGTCTGCCACATCATGTCGGGCTCGTTTTCACCAAGTCCCTTGGAGCGCTGGAGGGTGTACTTCTTCCCTGCCGCCTCAAGCTTTGCGGTGATCTGTGCCTTTTCGGGCTCGTTGTAGGCAAAGAGAGTCTCGCTCTTCGTAGTGATCTCGTAAAGCGGGGACTCCGCAATGTAGATCTTGCCCTCGTCGATGAGAGTAGGCAGGAGTCTGTAGAACATGGTCAAAAGCAGAGTCCGGATCTGGAAGCCGTCCTCGTCCGCATCGGTACAGATGATGATCTTCGCCCAGCGGAGAGAATCAAGGTCGTAGGGAACGATGTCCCCCTTCACCTTACCCTTGATCAAGTC
>JAZULS010000013.1:0-6473 GCA_045603205.1 Eubacteriales bacterium | reverse complement strand
GGTGTGCGCGAACGATTCTATAGATAGCAGGGTCGCGCATGTTCATATTGGGAGAAGCCATATCGATCTTCGCTCTGAGAGTTTTGGATCCGTCGGGGAACTCACCGTCTCTCATTCTGCGGAAGAGGTCAAGGTTCTCTTCAACTGAACGGTTTCTGTATGGGCTTTCCTTACCGGGAGCTGTGAGTGTACCTCTGTACTCTCTCATTTCCTCAGCGGAAAGATCGCAAACGTATGCAAGGCCCTTCTCAATGAGAAGCTCAGCATACTTGTAGCAGTCATCAAAATAATCGGAGCCGTAGAAAACACCTCCGTCGGGGATTGCCCCCAGCCAGTTAAGGTCCTCGTAGATAGAATCAACGTATTCGGTATCTTCTTTTGAGGGGTTGGTGTCGTCGTAACGGAGATTAAACTTGCCGCCGTACTTGCGTGAGGTGAAATAGTTTATATAAATAGCTTTTGCGCTACCAATGTGGAGGTATCCGTTAGGTTCGGGAGGAAAACGGGTGTGAACGTGGTCCTCTCTGCCCTCTGCAAGGTCAGCGTCAATTATGTCGTGAATGAAGTTTGAACTCATTTCTACCATAGCACTTCAAATCCTTTGTGTTTAAATTAAAGTTTAGAGATCATGTCGTCGATTCTGACCTTTACGGTGTCAGTACCGAGAATCTGCATTACAGAATACATATCGGGGGAATTAACGCTTCCTGTGAGTGCAACTCTGAGGAACATGGAAACATCAGCAACGCTACCCTTGAAAGGTGTAGGATCAGCTTTGTAAGCCTTCATGTCGGAAGCAAAGCCGTTCTTGTCAGCAACAGCCTTGATCTTATCAAACCATGTATTCTGGTCGTCGGACACATTAAACGTTGCAAGGAAGTCACCGAGAACGTTCTTGATGTCATTCTTTGCGAACTGCTCGGGATAAGCGTCCTTGATCTCGAAGAGACCGTCGAAGAAGAAACCAGCGTATGCCTTGACCTCACACCAACGTCCGATATCCTTCCTCGGCTTCTTTCCGCCTCTGCCGATTGAGAAGATAGCGAGAGACTTTGCCGTGTCAGCACTGAAAGAGTCGTAAAGCTCTGCGTCAAACTCTCTTGCCCACTCGATGAAGCGGTCGTAAACCTGTTCTGCGGTCATACGGGAGATAACATTCTTCGATACGTCAAGAAGCTTTGCGTAGTCAAAAAGCGAGCCTGCGGGATTCATCTTCTTGTAGGAGAAGGGAAAATCAGCGGCAGGAATATCAGGGTTAGCTCGACGCCAATCCTCGAAGTTGGAGTTGAGGATCGTCATAAGGTACTCATAAACGCTCTCAACGGGGAAACCTTCTTCCTTGTAGTAAGTAAGAGCAAGCTCGGGGTCCTTACGCTTGGAAAGCTTTCTCTTTGATGTACCGTCCATCTTCATAAGAGGTCCGATGTGGAGATACTTGGGAAGCTTAAAACCAAGAGTTGTGAAAAGCTGAACGTGGAACGGAAGTGAGGGGAGCCACTCGTCGCCTCTTACCACGTGAGTTGTTCTCATGAGATGATCGTCAACTGCGTGAGCAAAGTGGTATGTGGGGATTCCGTCGCTCTTGAGAAGGACGTGATCCATGTCGTTTTCAGTGATCTCAAGCTTACCTTTGATAAGGTCGGTGAACTTGATCTTGTTTTCGATACTTCCCTCGGAACGGAAACGGAGCACCCATTTCTTGCCCTCAGCGATAGCCGCCTCAATATCTTCAATGCTTCTGTCGCGCCATACAGCCCACTTACCGAAGTAACCGAAGTTAGCTTTTTCAGCCTCCTGTCTTGCGCGGATGTCGGCAAGCTCCTCTTCAGAACAGAAGCAAGGATATGCGTGACCGCCTTCAACCAGTTCCTTAGCGAATACGTGGTAAATATCCGCTCTGCAGCTCTGTCTGTAAGGTCCGTATGCACCAACGTCGCCTGTTACTGTCTCGCCTTCATCAAACTCGATTCCGTAGTGCTTCAGAGACTCTATAAGAATCTCCACGGCGCCCTTAACCTCACGCTTTGCGTCGGTGTCCTCAACTCTGAGGAAGTGAACTCCCTTAGACTGGTGAGAAAGTCTCTCAGAGGTGATGCCCTGAACGAGGTTTCCAAGATGAACAAATCCTGTGGGGCTGGGTGCCATTCTTGACACGATAGCTCCCTCGGGAAGCTCACGAAGGGGATACTTCGCCTCAAGATCCCCGCGAGTCATCGTAACGTTCGGGAAAAGTAAGTCTGCTAAATATTTAAAGTCCATTATGTTCTCCAATCTGCCGTATGGCATACTGTCATTTATATTTAAATTCCCCTTGTGAAGGGATTGTTCGCTTTCTGTTTTGCTACCGTTGAAGTTTTCCCGTGTCCGGGGAAAATATTACATTCGATGTGATGTGAATAAATCTTCTTTATTGAGTGGAGCAACTCTGTTGCGTCTCCACCGGGAAAATCCCAACGTCCCACAGACATATCAAACAGAGTATCTCCGGTAAGGAGGTCGTTACCTACAAGATAAACGACACTTCCCTTCGTATGTCCTGGAGTGTGGATCACCTTGATGATCTCGCCACCTAAATTAAGCTCTTCGCCATCTTCAAGAAGCTTGTCGGCAGGATCAAAAGTAATATCCCGTCCTTCGAAGGAAACGTAAAGACTCTTGTGTGCGCTGGTGAGCATTTCTGCATCATTTTTATGAATACAAACCTCGGCACCGCTATAATTTTTCAGATCATCTAAAGAATGTATATGATCAAAGTGACCGTGAGTCAAAAGGATATATTTAAGGGTTAAACCTCTTGCGTTTATTGCCGAAACGATCACGCGTGATTCACAGGAGGGATCAACCACAGCCGCCTCGTTTCCCGAGGAAATAAGATAACAGTTCGCGCTGTAACCGTAGGAAGAATATTCCGAGTTAAACAGAGTTTCAACCATCGCGCTCAATCCCCCTAACGCATCATAAATCAATAGTCTTTGACATAGTATATCTTTGACACATACTGTAATTATATCATAGTTTCAAGTGAAAGTCTATAGAAAAACTTCTCTTTTGTGCCGACAGTACAAATATTTTTTCTATAAAATAATTCCGGAAGGCGGAGGGTTACATGCGTTACAGATTAAATCGTTTCAGAAGATTTTACAGCAATGTGAAGTTTGCTCGTGTTCTTTTACTGTTTACACTCCTCGGGCTTATAATTCTTGGAATTTCACTTTACAACTCTCTCGTTTCGGAAAATGCACTTGACAGCATTAAATTTGCGGCGGTAACGGAGATTGGTGAATGTATGAACGCTGCGGTCAGTGATTTTTTCGAAAACCACCCCGATTTTTCCGAAAATATTATTGTGGGCGGCGAAAGCAAAGAAGAAACAGGGAGTTTTACATCAAACGCAGAACTTTTAGATGCGGCAGAAAAAGAGATTTACGACCGGCTTTGCGATCTTCTTGAGAAAAACGACGTTATACGTGTAAGAATCCCCATCGGCACACTGACGAAAAACAAATATTTATCCGGCAAAGGATTCAAAGTAACGGTCAGCGCTTATATAGTACCTGCAATTACCTCTGAGATAGATTTGAAAGTAGAGAGTGCCGGAATCAATCAGACGATGTACACAGCAACCTTGACTATAGAAGTCGATTGCCAACTGATCTTCGGAAGTCAGAAAGACAGCGTGAATTGCGTGACGAAAAAGAACATTTTCACAAAAATACTTGTCGGCGAAGTGCCTCTCGGAAGCAAGTAAAGTTTAAAATTGTCTAAAAAGTACCTTTAATTAACACTGACGGTTGATTTAAGCAAAAAAATGTGTTATAATGAATTAATAATGTGTCAAAATATAGTTTTGACCATATCACGAGGTGTTAAGAGATGAGTAAATTGTTCCGCTCCGCAATCGGAGGCTTTAAAAAATCTGATGTTAACAATTACATAGTTGCACAAAATCGCGAATTTGATGAAAAAAAGGCAGATTTAGAAGAAGAGATCACAAAACTTAAACTTAACATCAAGGGGCTAACGGATAAGCTTGCTCTTGCCGAAGCTGATATGTTTATTCTCCGTGCACGCAATGAGGAGCTTAGTGAGATCGAGGCGCAGTTTACCGAGCTTAAAGAAAAGGATTCCGTTCTTGAGGACGAGAATACCACTCTCAAAGATAAACAGCAAGAGCTTGAAAGCGAAAACAGCACGCTTAAAGAAAAGCTTGCTGAAGCTGAGGCTACTTCCCTTCGCACATCTGAGCTTCAAGCAGAGATCGCACGTCTTACGGAAGAGATTGCCGCAAATAATCTGGAGAAGGCGTCAGCTGCCAATGAAGCTGTCTGTGTACCTGCCAACTATGATACAGAGAAAGATATTTTCAGTGACGCACTTGCTAACGCTATTATTTCCGAGGTAATTCTGAAGATCAACTCCGCATCTCCCAAAGAAAAAGTTATCCTCAGACGTGATCGAATTTTTGAGACTTTCAAAAAGAATCTCGCAGAAGCTAAAGCGCGTCTTGTAAACGTAACCAAAAAATGATGAAATTCGACACCAGCGTTGTTGGTCAAAAGATCCGCCGAGTCCGTCTTCAAAAAAATCTGACACAGAAAGACATTTGCGCCTCCGAGATCACACGAAACAATCTAAGCCTGATTGAGAGTGGGAAATCTCTCCCCTCTTTGCCTACGCTTTGCCTTATTGCAGAGCGGCTCGACGTTCCTGTCGGATATTTTCTGACTGTAGATGCCGCGGAGGATGCAAAATTTGCGAATTTCTTCGCTCTGACTGACATAAAGGCTGCTTATTCCGAAGGAAATTACACCAAATGCATCGAACTTTGCGAAGTTATCCCTGAAAGTGCACGAAAAGATGAGTTATTGTTTTTCTTAGCAGTTTCACATTTTCGTGCGGCGCTTAGCTGTGCTGACTCTTTTGATTTTTCTTCGGCAAGTGCACACCTTAATTCAGCTGAAAACTCTTATCTTGGTACAGTCTATCTTTCCGAAGAATTTTTAACTGCAATAGGTTATTACAATCTTTTATTCCGTTCTCTTAAAGAGCAGACTATTCCGCATGAGCTCTATGACCCGCGAAACGTCTCAGAATATGTTTCAAAGGAGATCATATTCTATTTCGGAATGCTCGCAGGAGATGAATACTTTATAGGAAAAGACCTGCTGACAAACGAGTTCCACAATTTGCACTCCTTAGCGATCGAACTAATGGAAAACGGAGATATGAAAGGCGCTTACGATATCCTTTCACATCTCGCTGATTCGGGCAAGCTTCCCTTCTATATGGTTTTCAGAGTGCTTGACGATCTTGAACGCGCTGCAAGTGAGATCGGAATGTTCAAAGTAGCCTATACTGCCGCTAAAAAGAAAATGAAACTTCTTAATTAATAAAAAAAGAGGAGCTGACTCTTTAAGAGTTTGCTCCTCTTTTTTTATATCTGTAACCGATGTTCCGTTTTGTCTCGATAAACGTAACGTTCGAGCTTTCACTTGCCTTTGCGTTAATCTTCGTAATATGTACCGCCACCGCTACCGGCGAGGCGCGGCGTTCAAAACAAAAAGATACGATCTCTTCGGCGGTTTTCCATTTGCCGTTAAACGAAGTTAAATATCTCGCTATTAATCTTTCAGAATCTGTCAGATGTATTCTGCGGTTTGCATAGCGAGTTCCCGAGAATGTATCTATAAAACGCTCCGCATAATAGGATTCGGGATTTATTCCGTATTTGACGTATAAAATATCGTAGAGCCTATTTATAACTCTGTCGGTTTCCCGTTTTGAATCGCCGTCAACCGAAAGTTCATTTATAAAAAACGGAGTCAATTTCTCTGGGTCAACTGTATTAGAAAGCAGTTTCGAATTAACGCAGTCAGCGGCGTATACGCATACGAAAAAGTTTTCTTCACGTGGAGTTTCAGCGGATAATGCACAAGGTAGCATTGTGCGTCTGATATTCTCTCTGAGAACTGCAGACTCACGTCTTTCGAGTGGATCAAAAATTACAATCAAAACAATCTCCAAATGTACGGACCACCGAGGTTTCGGTGGTCCGTATTTATATCAAACTGTATGAACCTTACCTGCTTTATCGCCGTGCTCAGCATCGACACCGTATTTCTTAGCCTTACGGTACTCGAAGAATTTGGTAGCCACGGGACCGAAGAGGGCGTAAGACAGCACATCCTCGTCCTGTTCAAGGTAACATCTGATCTCTTCTCTGAGCTTATCAAGTTCGGGTTCAAGAAGATCAGCAGGTCTGCACAGAATAGGCTCGTCAGCACCGATTATCTTGCGTCTGAATTCGTCGGAGATCTCAACGGGAGTTCTACCGTATTCGCCGCGGACCATACCCTTGAATTCCTTGGAGACCATCTTATATCTCTCGCCGGTGATAACGTTAAGCACAGCCTGAGTACCGACTATCTGTGATGTCGGAGTTACCAGAGGTGGGAATCCTGCGTCTTCTCTTA
>JAZULS010000012.1:0-8837 GCA_045603205.1 Eubacteriales bacterium | reverse complement strand
TGATTGTTTCCAATCAATTTTATGATGCTTGTTGTTCAATTTTCAATGAGCTTTGCCTTCGCTTTTCCGCGACAGCCTGTTTATTATATCACTCCATACCCCCTTTGTCAAGTCCTTTTTTTAAGTTTTTTTGATATTTTTTTGCGGTTTTTTATGCCGCTTTTTGCCTTTACCATATCTTGTATTTTATGATTTTATCAGGCACTAAATGTGCGTTGGCTTGAACTTATAGCAATTTGATGTTTTTCCGCGGCTGTGTGGTCTTCTTGTGTTTTGCGACTTTTACATTTTGAAAATCAGCTTTATTTTTACACATCAACTCTGTACTCACTTCAGTCTCAGATTCCCGCAAGGAACACGGGTGTTTTGCATTTGTTGGAGGTTGTTCAGGAATAACTTGTCTTTATTCAGCAAATACTATACCAACCCACACCCAAAGGAGGCGTATATCATTGGCTACCGTTTTGATCCGCACGGCGTTGATCTATCTGATCCTCATAACGGCAATACGACTGACCGGCAAAAGGCAGATAGGAGAACTGCAAATAGCCGAGCTTGTCGTAACCTTTATGCTGTCCGAGCTGGCCGTCTACCCCATCACCGACAAAAGCGTTCCTTTGGTCCACGCGGTCCTGCCGATAATTCTCCTTCTTTCCCTTGAAGTTATATTTTCATTCATCCAGACCAAGAGCCGTGCCGCCCGAAAGCTGTTCAGCGGCGGTCCCACCGTTATCATAGACCGAGGAAAGCTGTGCATCGAGGAACTGGCTAAAAACAGGCTGGACCTGGAAGAACTGCTGGGAGAACTCCGCCTGAAGGACGTTTTCGACATATCCGAGGTGGAATACGCCATCCTGGAAGAGAACGGAAAGCTGTCTGTCCTGAAAAAAGCGAACGACTCATCCTTCACTCCCGAGCAGTTAGGACTGAAGGTAAGCGAAAAAGGATGCGCCCACGCGGTCATCGTAGACGGAGAGGTGAATTCCCCAGCCCTGTCCTCCGCTTCTAAAAACGAAAAGTGGCTTATGGAGTACCTCGAGCGTGAAAAGGCCGAGCTGTCCACCGTTTTTTTGATGACCGTAAACGACTGCGGCGAAGCCTCTCTCTATATAGCTGACCCCGTCAACAAGCACCGCCTCTCAAGACAGATCCACACAGATTCCAAAGGAAACCACCGATGAAAACTGTTATTCTCGCTATAGTTTCGCTGATTCTCTGCATCGCATTCACCTGCTTTTGCGGGTTTTACATCACACGAACCGTAGAAAAGACGAGTTCTGCCCTGTCAGCCCTGCCCGAGGTGCTCTCCCAAGACAAAAACACACGCGAAGAAGCCCTCGCGTGTGTAAATGAAGCATTATTTATATGGAAAGATTCTAAAAAGATGACTCTCCTCGGCTTGTCCCACGTAGAATACGATGAGGTAGAGGATCTGCTCGCGGAAGTAAGAGTATCCATCCTCTCGGGGGATCCGGAAGCCGCATCCCGACGAAGTGCATCCCTCAAAGAGAAGCTTTCAAAGATCTCCGCATCTGAAGGTCTCAGTCTCGACGGGGTGTTCTAAGCCTTATCTAAAGTTTGTCACTCCATCCGCAAGAAGAAGTTTCTTTCTCTTTATTACATGGTAGATTCCGTCTGCCGTAAGGTCGTACTTTTCGGAGATAGCCTTCGCCACGTACTCGGGATTCAGATAGTTTTCACCCGACGCGCTGGTGACCGCCGTAACCTTGAGGGTGTCGCCCGAAATCTCAGCCTTAGCGCTCTTGACAAGGGGAGAGATGTCGCACTCCTTCTCACCGCTCTTGCTTCTCTTCAGCATAACCACAGGGGAGTCAAACATTTTGCCGATCTCCGCGACATCGACGCCCTCAAAACTTCCGCCGTAGAAAGCGATCTCGTTTTCCGCCCAAGCGATAGTCTTCAGCTTCATTTCCTGAGTGTAGACCTCGCTTACGGTGATACCGAGGGGCATCGCCGCGGTGAGCTTTTCAAATATCTCGGAATCGGGCACGTCTGTGACTAATTTAAAGTCTAACGCTTCAACTTCGCCGCCGCATCCAACGGAAAGCGGAGGTGAGAATACAAGGTGAGGAATGGGATTGAATCCCTCGGTGTACCAAACGGGAAGGCCCGATTTCACCACCGCACGGGAAACGCACTTGGCAAGGTCCAGGTGGGAGATGTAGAGCATGGGTTCGTCCTTCGTGAAGCGGACTCTGATGCTTCTGACAGGCTTCGGGTTCGTTCTCTGGCGTTCTCTGATGAGGTCGTCTCCAACGAGAGTCTCGGGAGCGTTGCCGGTGATAGACTCAACTTCCTTGCCGTGGGGGTTCCCCGGGCACCATCTGCAATATTTTGAGTCAACCAGCTTATTTACGCCGCAACCGGAGCATTTTTCTCGGCAGGAGGGGGTGCTCGCCGCCTCGTATGCTCTGTGACGCTCCTTCAGGAAGAATTCCTTAGTAACTCCGCAGTCGATCATGTCCCAAGGAAGGATCTCGTCATCTGGAATAGTTCTGTTTGCGTAGAAAGTGGGGTCGATTCCGCACTCCTCAAAGATCTCAAGCCACTTGTCAAGGTCAAAATGCTCTTCCCAAGAGTCAAATCGGATACCTCTGCGGCAAGCTTCCTCGAGGGCGGCGGCAAGACGTCTGTCGCCTCG
Organism: Eubacteriales bacterium; assembly: GCA_045603205.1. Taxonomy (GTDB): domain Bacteria; phylum Bacillota; class Clostridia; order Oscillospirales; family CAG-272; genus RUG11130. The sequence goes on along the minus strand of JAZULS010000012.1, from coordinate 6,175 downwards.
CGCGAATACCGCCTCAAGGTGGGACACCTTAGCGTCGTGGTAGTTGTAGCGGATCTTTCTGTCCTTTACGTTGTCGGAGATGATCTGCTGTTTTCGCTCAAGCTCCGCAAAAGTGTTCTGACCTTCCCACTGGAAGGGGGTATGAGGCTTAGGAATGAAGCAAGCCACACTAAGGGTGACCTGAGGCTGCTGACGCTTGTTTCTTCCGGGAGTTTTGTAGTATTCTTCGATGACGTTCTTGGCTACACTTGCGATTCCCGCCACGTCCTCGTCAGTTTCGCAGGGGAGACCGTTCATAAAGTACAGCTTGATCTTGCTCTTGCCCGCGCCGTAAGCAACGGAAGCGGCGCGGAGGATCTCCTCCTCGGTAACGTTCTTGTTGATAACGTCACGGAGTCTCTGTGTACCTGCCTCGGGAGCGAAGGTGACGGTGCTGCTTCTGACGGAAGAGATCTTGTCCATCAGCTCCTTGGTAAAGGTGTCGGCTCTGAGGGAAGGCAGGGACAGATTCACCCTTGCGTCGTCGGTCCACTCAAGAAGGCGGTCGGTCAGCGTGCCGATCTTAGAGTAGTCGCTGATAGAAAGTGAGGAAAGGGAGATCTCGTCGTATCCAGTAGCCCCGCAGATAAGCTTCGCCTGCCCCTCGAGAGTCTCGGGAGATTTTTCTCTTACGGGACGGCAGATAAAGCCCGCCTGACAGAAGCGGCAACCTCTGACGCATCCTCTGAAGACCTCAAGAGTCACTCTGTCGTGGACGGTCTCGATATAGGGCATCACGGGCTCGGTGGGAACGTAGGCGGAGTCAAGGTCGGCGATAACCCTTTTGGTGACTCTCGCCGGAACTCCCTCTTCGGGGATGATAGCGGCAATCGTTCCGTCAGCGTTATATTCAATATTATATAATGAAGGAACGTAAAAACCCTTCAGCTCAATGGCAGCTGCTCTGAGGAAGGCTTTTTTGGTGTAGGTTCCCTCGTCCTTCATCTTGAGGTACAGCTCAGCAAGCTCCTTTAATGCGTCCTCGCCCTCTCCGATGGAGAAAATGTCCACAAACTCTGCCATAGGCTCCGCGTTGTAAGCACAGGGGCCTCCCGCGATGATGATGGGGGACTCTTCCCCACGCTCCGAGGCCCTCAGGGGAATGCTTGCAAGGTTCATCATGTTGAGCACGGTGGAGTAGCACAGCTCATACTGGAGAGTGAAGGCAACCATGTCAAATTCTCCCACAGCGTCTCCGCTTTCGTGGGTAAAAAGAGGAATTCCTCTCTCTCTCATTTTTTCTTCCATGTCCACCCAAGGAGCATAAACTCTCTCGCACCAAACTCTGTCAAGAGAGTTGAGGCAGCCGCAAAGGATTCTCATTCCAAGGTTTGACATACCGATCTCGTAGGTGTCGGGGAAGCAGAAGGCAACACGCAGGTCCACCTTCGATCTATCTTTGAAAACGCTGCCCGTCTCGCCGCCGGTGTATCTTCCGGGCTTCGATACGGACGAAATAAAGCTTTTTATATCCTCACGCATATTTATTTTCCTTTCTTTATTTTGACTTTTTTGCATTACGCACCCTGCACTATAAAAAATGGGGATGCCGAATTCGGCAGCCGGCACTAAAATTATCTGATGAATATCTTCGAAGCGAGGTACGCGGGAACAAGCCAAGCCAGGTGATAAAGCACAATGTGGAGGGAGCTGATAGTCAGGATTCCCGTAGACATGGCGAATATCGAAAGAAGCATGATAGCGATGATCACGGACATTACCGACAGAGCACCGCAGGTACGCTTGGTGTGGATCGTCTTATCGCAATAGGGCAGAAGCTGAAGGAGAGCCTTCGGTGAGCCCATAGTAACAAAGCCGCTGTCGATACGGTCAACAACGCCGCGAACGTCGTCGGCACTGCGGTATCTTACCACCTTGATGGGGGGATTCTTCATAGTCAGCTTAGCGCAGATCATCTCTTCGTCGATGTTGGGGTCGTAGGTACGCACACAAACGTACATTCCGTAGTCATCGAACTGATGGAGGATGGACTCAATATCACCGTCAAGAACATACTTGATGTAGAACTTAGCGATGAGCATATCCTCTCTGAACATATACATAACGCTGAGCTCGTCGGAGAAGTCCACGTCGTCGAAGGCAACGCCGTCGGAGATAGCGAACTCTCTTGATGCGAGAGCAACGTAGCTTCCGAAAACGATGTTCACTCCGTCAACCTTCGCCGCAAGGTATCCACGGTCCGCGTCAACGATCTCCACGTTTTCGCTGCGACCCATTTCCATGGTGGCAACCTCAAACACGTCGGAGAGGGGACCGCCTGCGTACTTAAAGGCACTGGATGCGTAATAAAGCACACGGTCGATTCTTGCGTTGTTGTAGATTCTGATATTCTGTACCTTTACGCCGTAGGAGGGAAACACGCAACTGTCGTCGAAGGAAACCACCGCGGTGGAAGCATACTCCTCAAGAGAAGCCTCACCAACGATAGCGCTTTCGCTGGCGTATGCCGCCTTGGTAGCGCGGTAGAAGGGATAGCTGAATGCAAGGTGAGTTGCAAGAGGACAAAGGGCAAGGATAGTGATGTACACCGCCTCAGCGATCTCCATAGCACCTCCCACAAGCTTGCCGCCGAAGATTCCCATAAGAACCGCAGCCGCCGTGGAAACACCCATGATACCTGCAACAAACGCAGTAGTCATAGAGTCGGGAGTCGCCATTCTGGAGAAGAAGCCGTCGATGAAGCCCGTGCTCTCAACACGCATTACGTCGCCGTACATATCCTCGTCGTCGTAGCTGTCGGGAGTAAGAAGAGTTTCACTCTCAGGAACTCTTGCAAGGCATGATTTCTTCTTTTTGGAGCCTGCCACGTAGAAGCTGAGCATCTCACGCTTGATATTGAGACGTGAGTATGTAAGGGTCATTACAAGGGAGATCGCGCACACCGCGTTGTAAACGGAAGGCTCTCTTCCCGCTTCGGCGAAGACAGCAGTAAGAGCGGAGCCAACTGTGCTGACGAAAAGAAGGAAAGCGGAAAGGCTTTCGGGGGTGGGTGCGCCGATAAAGAGTCTCTTAACACCGCGGCTCAGCTCGGGAAGAGCGAACATAGCCACGATAAAGAGAAGCTGAAGGCTCACCATTACGTAAACCACGGGATATACCGCAGGGTCAACAGCTCCGCCGAACTGGAGAGCCTTGCCTGTGATAAGCTCGGTGATCGTAGGAATATTCTCAAACACAAGAAGGACAAGGGCAACGATAGTAGCAAAGAAGCTTCTGACGCCAACTCCGCGAACCTTCGCCTTATATTCTCCCGCAATATCTCTCGCCTGAGTAGAATCGGTATACTCAGCGTGATCGGGTGCGATCTTTCTGCCCACGCGGCTGTCGTTTTCGAGACGGTCGCCCATCTTCAGCACCGCATCCTTGACTTCGTCAGGGTCGTCGATCTCTTCTTCGAGACCGAAGGCGATTCTCAGGTTCATATCGGTGGAGCCCACAGTGGAAGTCTCCGCCGCTTCAAAATCCATATTTTCGATTCCCTCGGGAACGGGAAGATCCTCGGGGAGAGCCATGATGCTGTCAAGAGGATCAGCCTCAGGCTCTTCAGATGCGAATACGGGAAGAGGAAGTCCGTCCTCAGTCACCGCAGGCTCGTCGCCCAGAATATCGGAGAAACTTCCGCCGGCAGAAACGATCTTGATGAACTCTTCGATAGCCTCGTCGGTGGTCAGCTCTCTTTCCTCGGGAGCCTCCTCGATCACAAGGTCGGGCATATCCGCCACGGAAGAAGCCACCTCGCTCACCTCGGGGATAAGAAGCTCATCAGCATCGCGGGAATCAACTGCTACCGCAATTTCCGCCTCCTCCGCGAGAGCAAATGCCCCATCAAAGCCTGCGGGGGCATCAGTTTCATCTACCTCCTCAGCCACAAAAACCTCGTCCGAGTCCGCCGCTTCCTCAGATTCAAAAGTTTCCTCCTCGGGAAGAACGTCTCCGGACATATACGCGTCAAGAATAGCCGAAAGCTCATCGGGAGCAAGGGACTCGTCAGAATCCTCCGCGCCAAAAGACATACCAAGCTGGTCGCCCCCGTTTGTATCGTTTACAGAGTCGAAGTATTCTTCGTCTCTCTTCTTTTTGTTACCAAACAATCCCATTTGTTACACACACCTTCCGTTCAGTAGTAACTACTCGATTTATATAACGTCAGATCACAGCCCTCTCTGCATCCTTGCCGCGTGGCAAAGGAGAACAGATGCCGCTGTTGAAACATTCAAAGAATTTACACGGCCGTACATCGGAATAGACACGGTAAAGTCACAGGTCTCGTGAACGAGTCTGCCAACTCCCGCGCCCTCGCTTCCGAGAACGATAGCCGCAGGCAGATTGAAGTCGGTCTCGTAGTATGCCGTACCCCCTGCCTCTGCCGCAAAGGTCCAAACGCCACACTCCTTGAGATGCTCGATAGTCTGAGCAAGATTTACGACTCTTGCCACCGCCATGTGCCAGATAGCGCCTGCAGACGCCTTAGCAACCACGGGTGTGAGCCCCGAGGAGCGCCTTTTCGGAATGATAACGCCGTGAGCCCCCGCACATTCCGCGCATCTGATGATAGCACCGAGGTTGTGGGGATCTTCTACACAGTCAGCGATGACGATGAGGGGCTTTTCGCCTCTCTCCTCGGCAATAGCCAGGATCTCGTCAACGGTGGAGTATTCCTTCTGCGCGGCGTAAGCAAGGATTCCCTGATGGTTTGCGCCGTTTGCAAGGTAGTCGAGCTTGGTACTGTCCGCGTTCACCACGGGAATACCTCTCTCCTTAGCCTCGGCAACAAGGGGAATAATGGAGCCTTCCCTGCCGCTGACCACGATCTTGTCGATGGCTCTGCCACTCCTTAGAAGCTCCCTGACGGCGTTACGGCCTGCAACCACGCCGGAGTCAGTCTCCTGCTCCTGTCGGTTATCGCGCTTTTCACGTCCGTCGTCTCTGTCGCGGAAGTCCTTAGGCCTTCTTTTATTTTTTGTATCTTTGTTATACTTATTCTTTTCCATTAACGTTTTCAGAGTAACTGGATTTTACCGCGATGAGGGTATACTGCGGCATTAAAAAACTCTACCATTATTATTGTACCATACTTTTCGACATTTGTACACACATTTTTTTGCTTTTGAAGTGTAATATTGATTTTTTGGTACGGTTTTGCCTTGAAAAAGTCGCCGAGCTGTGTTACAATTACCCCGTAAACTAAAAAAGGTGGCGGAGTTTTCCTCCGATTTTGTTGAAATGTCAGAAAAAAACGTAATTTTAGAAGAAATAAAGGCTTCCGCGACGGCGGCAGCTGAAGAAATATGCAAGGTTGGTAAGCTTGGAAAAGGAGACGTTCTGGTGGTGGGTTGTTCCTCCAGCGAGATCGTGGGGGGGCTCATCGGCCACGAGTCCACCCCCGAGGCGGCTGAGGCGGTATACGCGGGAATTTCTTCCGTGTGCAACCCCCGTGGAATATTCATTGCGGCACAGTGCTGTGAGCATCTGAACCGCGCCATCATCATCGAGAAGGCGGCACTTGCGAAAATGCCCTTGGTGGAAGTGGTGAACGTAGTTCCCCAGCCTAAAGCGGGAGGCAGTTTTGCCACCGCGGCGTACAATAAAATGAACTCTCCCTGCGCCATAGAACACGTGAAAGCTGATGCGGGACTTGACATCGGCTCCACGCTGATCGGCATGCACCTGAAGGAAGTGGCAGTTCCCGTGAGACTTAGCGTAAAGTCTATCGGCAAGGCACCTCTCACCGCGGCAAGAGTCCGTCCGAAGTTCATCGGCGGAATCCGCGCGGTGTATGATGAAGAACTTCTGTAAAATTTTAATAGTCATCTACAAGGCGGGGGGTTATCTCCCGCCATCATTTTTCACCGCGCGGTATTGGTACACCGTAGGGGAGGGGGCCCCTGTCATCCCGTTTCGTCGGGGTTTCGCCGCACAAAATCTAAACACCGTAGGGGCGATTCATTTTTCGCCCGTTATGTTCGGTTTAAACCCAACGTAATTTATTTATACGCAATTTTTTTCGTAAAAAAAAATGCACTAAAAAATACCTTACTACTTCGCGGGGAGAAGTAAGACAAAATTGCTTCGCAATATTGCGATGGTGGCTCCGCCCCCCTTGAGAAGCTTCACC
>JAZULS010000011.1:0-10704 GCA_045603205.1 Eubacteriales bacterium | reverse complement strand
TTGTGGTAGGTCTCCTGGAAGAGTATGTACGTACCGATTCCCGCTTCCTTCAGCTTTGCGTAATTTTCCACTGTGGTCGCCGCGATGTTCACGTTTACTCTGCGGATGGCGCCGTTCTTATGCTTGACTTTATAGATGGTGTCGATGCACTCAAGAATATATTCGATAGGGTTATTTACAGGATCCTCTCCCGCTTCAAGGGCAAGGCGCTTGTGACCCATATCCTGCAGGGCGATGACCTCTTTTTTGACTTCCTCTTGAGTCAGCTTACGGCGCGGGATAGTTTTATTTTGATGGTGGTAGGGGCAGTAAACACATCCGTTTACGCAGTAATTTGAAAGGTAGAGGGGAGCGAACATTACGATTCGGTTGCCGTAAAACTCTTTCTTGATCTGTCTTGCGAGGGCGTACATCTCCTCTATGACTTCTTTATCTTCGCAGGCGAGAAGAACGGACGCTTCTCTGTGGCTAAGTCCCTTCTTTGCCCCGGCTCTGTCGAGAATTTCGCGGATAAGGGGCATATTATTTTTGTTTTTCTCAGCGTATTCAAGAGTATCAAGTATCTCCTCGTGGCTGATAAATTCCTCAGCCTTCATTGATTTCACATCGTACATATTTATTTACCGTCTTTCTTCAGTGTTTGTATTGGTGTCACACCAGTCGCCTCTTTCCATGGAAAGCACACAACCGATGGTTTTAAGCTCTTTTTCAAGTGTTGCAAGTCCTTCGGCACTCTCTCCGCCGGTTGAAAGCTTGTCGTTGTAGAGAGCATATTTTTCTCTCACCGACACGGGAGAGAGGTTAGGCATCACCACGTTTGCCCCCGCAAGAAGTCCCAGTTGTCGTCCCTCGGGTCGGAGAGTAGCAAGGGCTGTTGTGGCAGGCAAAAGTACGCTTGGCATCATGAGTCTTACGATGGCAAGACATTTTAGCGTCACGTCAAGAGAGCCTGATTTCTCCTTTGCAAAAGGGGTGTCATTATGAGGGATAAAGGGACCGAGTCCCACCATGTGCGGTGAGAAATCCTTTAAGAATGCAAACTCGCCGGCTACGTGATCGAGTGTTTGATAAGGCGAACCTACCATAAACCCGCATCCCGTTTGATAGCCGAGCTTTTTCAAGTCTTCAAGGCACTTCAGTCTCTTGTCAAGAGTCATATTTTTCGGGTGAAGCCTTGCATAGTGGTCAGGGTCAGCACTTTCGTGTCTCAGAAGGTATCGGTCTGCACCTACTTCCCTTAGTTTCCTAAAACTCTCATACCCTCTCTCTCCAAGAGAAAGGGTCACTGCTGAGCCATCACACTTTGCTTTTATCTCCTTAATGATTTCGCAAAGGACTTCGTCTGTAAAGAATGCGTCCTCCCCTCCCTGTAGCACGAAGGTGCGAAAACCCAGGGAATATCCGTGAGCGGCACATTCCACGATCTCAGAGGGGGTGAGTCTGTAGCGGTGGGCGTTTTTATTGCTTCGTCTGATGCCGCAGTAGAGACAGTCGTTTTTACAATAGTTCGATATTTCGATAAGTCCGCGAACGTAGACTTTGTCTCCAAAGACCTGTTTTTTGACTTCAAGAGCGGCGTTCATCAGCACTTCTCTCTCCGTCTCGTTACACTCAAGGAGTCTTTTTATTTCATCTTCGGTGACAGCCTCGCGAAACTTTAGTTTTGAGATGATATTTTCTACAGTTTTCATGAAGCCGAATAGAGGGTCTTGGAGCTGATGCCCTTGAGACGTCCAATCTTTCCGCCGAGGGCGCTGATCTTATCCTGCTCCGCGTCTACAGCGATGCTTATGATGCTGATCCCTCTCTCGCGATGGGGGACTCCCATTCTGCCGATAATAATGTCGGAAAAATCGTGAAGAAGCTCGTTAAGCTTTGTAACGTCTCCCTCCGGTTCAACGATGATTCCGATTATTGCAACTCTTTTTTCCATATCTGTCTCCTGTACTGTTTTAAACAAAAAAACACGCCAAAAGGCGCGTTTTAAGCTTATAAAGGGATAGTCCTAAACCTCAAAAAAATTCGGTTTCGGGTATCTTTATTTCAAAAATGCGCCTCGCCTGAGAAACAACTCGCAGCTCGGGATATTTCTGAGTTTATTATAGCATATTATGCGTAAAAAATCAAGAATTATTTGATACTTTCGATAAGATACGGGATGCACTTTTCGAACTTGACTCCGTACCAATGGCTCTTATCGTCCACAGTAGCCTTTATTGTTTCTACGGTGAAGTCCACAGCAATTTTGATAGCTTCGCTCACGCTTTTTCCGAGAGTCAGCGCACCGAAAAGGGTACTTGCGAAAACGTCTCCCGTACCGTGGGTTCTTACGGGGATATTTTCGGCAAAATAGGACTCAAATTCGCCCGTTTCACTGTCATAAGACACCGCGCCCTGCTTTTCGCTTGAATAGGATACTCCGGTCAGCACAGCCCGACGTGCACCAAGGTCACAAAGAGCCGTCAGCATACCGTGAATGTACTCTTCGTCGTAGCCGCTGTCTCTGTATTCAACTCCCAAAAGCATTGATGCCTCGGTAATGTTGGGAACGACTATGTCCGCCTTGGCACAAAGTTTTCTCATGGCCGCAACGAAATCCATATCAAACCCCGTATAAAGCTTTCCGAAGTCAGCCATAGCGGGATCCACAAAAACAAGAGAACCCTCACCGAAATCTCTGATAAAATCGCAAATGAGGCTGATCTGTTCTTCGCTTCCAAGGTAACCTGTATAGATCCCCTCGAAGCTTATGCCCTCCCTCGACCAATGCTCAGCGATCTTGGGAATGTCGCAAGTGAGGTCACGGAAGGTGAAGCCCTTGAAGCCTCCGGTATGGGTGGAAAGCACCGCTGTGGGAACTACGGAACAGCTGATTCCCATAGCTGAGATTATAGGAAGTGCCACGGTCAGCGAACACTTGCCAAAGCAGGAAATATCCTGCAGAGTTACTACTTTTTTGTCTGTCACTTACGGCACTCCTTCCTTTAATGAGATACGGACATTATAATTTCGTCAAACAAATTACGCTTAATTATATACCGAGGCAGTTTTTTTGTCAATACTTGCCTTAAAAGATTTGCCGCCACGGAACACCATTCTCTGCTCTCAGTATTTGTTCTGTAAATTATCACACGGCAGTGCATAATTATAAATTTATAAAATAATGTTGAAATTTATGCCCAAATATTGTATAATGATATGTAATGTAAAATAAAAGGAGTGTGCCATCATTTTGAAAAACAGTTCAAAAGCCAAAGGCACGGGCAGTTTTTGGGAACGTATCCTGACACCCATCAAAAACAGCCTGATAATCTCGTCTCTTGACAGACTGTGCCTTAAGATATATGAAAAGCTGTGTACGGGCTGGTTTGCAAAGCTCTTCACCGGTGCGGATGACAAATCCATCGGATTCTCCTCCGACCAAAGCACAAACAAAAACACATTCGCGGCAAAAATGACGGAAAAGATCGCCCGCAAGATAGAAGACTCAAAAATCGTTACCGCTGTAGGCAAGGCTGCCTCCGCCGTATTCGGACTGCGTCTTCGTATCATCGGTGTCTACCTTATCACCTTTGCGATCTACACCGGACTTTTCGCCCTTCTGAAATTGCTTCTCGGAGACGGTATCGTCAACAGGTACGAGTCTTATCCCGGAATCGTATCAGCTCTGACCTTGGCCTTTGCTTCGATACCCTTTCTTGTTTCTAAAGGGACGCTGTCAAACGCTTTCACCTCTTCAAAAATCTGCATGACTTTAGTTAAGCTTTGCGGATTCTCCGAATCGAAAGTTTGGTCTGAAGAGTCCCGCGGAAAGCTTCTCCCTGCCTTCCTTCTCGGAATGCTTTCGGGAATTGCTTCACTGGTCATAGCACCCTTCCTCATCTTCATCGCAGTAGCCGCGGTAATTTTCCTTTACCTCGTGCTTTGCGTTCCCGAGTTCGGACTTATGTGTATGTTCTTCCTCATGCCCTTCATTCCTACAATGGCGTTGGCAGGACTTACAATACTCGTGTTCCTCGCATTCACCTTCAAGGTGATCCGCGGAAAGAGAGTTCTCCGTTTCGGACGTATTGACCTTATGGTTCTTGCATTCGGCGGAATCATCTTCTTCGGCGGTACGGTTTCCCACTCCTTCGGTTCAATTATGCCGGCGATGATGTTCCTCTGCTTCCTTTCTTCTTATTTCCTTATTTCCTGTTGCGTGCGTTCTTCCGAATGGCTTAACAGACTGGTCTCCACCATGGTGTTCTCCGCGATGATCGTAGCATTCTACGGAATTATTCAGTATGTGCTCAATTCCAGCGGAGCAGGTGCGTGGCTTGACTCCACCATGTTCGCAGGAATCTCCGGCAGAGCAACATCCACCCTTGAAAACCCCAACATGCTGGGCGAATATCTTATTATGATAATCCCCACAGCCTTTGCGCTTTTCCTCACAAGTAAGGAGACCGCAAAAAAACTCTACTTCGCTTGCTTTGCCTGCATGGGCATGTGTCTTATCCTTACATGGAGCCGCGGCGCGTGGCTTGGATTCCTCTTCTCCGCTGTAATCTTCCTTCTCATCTGGAAACGCAGATCCATCTGGCTTTTCATCGGAGGAATTTTAGCGATCCCCGTGCTTCCCATCATTCTTCCCGACTCCATCATCAACCGCTTCACCAGCATCGGAAGTCTTGCAGATACATCAACATCTTACCGAGTCAACGTTTGGAGAGGCGCTATGCGTATGCTTGAGGATTATCTCTTCAGCGGAATCGGAACCGGCGAAGCGGCTTGGTATGAGCTGTATCCCGAATATTCTCTGTCCGGCATTGAGGCAGCTCCTCATTCCCACAATCTGTTCATTCAGATCGCCCTTGAAAACGGTATATTTGCACTTATCGTTTTCCTTGCGATCCTCGTAATGCTTATCCGCATAAGCTTGACTCTCTTCTCACGTTTGTCCAAGGGTTGCGGCAACGTTCTCTCCAAGGATGAGACCTTGCGTCACAAGTTACTTGTTGCAGGTCCTCTTTGCGGTCTTGGAGCGGTGCTCATTCAGGGATTCACCGACTATTCCTGGTACAACTACAGAGTATATCTTATGTTCTGGATGGCACTGGCGCTAATCCCCGCTCTTGTAAAGAATGCCCGTAGCCGACTCAACACAGAAGCAAGTATCCTTTCAAAAGATACCTGCAATGAATGTTCGGCTGCTATCGACATTGACTGTTCGTCCGAAGACAACAGATGATCAAAACTAAACTGTTCTTTTGAAAGGAGTCATTAAAATGGCCGGAAAGAAAAATAAATTCAATATCATTGACGCGCTTATAATCATTGTTCTCGCGATTGCGGTAGCAGTCCTTGCTTACGTATTCGTTATCAGCGATCACCTGAGCGAAAAGGGCGAGACTCATACCATCGAATATGTTATCGAAGCCACATCTCTTAACGAAATATTCAGAGATTCCGTATCTCAGGGCGACAAGGTGTTCATCGAAACCTCTTCTATGCCTCTTGAAATCGGCGTAGTTACCGCTCAGCCCGAGGTTACACAAAACTACAAGACATACTACGATAATGAAACCGGCGAAGAGGTATACACCCCTGCTGAGTCTCTTATCAACATTAAGATCACATTCCGCGCTACTGCAGAAAAGACCGAATGGGGCTACTGCATCGACGATTCTGCATACATCACTGTAAACAACTCCAACGTATTCCTTATCGGTGATCTCCAGTGTGCCGCAGTCTGCACGGGACTTACCGTTATTGACTAATTCCCCCGCGAAACGAACCGTTATAAAACCGGACAGGCAGACAACATATGCAGTCCGAAGAATTTAATAGTTTTTAACGTCGCACAAGCGGCGGAACGGAGATTACAATGACTCTTCTTTTTGAAAATATCGATCTGCTGTATGCTGTTGCAGCTTTCGTGTGTGCAATACTTCTTGCATATGCGTTTACACCCATCGTTCGTGTCCTTGCCTTCAAGGTAGGCGCTATCGACATTCCCAAGGACAACAGACGTATGCACAAGAGACCTATCCCCCGAATCGGCGGTCTCGCAATCTTCCTTGGCTTTATTGTCACAGCACTTTTCTTCTGTGACCTTACCACGGAGCTTTATCTCCTGCTGGGTGGCGCAATGCTTATCGTGATCCTCGGAATCTTAGATGACATTTTCGCTCTCAACGCTTTTGTAAAGCTCTTCTGCCAGCTGGCTATTTCCGCCCTCCCCGTTATCGGCGGCATCAGAATCCAGCATATCCACGTAGGAAACGCTTATTTAGATCTTGGTGTATGGTCCATCCCCCTCACCATCCTCTGGATAACTGCACTTACCAACGCCATCAACATAATCGACGGTCTTGACGGACTTTCTTGCGGTGTCTCCACCATCTCCGCGATCTCCATTCTTGCCGTTATCATCATTCAGGGTGGCGAATATTCATCTGCTCTTATCACCCTTATCCTCATCGGTTCTTGTGTTGGATTCCTTCCCTTCAACAGAAACCCCGCAAGAATCTTCATGGGTGACACAGGTGCTCTCTTCCTCGGATATACCCTGTCCCTTATCTCTGTGGAAGGAATGTTCAAGATGCACACCGCGATCTCCATGATCGTGCCGCTGATCATCTTCGCTCTCCCTCTTGCAGATACGATGTTCGCGATCGTCAGAAGACTTCTCGCCGGCAAGAGTCCCTTCTCTGCTGACAGAGGTCACCTCCACCACAGATTCGTTGATATGGGATTCACCCAGAAAGAAACTGTAAAGGTTCTGTACGCCATCTGCGGTATTCTCGGTCTCGTTGCAGTGTTCATGTGTGACAAGATGTTCACCGAGCAGTCTATGGCTCGTGCAATCAGCATCATCTGTATCGCTCTTGTTATTTTCTTCGTATACGTGGGCATTCTCAAGAGCCCCGTTAACCGCGCTCATACCGGTCTCTTGAACGAGGTTCAGGAGCCCGTGCCCGAATCCAACGAAAAAACAGACGATAACGACAATAAGTAATCCGGAAACTAAACCGAAAGGAATATATAATTCAATGGAAAACACAAGATCTAAAAAGAGATTTAACACCGTTGACGTGATCATTGTTGTTCTGCTTGCCCTGTGTCTTGCAGGTGTTGCTCTCCGCTTCATCCTTATCAGAAACACTCCCGATGACGTCACCTCCCCCGATATTGAATATAAAAAGTATTACGTAACATACATGATCCGCGAGGAAAGATGGTCAATGGTAGACTATCTTGAAAAGGACGGCGTAATGTTCCGTTTCTATGACTCAAACAACGATTTCGGCGTTACCACCGGATCTGTAAACGCTACCAACGCCCTCAAGCGTTACTACAACGAAAAGGGTGAGTACGTTTCCGTTTATAACATGGCTGAAGAAGAATCCGTGGCACGTTGCGACATCAGCGGTTCATTCCTCGTTGAAGGAAAATATACCGAAGACGGAGTTTTCATCATCAAGGATTCTGAGTATTCTCCCATCTCCCTCAACAAAGCAGTTCAGCTGAGAAGCGATGAGATGATCGTCGGTTTCACCGTAACCGATATAAAGCCTGTAGAATAATGATTCAAGATCCCGTTTGATACGCAAGTGTGTCACACGGGATCTTTGTTTTATATCAAACTGTGTCATACAAAATCGTTTAATGTTGACTTAACTGACATATTATGCTATAATTATTATACGTATTTATACAAAATACATTTGTTTAACGGGGAACTTTGTATGGCAGAAAAAAAACGAATATACTATCTTGATTTCCTTCGTGCTTTTGCGGCAATGATGGTTATTTTAGTCCACAGCATCAGCGATTATATCGTTGTTGCTCCGAATTACGGCTCAAAATCTTGGTATGTTTACCTTGTTTTGAACGCTTTTTCCCGCACCGGCGTTCCGCTTTTCTTTATGATCAGCGGTTACCTCCTTCTTTCAAGCGACAGAAGCCGCAGTATCAAAGCTTTTTACAAGAAAAGTCTGACTCATATTATCATCCCCCTCGTATTCTGGAACGTAGCTTACTATGCATACAAATACCTTATGGGTTACGCTGTGTTTGACTTCAGAGAACTCCTTGATCAGTTCTTAGAGCTTGGAACAGAGTATCATTTGTGGTATTTATATACCCTTGCCGGAATTTATCTTGCAGTTCCTTTCCTAAAAGTGCTGGTGGATAACTGTTCTATAAAAAGACTTTCGCTTCTGATGGTCATTATGCTTCTCTGCACCACTATCCGTCCCTTTATCAACACCATAACTCCCCTTTATTTCCATCTGTTTGACACACTTTTCAGCGGATATATGGGCTGCTTCTTTATGGGATACGTTTTCGGTAAATGCAGGTGCGACAAAAAGAATATAATTTGGTACATTCTCTTCGGCATCGCTTGTCTTGCCCTGTCCATCTATTTTAACGATAAAAACTCCTCCACTGCAGGCATTAATTTGATATTCAACTACGGATACAGCTTCGTTCATTACGGTCTTGCAGTGTCAATCTTCACCGTTTCCCGATTTATCTTTGAAAACCGCAGTTTCCTCAGACCTGTAGTAACCTTTATTTCGAAGTATAGCTTCGGCATCTACCTTGTACACGTTATGGTCATTGATCTTATCCACAAGTATATCATGATCGACGCGTCTCCCCTCATTTGCTCGGCATATATCTTCTCTGTATGCCTTGTAGTTTCACTTATACTCTCCTTCGTTCTGAACAAGATAAAATTTGTACGCATGATCGTGTCTTAAATCACGAGGTACTGTCTGCAAAGGTTATCCCACCTTCGGAACGTAACACGGCTAACTTCCGAAAGGCGGAAATTTTTATGAAATACGGACTTATCGGCGAAAAACTGCCTCACAGCTTCTCGAAAGAGATCCACGAGAGCATTGCAAATTACAGCTATGAGCTGTGCGAACTTACCCCCGCGGAAATTGACTCCTTTATGAAAAATCGCGATTTTAGCGCTATAAACGTTACGATTCCTTACAAGGAAACCGTTATTCCATATCTTGACAACGTGGATCCTGTTGCCGCAAAGATCGGTGCTGTAAATACCGTAGTCAACCGTGGCGGCAAGCTTTACGGTTACAACACGGACTTTTATGGCATGAGTGCGCTTATATGCAAACTGAAGCTTGAGCTTGCAGACTCAAAGGTGCTGATCCTCGGTACCGGAGGAACGTCCAAAACCGCTCGTACTGTATGCGAGGATATGGGTGCGGCAAAAATAATAACGGTCAGTCGCAAAGTCTCCGAAGGACACGTAACCTATGAAGACGCCATAAAGCTTCACGGTGACGCAGATTTTATCATAAACACTACCCCCTGCGGTATGTTTCCCCATCAAAACGATACAGAGGACAGGTCTGCCACTCCCATTGACGTATCACGTTTCAAAAATCTCCGCGGAGTCGTGGATGCCGTATACAATCCTCTGAGGACTAATCTTGTACTTGACGCTCTTGAGCGCGGTATCACTGCAGAGGGCGGGCTTTATATGCTTGTGGCTCAGGCGGTAAGAGCCTGTGAGATCTTCACTTCAAGAGAGATAGATCCTTCAGTTATGGAAAAAGCATACAAAAGCATACTGTCAAGCAAAGAAAACGTGATCCTGACAGGAATGCCCGGCAGCGGGAAGTCAAGCGTTGGTCGCGAGATCAGTGCTTCCCTTGGGCGCAGATTTGTGGACTCCGACGACGTTATCGTTGAAATTGCAGGTAAGACTATCCCTGAGATATTCTCCGAGTCAGGAGAGTCGGAATTCAGGAGAATAGAGACCGAGGCAATACGTAAGATCACCTCAGAATATACGGGCGCTGTCATTGCCACAGGCGGAGGCGCTATTCTTAAAGATGAAAACGTGCGTATGCTTCGCAGATGCGGAAGACTTTTCTTTATCAACCGTCCCATTGAACAGATAATCCCCACCAAAGACAGACCTCTCTCGAGTGACTATGAGGCGCTTAAACGGCGTTTTGACGAAAGGTACGGCAGATACCTTAGCACCTGCGACTATGAGATCAAAAGCGACAACGTGCGCTCTCACACAGTTGAAAAAATAATAAGTTTACTATGAGTCTGATACGTTATAAGTATATCGACTCCATTTATTTCCTATGTAAAGGCGGATACTCCAATGAATATGGAATTCATCAGAAAATTACCCATTCCCAAAGATATAAAGGCACTATACCCTATTGACGAAAAGACCGCAAAAATGAAAGCGGAGCGTGATGACGAGATCCGTCGTGTATTCACCGGCGAATCTGACAAGTTTATTCTCGTTATCGGTCCCTGCTCAGCTGACAACGAAGACAGCGTTATCGACTATATTTCAAGGCTCAGACGTGTGCAGGACAAGGTTGCGGACAAGATCATTATCATCCCTCGAATCTACACAGGTAAGCCGAGGACCACCGGAGACGGCTACAAGGGTATGCTTCATCAGCCTAACCCCGGCGAAAACCCCGACCTGCTGAAGGGAATCGTTGCTATCCGTGAGCTTCACATGCGTGCCCTCAAGGAAACAGGATTCGGATGTGCTGACGAGATGCTTTATCCCGAAAATTACAGATACCTTGACGACTTACTTTCTTACGTTGCAGTCGGCGCCCGTTCCGTTGAAAATCAATATCACCGACTCACATCCAGCGGACTTGATATTCCCGTTGGTATGAAAAATCCCACCAGCGGCGA
>JAZULS010000010.1:0-12465 GCA_045603205.1 Eubacteriales bacterium | reverse complement strand
CTTCAGCATCTTATCTTCGCCGGTGTCAGCATCGCTGGAAAGGTGACCAACGTCGGTGATGTTCATAACGCGGCGAACGTCGTATCCTGTGTAGCGCAGGTACTTGTCGAGGACGTCCTCCATGATGTAGGAGCGCAGATTTCCAATGTGAGCGAAATGGTATACTGTAGGTCCGCAGGTGTACATTCTGCAGACGCCTTCTTCGTGAGTTTTGAACTCGTCTTTTGTTCTTGTAAGTGTGTTGTAAAGCTTCATATATACTCCGTTTATGTTTGTAAGACTTTTGTTTTAATTATTGACAGTTTCTGTTGAATGATTTTTCTTCAGAAGCAGGTATGCGCTGAGAATGAAAAGTGCAAGGCAGATAAACGCTTCAGCGTAAATCAGCAGAGGGGACTCGGGGAATGGGACAAGAGCCGCAAAATTGAAGAATGCGTGAATAACTATCGGTAGAACAATGCTGTCATACTTTAGGAAGATTGATGCAAGGAAGATAGCTAATACGAAGATGGGCGGCATAGACGTGGGAGTCAGATGCACCACGGCAAAGACTGCCGCAGAAACGATCACGGTGAATACGGGACCGAAGACCCGTCTCAGCCTTGTTACTACAATGCCGCGGAAGAGGATCTCTTCTGCAATTCCCGTAAGGATGCAAATACTTGCCACGTTGAGCAGGAAATTGTCGGTCAAGAGGCTCGACGTGCTCTCGCTGTATTCGCTTAACCACTCCATAGGCCACGGAATGAAAGATGACATCACAGAAAGTGCGATGTTGGCACAAAAACCGAGGACTATGCAAAGGGGAATTGTCCAAAGCTTGAATTTTTTGATTCTGACTTCCTCTGAAAACTTCTTTTGTCTAAGTTTAAGGAAGATAAACAGACCCAGAAGAAAGAGGATATTTGAAATGTCCGAGATCCATAGTATCATAGAATTCATCGCTTCATCGGAAGGCATCTCACCGCCCACGATGGCTGAGTAGATAGCTACGCCGAAGGAAATAGATATTGCCAAAGCGAACTGCAGGACGAAGTAAACGAGAACGTACAGAATACACTTGCCTATTTGTCCGAATTTGCTCGGTTTACGGCAAGTTTCAAAGGACGTAAAGCCGCATCTCTCACAGTAGACGGCATCGGCCTCATTTGTCTGTTTGCAACGGATACAACGCTTCATTTGAGTTACCTCCGTTAAAGATTCAAATTAAAAACATCTTATTCCGCAGTGGCCTGATCGCCCAAAAACTTAGCTTCGATCTCGTCAAGACGAGCCTTCAGCTTAGCGATCTCGTCGGATGTGGGGTCGGGGATATGAACCTGGTCAAGGTCGACGGTGTTCTGAACGCGAACGCCCTTGCGAACGACAATTTTTGCGGGGATTCCCACAGCGGTGCAGTTTTCGGGAACATCGCGAAGAACTACGGCACCTGCGGCGATCTTTGAGTTGTCACCTACGGTAAAGGCACCCAGCAGCTTTGCTCCCGAGCCTACCATTACATTGTTGCCGAGGGTGGGGTGACGTTTGCCCGTCTCTTTACCCGTACCACCGAGGGTAACACCCTGATAGATAGTGCAGTTGTCGCCGATAATTGTGGTTTCTCCGATGACGACTCCGCTTCCGTGGTCGATGAAGAGTCCTCTGCCGATCTGAGCACCGGGGTGGATCTCGATGCCCGTCAGGAATTTTGCACCCTGAGAGATCATACGGGCAACGTAAGTGTGTCCCTTGTCGTTCAGCTTGTGAGCGGCACGGTACATAAGGAGTGCGTGAAGTCCCGAATAAAGGGTCAGAACCTCGAAACGGCTCTTTGCCGCAGGGTCTCTCTGACAGATAGCGTCGATGTCCTCGCGGATCTCTTCAATAAAGGAAGCGAGGGGGAGCTTTGAAAGGGGACTTTCCTTGCCCGATTTGATATTTTTTCTTGTGGGGCCTTTGCTTATAATAGGCTTTTTGATGGTGATGTGAATGTTCTTCATAGTGACCTCCATTCAAAAGGATGGAATAAAAAATAAAAAGCGCGACCCACCTGACGTAAGAGGCGGCGGCCGCGGTTCCACTCTTGTTTATAGCTCTGTGCCTTAACGCGACAACACGCCCGAAAAACGGGAGAACTCACGGGCGCACAGCAGGGCTGACAGGTCCGCACTTTCAGCAGATGCGCGGCTCTCTTTGCGAGTCAGTTCCTTTTCTTCCCGATCACAGTTCCGTATAAATACAAATTCATATATAGTATACTACAGTTTTTTCGATTTGTAAACCATATGGGGAGAAAAAATTGAAATTTGTAAGGGGGAAAATAAACTTTCTTTCGAGTTGATATTTCTGTATAAAAGACGTTCCTGTGGCAAAAATATAAGCGACGTCAATTTTTACTTCAGTTTGAAAGGATAAATTAAAATGGTAAGTAAGAGAAAAGAAAGTAAGGCGATGGTAGCGTGTGTTGTGATCCTCGTTCTCAGCACCCTTGTGTTTATGATTGTTGCGTGGGGAGCAGGTAAGAGAAACAAACCTGAAACCATTCCCGAAACGGGCAGTGAAACCAAGCTTGAAGAACCTCTTGGAGGCTCAAAGCCCGTGCCGGAGGAAACCTCTCAGCGTGAGACCGAGAAAGAAGCGGAAACACCCAAGAAGGACACCGTAGTCGAAAACGAGCCTGAGGAGATCATCCCCACGGTGGTTACCGTTGACGACATTGACTTTACGCTTCCCGCTGACGGCGGCGTACTGGTTGGCTGCAGTGTTGACTCTCCCGTGTATTCTATGACGATGAACGACTACAGAACACATAACGGCGTAGATATTTCCGCCTCCTCAGGAGAGAGTGTATACGCCTGTGCTGCAGGAGTCGTGAAGAATATCTACGAGGACCCGATGATGGGAATGACCGTGGTGTTGAGCCACGCAGAGGGAATTGAATCAGTATACCGCAATCTTGATCTTGAAATTGCCGACGGAATTACTGTAGGCTCACCGGTTGCTGCAGGACAGGTCATCGGTGCTGTTGGAGAAACTGCCCTCGTTGAGTGCGAGGAAGAGTCTCACCTTCACTTTGAGCTGGTAGTGAACGGAGAAAACGTAGACCCTACCGAATATATTGAGATCGCGAATATTTCCGACGTTTACGAAGACTGACGAAAAAATCCCCCGAGCTTGTGGCTCGGGGGAAATGTTATTTTGAGATCATTCTTCAGGAATAATAAGTCCGTAGGTGTTTCCGTGGCGCTTATATGCAACGCACATTTTTTCGGTATCAACGTCGCGGAACATATAGAAGCTGTGTCCAAGGAGATTCATCTGAAGGATAGCTTCTTCAAGTGTCATGGGACGGATGGGGAAGCTCTTGCGACGAATATCGAAAAGCGCCTCTTCTTCAACAGCGTCATCTTCGATCTGAGGGCCGGGGATCGCAACATCCGCCTTCATACGCTTTTCAAGACGGGTCTTGTTCTTTCTGATCTGTCTCTCGATTGAACTGATACATCCGTCAAGAGCGTTCTGGAAGGTGTCGCTGCTTTCTTCTGCACGGAAGATAGTTGAGCCAACGTTGATGGTTATCTCGATGATCTTGTCACCGTGTTCAGAGCGGCAGGTAGCCGAGGCGTCGGCACCTCCGGGGAAGAACTTATTAAACTTTGAAAGCTTCTTTTCGATGAGATCGCGAAGATCCTGTCTTACTGTCAGATGTCGTCCGTTAATGGAAATGTTCATAAGTCAACCACCTTTGCAAATAGAGTACGTAAGAGGAGCTTGTCCTCTTGTCAACTATATTATAACACAAATTCATATAAATGTATAGAGGTGTTTGTGAAAAATTATTAATATTTTTAGAAAAATGCGAGATAATTTATGCACGATAGCAACATAAGGTATACTAATAAAGTTGTTTTGCGTCAAAAAGCACCGTCGGAACCCGTTTTTTTAGGGCGGACGGTGCTTTTATAAGTAGCTTATTTCTTTTCTTCCGAGTTTTCAGCGCTTAGGGACGCGTACATTTTCTTTACTTTGTTTTTGCGGTGAAGGATGGGAAGAACCAGCGCACAGGCGATGAGAATCACAGCCGCGGTGAGGAGAAGATAGTCAACGGTGATGGGAGTGCCCTCGCCGAAGAGGATACTGCCTCGCGCACTCTCGGAAATTGGCACGGTCTGCAGGAATACTTCTCCGCTGTACACGTCTTTTTCATTGAGACTGTCTGCATTTGAGCCTGTGAGGATCTTTACGTTCTCAAGCTTTAAAATGTTGTCTGAGGTAATGGCTGCTTTGCCTCGACCTGACACCTCAATCTCTGTTCTGCTGATGCTTACTTCGTGGGTGGCGTGAATCGGAGCGTCAGATACTACGCTTCCGCCGGTGGAAGCGATAACTCTGCCTTTTATACCATGACCATCGCCCGCTTTAAGTTCAAGGCTTGAACCGGTAACGGAGATGACAGCGCTTTCGGAAAATACAGCGTCAACTCCTCCCTTAAGAAAGAGCTTTCCGCCGTCGAAGCGAAGCTTGTGGTTTTCGTTAGCGGTGTAGGAGTAAACAGCGTAAGTTCCGCCCTCTGCCACCAGCGTACCGTTACCCGTGAAGGTAACAGATCCGGGACATCCGATGCCGTACTTGCCTCCGCTTATTTTGTTTGTACCAACAAGTTCAACTGTAGCCCCTTCAGGAAGCTTCATGCCAAAGTCGGCACTTGTGGAAAGTTCAAAACCGTCGAGAGTCAGCGTAGAGGTCATGTTGTTCCAGAAATATCCGTCGCCTTTCTGATTGGCTTGAACGTTTGCAAGATTGAGAGTCTCACCGTAGGCGGCACCTGAAGCGGGCAGGGCAAATAACGCAAGAGTGATGAGTAAGGCTACGGATAAAATTAAGCTGAAAATTCTGTTTTTCATCGTAGATCAGTTTCCTTTTGTTTTTTAGCGATAAGACGGATAAATCCGCCTACCGAGATTGGAAGAGCGAAGGTGAGGGCTTCGAATACGCTGAGTAAGATCACATCGGGAACGATGGAGTATTCGCCTCCGCTTGTGAGGTAAGCGAAAAACACGCCGATACATACAAGAAGCACAGCACAGAGATAGGGAGCGGTCTTTGCCACCGCTTTTGCAAGTTTAGGGCTTTTCCTTCCTGAGATGGCGTCGGTCGGTACGGAGATCACCGTCAACATGAGAAAGGCTCGCCACAAAACTATGGAAATGTTTTTGAAAAGTTCAAAGTTGTCATAGAAAACGGGGGTGAGTTCTCCCGAATATCCTAAAGAGTCAAGCTTGTCTTCCATGCCGAGGGTTACGGCGAAGATTCCCACCACCCCTATAAGGAAGATGAGCGCGTAAAGCGAGGGAATCATATAATCTCTTTTTGTTATCTTTGCGGCTTTTTTCATTTTATAATTAACTCCTCCACACTTCTCTTGGGAACGAAGTGCCTGTCCTCGGCATCACGGTAGTATTTTACGTCACCGTTTTCACCCGGATCGCAAAGGATCGGCTTTTCCTCGGGAAAACCGAGAGCCAATATCAAAACGGGCTTCAGGTTGGTGGAAAGGTTGAACAGAGCGGTAACGGCTGACTCGCTAAATGAGCCTATCATACAACATCCGATACCCAGCTCTCTTGCGGCAAGGTTGATGGTCTGTGCAGCCACGCCTACGTCAACCTGAGAGTAGGCAGAGACGGGGGCAACGGACAAATCGTGGCAGATGACGATGTAAGCCGTGGGGGTCTTGCCTTCGGGAGGAAGCTTTCTGTCCTTGATAAAGCCTGCCCAACGGGTGAGAGGGAAGAGGGCGTCCACTTCGCTGTCCTCGTAGCACAGTCTGTATTTGAGAACCTGCAGATTCGCCGCGGAGGGAGTGATTCTCGCACATTCGATAAGGTGCCACAGCTCGGGGAGGGACACTTTTTTCGATCTGTCGAAAACTCTGATGCTTCTCGCCTGTGCCGTCAGGTCCTTGATGCTTGATTTTTTCATTTTTGTCACTGCTCCGCCTATTATTTCAGGGTGTTCCCATCAAGACTTTTGTATCTGTCAACGATGCCGAGAATGATATCGACGGACTTGTCCATACCCTCGACGGTAATGTGCTCGTAGGGTCCGTGGAAAGCGTATCCGCCTGTGCCGAGGTTGGGGCAGGGGATTCCCATAAAGCTGATACGGGCTCCGTCGGTGCCGCCGCGAACGGGATTTGAGATAGGCTCAAGTCCGAGAGAGGAAATTACCTCACGGGCGATCTCTACGGTGTAAGCGTTCTTTTCAATGATCTCGCGCATATTGCGGTACTGCTCTTTGATAGTCAGCTTTACTGTATTTGCGTTGTACTTTTCACAGAGGTTTTTTTCGATATGCCTGAGAGTATTAAGTCTTGCCTTCATAATGTCGGCGTCATGGTCTCTGATGATATAGTCAAGTGTTGCACTTTCTGCACATCCTTCAACGGAGCAGAGGTGATAAAAGCCTTCATAGCCTTCCGTGTGGGCGGGAGTTTCCGCCGCAGGAAGCATTGACATGATCTCGCCTGCCACAAGAGCGGCGTTTATCATTTTGTTTTTAGCGTCACCCGGATGGATGTTTCTGCCGATGACCTCAAACTTTGCGCCGTAAGCGTTGAAGTTTTCGTACTCGATCTCACCCTCGGCACTTCCGTCTACGGTGTAGGCAGTAGCAGCACCGAAAGCATCAACGTCAAAGTGATCCGCACCCTCGCCGATCTCCTCGTCGGGAGTAAAGCATACGGAGATGGGCCCGTGAGGAATGTTTTCGCTGATTATTCTCTCAACAGCGCACATTATCTCGGAGATGCCTGCCTTGTCGTCAGCTCCGAGAAGCGTGGTGCCGTCGGTGGTGATGAGAGTTCTGCCCCCCAGGGAGGGAAGATGCTCAAACTCTGCAGGGTCAAGGGTAAGTCCCGACTGACCGAGAGCAACGGCGCCTCCATCGTAGTTTTCGATGATCTGAGCCTTTACGTCTTTACCTGAAAAGTCGGGAGAAGTGTCCATGTGCGCGATGAATCCGACGGATGCGGAGTTCTCAAAGCCGGCACTTGCTGGGAGAGAGCACATAACGTAGCCGTTTTCGTCAACTATCGCATTTTTTACGCCGATGGCTTCAAGCTCGTCTCTAAGGAAGTCAGCAAGGACTCTCTGACCGCCCGTTGAAGGGGTCACTCCGGTCTCACCGTCGCTTTTGGTGTCAAAAGTTATGTATTTTAAAAATCTTTCGTGTGCTTTCATTTTATTTAACTGCCTTTCGTGATTTTACTTCGTTCCGTTCAGAATCAGCTTGTATTCGTCCTCACCCTGAGTGAAAATAATCTCGTTTTCGCCCTCAGTTATCGTAAGCTCCACGGAGAATTTTCCGCTTTTAGCGCGGCTTACGTGCTCTCCGCCTACGAGAAGCTCACGTCCGGGGTCGGACATACCTTCAACGGTCACTTTTCCGGCTTTCAATGACATTCCGCTGTAGTGGGATGTGATGAGCACATCCATTCCTGTGGAGGCGGTGTCGGGATAGATGATCTCGTTTTTATAGAGTCCGTCAAGCTCACCTGCCAGACCGAAATCGTTGCCGCGGATCTCGTCGTAGCCGTAGAAAAGGCTTCCTTTATAGGAGAGCAGCTCTCTGCCGTACATGACCTGATCCACCATTTCGCCTGCGGGATCTACCCAATCGCCTTCCTCGTAGCGATAAGCGGCATGGGAGATCCAAAGCTCCACTCCCGAGCCGTCCACCTTGGCGTTCCACCATTCGGCGAGTGTTCCGTAGGGGGCGGATGCGGTGTCGAATCGCCAGTATATCTGGGGAGAGATGTAGTCTATGTAGCCACCCTCAACCCAAGCCAACGAGTCACAGTAGAGGGAGTGGTATGTCTCAAAGCCTGTGGTAGCTGATCCGCCGTTTTTTCCCGTGCTGTTCTGCCAGATTCCGCCGGGAGCCACGCCAAAGAGACAGTCTTCGTCGATTCCCTTGACCGTGTCGTAGGAGAGCTTTATCAGCTTATTGATGCTGTCGCGGCGGAAATCACCCACGGAGTCGAAGTCCCCACCGTACTTTTCGTATGTATCTGCATCGTCAAAATCAGCGCCTGAGACAGGATAAGGGTAAAAGTAATCATCGAAAACTACGCCGTCTACGTTGTAGTTTTTCACTATTTCGCGGACACCCTCAGCGATGAACTCACGTACCTCGGGAAGTCCTGCGTCAAAATACAGCTTTCCGTCAGCGTACTTGACCACCCACTCGGGATGGAGCTTAGCGGGGCTATCCTCGGGAAGCTTGTCTTCTGCGTTGGCGCTGACGGTGATTCTCAGGGGATTCACCCAAGCGTGGAGAAAAATGCCGTTCTTGTGAGCCTCGGTGACGAAATATTCAAGGACGTCAAACTGAAGCTCTCCCGTGGTGGAAAGTACCTTTGAGACGGGGAACAGCTCACTTTTGTAAAGAGCGTCGCAAGAGGGTCGCACCTGAAAGAAGATGGTGTTGAGCTCGTGGGCCTTGCAGGTGGCGATGATGCTGTCTATCTCACTCTTCAGCTTGTCTTCGTCAAGATCGTAGTAGGAGGGAAAATCTATGTTGAATACCGTGGCGATCCACACGCCACGGACCTCGGAGTCGGGATTAGTCAGGGAGTTTAACGCGGTGTCTGGCTTGTCAGGGGAAAGGGTAGCCATACGGAAATTAGGGTTCCGTCCGCAGGAAGAGAGAAGAAGAGCGCAAAGAGCGATGATAAAAAGTTTGATTATGCCGTGTTTTTTCATTATTTATCTGTAACCTCAAAATTTGGGTGGCGGAATTTTCTATAGTATTATATATTTTATCACAAAGTGCCCTCTCGGTCAATAAGATACCGAAAGTATGAACAAAAAAGAAGGGTCACGAAGGTGAGCTGTCCTTGGCTATTCGTAATACATAGAGGGCGAGAGGGGCGGTGAGCATTCCTGCAAGTCCGAAGAGGCGATAACCGACGTACGCACTGGTCAGGGTGATGAGGGGGTGGAGTCCCATAAACCTGCCGATGAGCCGCGGCTCAATGAATTGTCTGACAGCGTACATTATTCCGCAAAGCACCAGAAGTCCCACACCCTTTGACACGTCCCCCATGATGAAGAGAAACGCCGCCCAAGGTATAAGCACGGTTCCTGCACCTAAAACCGGGAGAATGTCAATGATGGAGATAACCAGCGCAAGGAAGAAAGAGTACTTCACACGGAGCAGGACAAATCCGAGAAAAAGTCCCGCGAAAGTCAAAAGCCCGAGGATAAAGTACGCTTTGATGTAACCGCTGACGGCACCGCCGAAGATCCTCCCGAATTTTATTACCTTTTTCGAGGACGCCACGGGGAAAAGAGATAAGATTCCGTCCTTCACTCCATCAATATCCACCGTCAGATAAAGCATAGCGATGACGCTTACCACCAGTGAAAAGAGGAGGTCGGGCAAACTCCCGAGAAAGCCTGCCGCCAAGGACGCTGCCCCCTCGCTGACCTTCGTAGCGGCGGCTTTTACCCCGTCAAGGAGCAGGGAATATATCTCATCGGGGATCTTAGCGTTTCCTTTTCCCGAGATCAGCGGTACCTTGTCCCAAAGGCTTTTGAAATAGTCCGCTACACGTCTGATGACGTTGTCTTCGCTTTCTAAAGTACGCACGGCACTCGCGAGAAATTCAGATGCCTCTCCGAATAGCTTTATGCTGAGTATCACAGAGGCGTAGACCGCGGCGAAGACTAAAAGAAAGACCAAAACTCCGCCGCAGAACTTCACCGGAGTGTGACTTTTGCGACTGATTAAACGAGCCACGGGTCTTACGGCAGAGGAGACAAGGAGGGCGATGGCAATGGGAGTCAAAGCGGGCAGGGCAAACTTGAAAATGAGCCAGACAGACAGGGTAGCCCCAAGATATACTGCAAGTCTTGCGGCGTGCTTTACTGTTTTCTCCATTATCCATTTTCCTCCTATGTTTTTGCCTTCACAGAAATATTATGCGGCTTTAGCAGGGGATATAATCAGGAAGGGAGGAAGGAGAGGAGATTTTACGCCGAAAAAAGATTTTGCTATAGGGTCAAAATGCCAACAAAATCTTGACGGGGGACGATATATGTGATATTATAATATAGTGAAATACTATTTGTCTTCATGAAGAAAAGGAGGACATCGTGGAACGTATTTTTACCCTTCAGGAATACTGGAATAAGTTAGCGGCGGA
This sequence comes from Eubacteriales bacterium, assembly GCA_045603205.1. Classification (GTDB taxonomy): domain Bacteria; phylum Bacillota; class Clostridia; order Oscillospirales; family CAG-272; genus RUG11130. The sequence continues at coordinate 2,276 of JAZULS010000010.1, read as the reverse complement.
GCATAAACCGTCACTTTCATATAAGAATGCAGGACTGCCTTTTGAAGAGTGGCAGAAGACTGCAAGAGAAAAGCTTCTCTCCCTACTGGGTGAGTTCCCCGAAAAGGTACCGCTGAACTCTGAGATTCAGTACTCGGTGGACGAGGGAGACTACATCAGACAGAGAGTGGTCTTCGACGTGGACAAGTATATGTCACTTCCCGCCATCGTGCTGATCCCCAAGAGTGCGAAGGCAGACCGCAGTACACCTGCTATCCTTTGCAGTCACGGTCACGGACCCTTCGGTAAGGATTCCGTGGTAGGTATGACCGGATCACCCGAAAGAGCGGCGGACGTTGCGGCTGCAAACTATGACTTTGGCGTGCAGATGGCAAAGGCGGGGTTTGTAACGATCTCTCCCGACCTTCGCGGCTTTGGCGAAAGACGGGACAAGTACGACCCTATTGATATTCCGAGAGACCCCTGCAACCTTAACTACGTCAAGGGCTCCATCTTCGGTATATACCCCCTCACTCTTAACATCTGGGACTTTATGTGCTGTATCGACTACCTTGAGACGCTTCCCCAGGTTGACCCTGACAGGATCGGTATGATGGGACTTTCTCAGGGAGGCACCATGACCACCTTCACCACCGCCGTTGAGCCGAGAATCAAGGCTTGCGACATTATCAGTTACGTAAATCCCTTCGATGCTTTTGGTATCAGAGACGGAAACTTCTGCGGTTCCCAGGTGCTCCCGAATCTCTATAAATATTTCGACACCTTTGACATCGCGGGACTTATTGCTCCCCGTCCCACCCTTATGGAGATGGGTATTTACGATGCTTGCTTCCCCTTTGAGGATCTGTGGCGCGGATACGAGGAAACAAAGCGCATCTTCGAGGCGGCAGGAGTGTCAGACAAGCTTGAGACAGACGTTCATCCTCACGGACACGCCTTCTCCGGCGTAAAAGCATTTGACTTCTTCAAGAAGTATCTTTGAAAATAAAAATATTTAATCTGAAAGGATAATACATAATTATGAAAATCGTAGTTAGCAAAGACGCAAAGGCGCTTGGCGCAAACGCTGCAGATTATATCGCAGGTCTTATTAATGAGGCAATCGAAAAGAAGGGCGAGGCAAGAATCATCCTCTCTACAGGTGCTTCTCAGCTCTCCACCATCGAGCCCCTTATCGAGCGCAACATCGACTGGTCAAAGGTAACCATGTTCCACCTTGACGAGTACGTTGACCTTCCCGAAACTCACGTTGCAAGCTTCCGTAAGTACCTGAAGGAGAGATTCATTCAGAAGATCAACCTGAAGGCAGCTCACCTTGTAGACGGTACTCCCGAGTGCATCGAGAGCCTTACCCGTGAGCTCAGAAGCGCACCTATCGACGTAGGTCTTATCGGTATCGGTGAGAACGCACACATCGCATTCAACGATCCGCCGGCAGATTTCGACACAAAGGAAGCATACATCGTTGTAAATCTCAACGATACTTGTAAGATGCAGCAGGTTGGCGAGGGCTGGTTCGCTACTATCGACGACGTTCCGAAGCAGGCTGTTTCCATGACAGTACACCAGATCCTCAAGTGCGAGAAGATCGTTTCCTGCGTTCCTTACGCAGTTAAGGCTAACGCTGTAAGAGACACTCTCGAGAACGACAAGACCAACCTTATCCCCGCAACCATCATGAAGGGTCACGACAACTTCGCTCTCTTCGTTGATGAGGACAGCTTCTCAAAGGTAGACGAAAGCAAGATCCGTCCTGCAGAGGGCAAGGGCTACACTATCGAGCGCGCATAAGTTTAATATTAATGCTACGGCACTCTCATCCCTCTGATGAGGGTGTCGTTTCGCGATTTTCTGAAAGGACAGAATAAAATGCTTGTAAACATCAAGGATACGGTCACGAAGGGAAACGCTCCCGTAAGAGTGCTTCAGTTCGGAGAGGGAAACTTCCTCAGAGCCTTCGCTGACTATATGATAGACGTGGCAAATAAGAAAGGCGTTTACGACGGTTCCGTTATGGTGGTTCAGCCCATCGACGCACCTCTTATGAAGTTTTTTGCTGAGCAGGACAGCGTGTACAGCGTTATCCTCCGCGGTAAGGAGAACGGTGAGACGGTAGATAAGGTCCATACGGTAACTTGCGTTAAGGACGTGATCTCCGCATATAAGGATTACGCGGATTTTATGGCTCTTGCAGAGTGCGAGACCCTTGAGGCAGTAATATCCAACACGACCGAAGCAGGTATCGTTTACGACGAGAGCGACCGTTTTGAGATGAC
>JAZULS010000009.1:0-10638 GCA_045603205.1 Eubacteriales bacterium | reverse complement strand
CGGGCGGCACATTTATCGAAAAGTCTCCCGGCGGTATCGGTGCTCTCGGTGACATCGGATGCTACTCCCTCGACATGGTCCTCAACGCTATCGGCTATCCCAAGCCGCTGACAGTTTCCGGTTACACCTCCGCTTTCTTCGGCACTAACCCCGAGGTTATGGGTGAGAAGGACGCTGCAAGATTCACAGTTGACGATTTCGGCGCTGCTTTCGTTCGTCTCGAGGGCGGAATCATCCTCGACTTCAGAATTTCTTGGGCTATGCACGTTGACACTCCCGGTGACACCATCATCTTCGGTAAGAAGGGTGCTCTCCGTATCCCCTCTACTGACTGCTGGAACGGTTCCGTTGGCGGTGAGATGACTCTCTACCACGACATCTGCGGTGAGCAGACTGAGACAAAGATCCCGCTGGTTCACACAGAAGGCGGTCTCTTCGACAAGAAGATCCGTTCCTTCCTGGACGCAGCTATGAACGGCGGCGAGGCTCCCGTTCCCTCTTCTCAGATCATCTACAACCAGGCTATCATCGACGGTATCAACAAGAGCTCCGCTTGCGGCCACGAGGTTGAGATCGAGATCCCCGAGATCTAATCATCTCATTTCTATCTGCTAACTTTTACAGAGGGGTGAGCGGTTTTAGCCGTTCACCCCATCTTTTTTCGAAAGGATATTTATCATGTCCGACAAAGTTTTAAGTGAATTCAAGCAGGCTGAGGAAAAGAAGGACATATCATACGACAGAAAGGTCAAGGTCGGTATTATCGGTTGCGGCGGAATCTCCGACGGTCATATCGCAAATTACGCTCTGATGCCGGACGTTGAAATCGTTGCTGCGGCTGATCTTATTCCAGGCAAGGCTGAGGCTCTTATGAGTGAGCTTGGCATTGACGGTGTCAGATTCTACAGGAATGATAAGGAGCTGATCGACAACGAGCCTGATCTGGATCTTGTCAGCGTTTGCACCTACAACACTCAGCACGCAGGTCCTGCAATATACGCTCTTGACCACGGCATGCACGTCATTCTCGAAAAGCCGTTTACCGTTACCCTAGACGAGGCAATCGAGGTTATGCGTGCGGAAAAGCGAAGCGGCAAGGTTCTGTCTATCGGTTTCCAGCCTCGCTATGACTACAGCATGCAGCTGGTTCGCGACATCGTTCGCTCGGGTACTCTCGGAAAGATCTATTACGTTCAAACAGGCGGCGGTCGCAGAAGAGGAATCCCCGGCGGAACCTTCATTGAGAAGGACAAGGGAGGAATCGGTGCTCTCGGCGACATCGGTTGCTACTCTCTCGACATGGTTATGAACGCTCTCGGGCATCCAAAGCCCTTGACCGTTACGGGATACGTTTCCGATTTCTTCGGCAAGGATCCCACATATAACGGTGATGATGCCGAACGGTTCACTGTGGACGATTTCGGTGCTGCATTTATCCGTCTTGAGGGGGACATCATCATCGACTTCAGAATCGCTTGGGCGATGCATCCCGACTCTCCCGGAGACACCATCATTATGGGTACAAAGGGTGCACTTAGAATTCCCGCCATGGACTGCTGGAACGGTACTATCCCCGACGGAATCAAGCTTTACCACGATATTTGCGGCGAGCAGGTGGAAACAAAGCTTCCCTTTATTCCACGCGGTGAGCCCGGTCTGTTCTACAGAAAGTGTCGCGGTGTAATCGACAAGGCTATCTACGGTAAGGAGGACGCTATGATCGTTCCCTCCTCCGAAATCATTTATAATCAGGCGATAATCAACGCAATCCTCGACTCGGCAAAGCTGGGTCGCGAGGTTGAAGTGGTTATCCCCGAGGTTTAATCAGAAACATTCATCATCGTCAGCGATGAAAGGAGAAAAACTATGGCTTTACCCGTTGCAATACAGCTGTTTACCGTAAACCGCGACCTCGGTGAGGATTTTGACGGCACTCTCCGCCGCCTTAAGGAAATGGGCTACGACGGCGTGGAATTCGCAGACTTTTGCGGCTTCTCCCCCGAGGGACTGAAGGCAAAGTGCGAGGAGATCGGTCTCGTTCCCGTGGCTTACCACATGGGAGTTATCTCTATGATGAACATGGGCGGTGCCAAGGTTGCCGTTGATACCTTCCACAGAGCGGGATTCAAGTATATCGTTATCCCCATGCTCCAGATGGACCGCTATCCCGGTGCTGAAAAGTGGGAGGAGTCCCGCGACTTCATCATCGAGCTTGCTAAGGAAGCTTCCGTTTACGGAATGAAGGTTTGCTACCACAATCATGAAAGTGATTTTGTTAACTACTACGAAGATAAGACCGTTTTTGACGCTATCTTCGATCTGATTCCCGGTGAGTATTTGAACACAGAGATCGACACCTGTTGGGCACGAGTCGGCAGAGTCGATCCTGCAGAATACATCAGAAAGTACGCAGGACGTTCCCCCATAGTCCACGTTAAGGATTTCTACATCACAGAGCCGAGACCTGAGGATTTTGCGTCCCTCTTCATTCACGATGATGATGAAACAAAGAAGCTCCGTGAGGAGAAGTTCGAGTTCCGTCCCGTTGGCCACGGACTTCTTGATATGCCCGAGATCCTGAAGGCGTCTGCTGAGGCAGGTGCTGAGTGGGTCATCGTTGAGCAGGACAGGCCCTCCGCAGGTATGACTCCTATGGAATGTGCTGAAAAGTCCGTCAAGTTTATTAAGTCCGTAGATTTTTGATATATCCCCATCAAAAAATAAAGTTTCGCCTGTGTAGTGATACACAGGCGTGTTTTCATACTATGTTTAATGTTTAATGTTTAGCATTAACTAGAATTTCCCAGTCAATGTCGGAGTAGGCGTAATTATCGTCCTCTACGAGAATTGCGATGCGGTCAAGCTTTTCGTTGTAGTACACGGGCTTGCCCAGGTGAAAATTTGCTTCAAGATCATTTAATTCTTCCGTAATTTCTGACTTATCATATTCAGCTTTATAAGCATCTACCTCCGACCTGATAATTCCAACGAAGGACCAATCCTCGTCAAGCTTAAACTTCCAAAGTCCGCCTCCGAGCAACTCGTTTGTATGAACATAATATTCGTCTTTATAGCACAGTTTACTAATCGGATAACCGATGTCCGTCACATCCATCGGATCTACGGGTTCGGTTTTTTCCCTCAGTCTCAAATAATAGGATACACCCCAAAAAGCCACACGGACAAAGTCTCCGTCCTCCGTAATGTAGACCGGGGTATCTTTGGGGACAAAGGAGTTTTCCTCGGTGACGTACACGGTGCCATCCTGAGGCACAAGAATTCCGTCAAGGAGGACGCCGTCGATCTCTTCACCGATCTCACCTAAATATTTGAAGTCAAGACCCATGTCAAAGTCCTCGGTCCACAGCGTTTTGCGTACCGTATAATACTTGTCTTCGCCATAGGTAAACTTAAGCACCATGTTGTCATATTCCGTGAGAGCAGGTGTTTCGTCTTCGTATGCCGTTTCCGTTTCGGGTAGTACGGTGTCTGTAGCGTCAGCTTTAGCATCGGTTTCTGCGGCCCCATCGGCAGGTAAAGTGGTGCAGGAGACGAGGACAGTCAGCATAAGCGTTAAAATCAGCAAGCAAAGTAAAATTCGTTTCAGCATAAGATCATCCTTTCGTCCAAAATAACAATTGATAAGTCTGCTAAAAACCATTGGTATCACCTTCCTTATCCCTGTATTTTAATAATATCACACAAAAAATGGAAATGTCAATCGTGTTTGTTAAAAATACCCATATAGGCATCCAGAAACAACTCCGTTTGGTATTTCTAACTATACTACGAATTAACACAACTTTTTCTTTCGCTTCTATGTACTTTTTTATTAAATAATACAGACTCAGAAGTTCGCCTTCATCTATATTCTACGGTTTTCAGGCAAAATATCTCACTGTTTTTGCATTTTTACAATTTAACATGAAGAACCATAGTTTTAAAAGTCTGCTTCAGCTTCTCGCATAAGCAGGTTTTGATTTTGCACGTCACCACTCTGTGCAAAATCCACGGAAGAAGGCGAAAAACAGAAAAACCTTCGGCACAATCCACATTGACAAAGGTAAAAAATTGCTGTATAATTTTGACTTGTGATGTAATTATTATAATATTTTGGAGAATATTCTATGAATTCTTTCAAGCCAATGCTTTTCTCTTGCATGAAGGGTTACAGCAAAAAGACTCTTCTGTCCGACGTAATTGCAGGTATCATCGTTGCAGTTATCGCCCTTCCCCTGTCTATTGCCCTTGCGCTTGCTTCCGGTGTCGGCCCTGAGCAGGGTATCTACACCGCTATCATCGCAGGTTTCCTTATTTCCTTTTTCGGCGGAAGCCACGTGCAGATCTCCGGTCCCACAGCGGCTTTTGCTACCATCGTTGCGGGTACCGTTGCTCAGAGAGGCATGAGCGGACTTATCGTTGCCACTATTATGGCGGGTATCTTCCTTATCCTCATGGGAATCTTCCGCTTCGGCTCCCTTATCAAGTTTATCCCCTACACCATTACCACAGGCTTTACCGCGGGTATCGCCGTTACCATCCTTGTTGGTCAGCTGAAGGACTTCTTCGGTCTCACATACGGCGCGTACGTTAAGCCTATCGAAACAGTCGAAAAGATCGAGGCGGTTATCCACCACATCACCACCATCAATCCTATGGCTGTGCTTATCGGCGTGATCAGCCTTGCTATTCTCATCTTCTGGCCCAAGATCTCTAAAAAAATTCCCGGCTCTCTCGTTGCAGTAATCGTTGGTGCTCTTCTCGTAAAGTTTTTTAACCTGAACGTCAACACCATCGGTGACCTCTACACTGTAAGCAGTGCTCTGCCTACTCCAAGCCTTCCTCAGGTAGACTTTGGTCTTATCAAGACCATGGTGCCTGACGCCTTCACCATCGCTATTCTTGCGGCTATTGAGTCTCTTCTCTCCTGCGTTGTTGCGGACGGAATGATAGGCACGAAGCATCGCTCCAACACAGAGCTTATCGCTCAGGGTATCGGTAACATCGGCTCTGCCCTCTTCGGCGGTATCCCCGCTACCGGCGCTATCGCAAGAACTGCCGCTAACATTAAGAACGGCGGTAAGACACCTATATCCGGTATCGTTCACGCTATCGTTCTTCTCCTCGTTCTCGTTGTACTTATGCCCTACGCTGCTCTTATCCCTATGCCCGTTATCGCCGCTGTACTCTTTATAGTTGCGTATAATATGTGCCAGTGGAAGCCTTTCGTGCACATCATCAAGACCGCGCCCAAGAGTGACATTTTCGTGCTCGTTCTCACCTTCGTTCTCACCGTAGTTTTTGACCTTGTTGTTGCTATCGGCGTTGGCATCGTTCTTGCTTGTATCCTCTTTATGAAGAAGATGAGTGACTCCTCTGCCGTACGCTCCTGGAACTACGTTACTGACGACAATGAAGGTTTGGTTGTTCCTCAGGCAGTTCGCATTTACGAGATCAACGGTCCTCTCTTCTTCGGTTCTGCCGAAATGCTTGAGCAGATCACCTTCAAGGACTATACAAAGTGTCTCGTTCTCCGTATGAGAAGCGTTTCCGTCATTGACGCTACCGCTATCAACTCCCTTGAGGCTCTTTACGACCGTTGCAGTCAGCTTGGCGTTCAGATCGTATTCTCCCGTGTAAACGATCAGCCTATGGGCGTTATGAAGAAGTCCGGCTTCTTTGACAAGGTTGGCGCTGACTACTTCCGCTCTCACATTGACGACGCGATCAAGTTCGCATCCGAGATCACAAAGGAAGACTAATTTTATAACATCTAAAAATCCGCCTGTGTAGCTATAACACAGGCGGATTTTTATTTTATGCGGTTTTTAGTCTTTAATGTTTTCTAATATCTCCCAATCAACGTCGGAATAGGCGTAATTGTGGTCTTCAACCAGAATTGCGATACGGTCGAGTTTCTCGTTATAGTACACAGGCTTGCCAAGGGGGAAATTTGCTTCGAGGTCAAACTCAGGACGTATGTCATCCACTAATATCTCTGATCTTATAAACCCAACGAAGGACCAATCCTCGTCAAGCTTGAATTCCCAAAGCCCACCTCCGATAAACTCGTTTGTTCTTCCATAATATTCGCCGTTGTAGCACAGCACAGAAAGCATCATACAACCTGTATCCGGCATATCCATCGGATCTACGTACTCAGTCTTATCTTCCCTCAGTCTCAAATAATAGGATACACCCCAAAAAGCCACACGGACAAAGTTTCCATCCTCGGAGATATAAACGGGAGTATCCTTGGGGACAAAGGAGTTTTCCTCGGTGACGTACACGGTGCCATCCTGAGGCACAAGAATTCCGTCGAGGAGGACGCCGTCGATCTCTTCACCAATCTCGCCTATATATTTGAAGTCAAGACCCATGTCAAAGTCCTCGGTCCACAGTGTTTTGCGTACCGTATAATACTTGTCTTCGCCATAGGTAAACTTAAGCACCATGTTGTCATAATTCGTGAGAATAGGTGTTTCGTCTTCGTCTGCCGTTTCCGTTTCGGGCAGTGCGGTATCAGCAGCGTCCACCTTAGCATCGGCATCCGCACCTTCACCGGATGGGGCACTGCATGAGACGAAGGCTGTCAGCGTAATCGTTACGACAAGCAGGTAAAGTAAAATTCGTTTTATCATTCTGTCATTCCTTTCGTCCAAAACAACTATTGATAAGTCTGCTAAAAACCATCGGAAACACCTCACTTCTCCTTTACGATTTAATTATATCACACAAAATCGTAAATTTCCAGTTTTTTTGCAATACTATCGTCAAAATTTCCCTTCACCTATATACTACTGTTTTTTGAAGAAATATCTCACAAATAAACTTAATATCCGCAATATTTTTTTCATTTCAGCAAAACAAAAGGCTGCAGCACAGCTACAGCCAAATTTGTTATTCTCCTAAATGCCTCTTTATCGCCTCAAAGGATTTGTCGCTGATAACGTGCTCGATCTTGCAAGCGTCTTCCGTAGCGGTTTCCTCATCTACGCCGAGCTTCATAAGCAGTCCCGAGAGGATCTTATGGCGTTCGTACATCTTTTCGGCAACATCTCTGCCAGCCTCGGTGAGGGTGAGATACCCATCCTCGTCAACGTTTATAAATCCGCCTCTTTTCAAAAGTCCCATCGCCCGGCTGACGCTGGGCTTTGAATATCCCATATATTCGCACACGTCTACTGAGCGAACATGGGTCCTTTTTTCGGTCAGAACGTAGATACATTCGAGGTACATCTGACCGGATTCATGTAAATTCATAATAATCTCCGTTTTACCGTAAATTAAGCTTTTTTAAGGGCCGCGGCATACCAACCGTTCTCTCTCTTTTCAGAGACGGGTGTAAATCCTGCCGCAGAAAGAGCAGCAAGAGTCTCCTCAGCACGCTCACAGATAATGCCGGACACGATAAGGGTTGCGTCGTCCTTTAAAAATCTGCCGATGTCGGGAGCAAGACGGATGATAACGTCCGCTACGATGTTAACTGCCGCTACGTCAAAGTTCGCGCCGGCAGGATCCACCTCTTTTACAAGGTCGGACACTTCGCAGGTGATGTTTCCGCCGCCGTTGAGGGCAACGTTCTCCTTTGCTACCTTGATAGCGTAGGGGTCGATGTCGCAAGCAAAGCAGTAGTCAGCACCAAGTTTGGAGGCACAGATAGCAAGAATACCCGAGCCGCATCCAACGTCGATCATGCGGCATCCTTCGGTTACATAGTCCTCAAGGAGTGCAGCGCAGAGGCGTGTGGTCTCGTGAGTTCCCGTACCGAATGCCATTCCGGGATCCATAAGCACCACAACGTCGTTTTCAGCAGGCTCGAATTTTTCCCAAACGGGAACGATAACGATACGGTTTCCGGTTCTGATGGGCTTGAAATACTTCTTCCAGGATTCAGCCCAGTCCTCTTCGCAAACGGAGGAATGGCTGACCTCTGCTTCAACGCCGAGAGTGTTAAGTCTTTCGCGGAGCATCAGCTCGGTCTCAGCGGGAGAAGCGGATTCGGGAACGAAAATGGAAACAGCTGATCTCGTTCTGTCTGCATTAAGGAGAGACTCGTCGATCAGGTCTCCGTATACGCCGTCAAGTACGCCGTCAACGTCGGAATAGTCCTCGATCATAAGTCCGTTATTTATCATGCACATTACGGAGCAAACGGTATCAAGGTCCTCCGCGCGGCAGGCTGCTTTTATCTGTATCCAGTTTGTGTTTTCCATTTCGCTTTTCCTTTTATTTTTTTATTTCGCTCAACTTTACTTGAAGAATTTTTTGAAGAATTTCGCTTTTTTGGTGTGGTTGTTCTCACCGCAGGACTCTGCAAACTTACGCAGTAGTTCTTTCTGTTCGCCGCTCAAGTTCTTCGGCACTTCCACATTGACTGTGACGTGCAGATTTCCTCGACTCTTGGAGTTAACGTACTGAACTCCGCGTCCTCTGAGAGTGAAGGTCGTTCCCGTCTGCGTTCCTTCGGGAATCGAGTACTTTTCCTTGCCTTCAAGGGTAGGTATTTCGATCTCAGCCCCGAGAGTTGCTTCCGAATATGTTATAGGTATCTCGCAATAGATGTCGTTACCTTCGCGCTCGAAAACCCCGTGGGGTCTTACGCTGATGATAAGGTTAAGATCTCCCGCAGAACCACCGTTTCGTCCGTCACTTCCCTGTCCTCGGAGCGTAATTCTCTGACCGTCGTCGATTCCCGCAGGAATATTCACGTCAAGCTTCTTAGGCACTCTTGTATATCCCGCACCGCGGCAATCAGAGCAAGGCTTTTCGATTATCTTACCCGTTCCGTGGCACGCGTCACACTGTTTTGTAGTCTGCATGAAGCCAAGAGGAGTTCTCTGTTGAACTCTTACCTGACCTGAGCCGCCGCAAGTGGAACATGTTTTTGGGGTGGTTCCCTTTTCTGCTCCGCTGCCACCGCAGGTAGAACATTTCTGTACCTTATGGAAGGAGATCTCCTTCTTTACGCCGAACACTGCTTCCTCAAAGGTGAGAGTTACGCGGACGTTGATGTCGTCACCTCTTACGGGGCCGTTTCTTCTGGAAGAACCTCCGCCGCCTCCGCCGAAGAAGCTACTGAAAATGTCACCGATGTCACCAAAGTCACCGAATCCGCCGCCGAAACCACCGAATCCGCCGAATCCTGCTCCGCCGCCTGCAGAAGGATCGAATGCCGCGTGACCGTAAGCATCGTACTTCGCCTTCTTATCAGAGTCGGAAAGCACGTCGTAGGCTTCGTTGTCCTCTTTAAACTTTTTCTCTGCCTCAGCATCCCCCGGATTCATATCGGGGTGGTACTGCTTGGCGAGTTTTCTGTAGGATTTCTTTATTTCGTCTGCCGAAGCCTCCTTGGAGACTCCAAGCACTTCATAATAGTCGCGTTTGTCTGCCATTTTGTCTTGGAATTCCTTTCATTCCGTGTTTTCCGCAGAAAATGTTTTGTTCTTAAATACCACCAAATGGGCGGAGAGAAAACTCCGCCCATATTGTGTTAAGATCTTCTGTGGAAAACTAATCAGTTGTCGCTCTTGTCTTCGAAGTCAGCGCTGTAGTATGTGCCGTCCTGACCCATGCCAGCGTCCTGACCCATGCCTGCGCCGCCCTGAGCAGCGGAAGCGTCAGCATATACCTTCTGTGCGATGGGGTAGAATGCCTTTTCAAGAGCTTCTGTATCAGCCTTGATAGCGTCAAGGTTATCGCCCTTGATAGTTTCCTTCAGCTTGTCGATTGCGGGACGAACTGCCTCACGGTCAGCATCGGTTACCTTATCGCCAAGGTCGGTAAGAGACTTCTCAACCTGGTAGATGAGGTTCTCAGCGTGGTTCTTAGCGTCGATTGCTTCCTTCTGCTTTCTGTCCTCTTCAGCAAATCTTTCTGCATCACGAACTGCCTTGTCGATGTCTTCCTTGGACATATTAGTGGAAGAAGTGATGGTGATGTGCTGTTCCTTACCTGTACCCTTATCCTGAGCGGTTACGTTTACGATGCCGTTAGCGTCGATATCGAAGGTTACTTCGATCTGAGGAATACCGCGGGGTGCGGGTGCGATACCGTCAAGGATGAAGCGGCCAAGTGTAGTGTTACCTGCAGCCATATCGCGCTCACCCTGAAGAACGTGGATCTCAACAGAGGTCTGACCGTCAGCCCCTGTGGAGTAAACCTGGCTCTTCTTTACGGGGATTGTTGTATTTCTGTCGATGATTCTGTTGAATACACCGCCGAGAGTCTCGATACCGAGAGACAGAGGAGTTACGTCAAGAAGGAGGAGGTCCTTAACGTCGCCGCCCAGGACACCGCCCTGAATTGCCGCACCGAGGGCAACGCACTCGTCGGGGTTGATACCCTTGAAGGGCTCCTTGCCGATAAACGCCTTTATTGCATCCTGAACCGCGGGGATTCTTGTGGAACCGCCTACGAGGAGTACCTTATCGATCTGAGAAGGCTGAAGACCTGCGTCACGGAGAACCTGCTTTGTAGGCTCGATAGTAGCACGAACGAGGTCAGCTGTGAGCTCGTTGAAGGTTGCTCTTGTGAGAGTACCGTCAAAGTGCTTAGGACCTGTAGCATCTGCTGTGATGAAGGGGAGGTTGATGTTTGCAGAGGACATACCGGAAAGCTCGATCTTTGCCTTTTCAG
>JAZULS010000008.1:0-5672 GCA_045603205.1 Eubacteriales bacterium | reverse complement strand
TCACCCCCCGCGGCACGGCTTTTCTTCCCGCAAATGCTGCCGTCCTCGATAACGGCACAGCCATTATCGTCGGATGAAGCTAACGCTTCACATTTGCTCCCGTGGGTGATATTCAGGCGAGATAACATGGGGCGTTTGTCTATCTCCCCCTTAACGTATTCGTGCCGTACCTGACGGTAGACGTTCAAAAATGCCTCTGCCCCTCGTTTCACCTTACCGTGGGCAGGCTTCGCCTGACGGGGCAAACCTTATGGTTACATCTGTAGGGGACGATCCTGTGTGGCAGCCCATGGGTTTGACGAGGCGAAAACGTGAAAAAGGGGACGTCCACCGCAGGACATCCCCTTTAAATATTCACTTTATTCGGCGTCACTCTCGTGGAATTCTTCAACGTCACCGTCAAATTCGGCATCCATAAACTCGCGGGTGCCGACGCGTCGGCGAAGTCTCTCCTCTTCCACCATGTCGGAAAGCATCTCCTTCACCTCACGGGGCAGTTTGATGTGCTTGATGTCGAACTCGGGGGACGTTTTATCACCGGAACAGCAGTGAATGGTACCCAGCCCAAAAATTCTCTCGCCGAAGGAGCGGTTGAGGGTGATGTCCATTATGCGGTACAGGCGGATCTCCTCCTCACGGCGATTGAAAAATCCCGTGTCGATGATCAGCTTCTCCTCGTCAAGACGGTATCTGGTGAACGACCAGGGAAGCCCCAAAAAAGTTCTCTTTCTGTCGGTCCAAACGTAGTTTTTCTCCATAACTAAATCTCCTTTATGTATTTTTATTCCTTTTAGCGTTAAAAAACGTTTGAATAATCTCTTTTGCCTCTTCTTCGAGGACCCCCTTTTCAATGACGGGCTTGTGGTTCAGGGGTAAATTTGCCGCATCCGCCACGCCGCCGAAGAATCCCGCTTTTTCGTCTGCTGCGGCAAAGACCACTCTGGGAAGCCTCGACTGAACGATGGCACCGGCACACATGATGCAGGGCTCAAGGCTGACGAACAGCTCGCACCCGGGCAGTCTCCATCCGCCGAGAGTTTGACACGCCTTGCCGATAGCCGCCGTTTCCGCGTGATAAAGGGCATTTTTGAAGGCCTCTCTGCCGTTGTATTCTGCGGACAAGATCTCGTTGCCGTGAAGTACCACCGCACCGACTGGGACCTCACCCTCTTCTGCGGCAAGACGGGCAAGCTCCAGCGCGCAGGACATAAAATATTCGTCGCGCTGACGCTTTTCAGCCTCGGTAAATCCGCGGAAATCCACGGTAGTGTGGGGTTTTCCTCTGTGGGAGACGATTGGCGCCTTTACGGGGCAGTTTTTATATTTATCGGTGATATTTTTTATCTTAATTTCTCTTTCTGTCAAGTAAATTTCCTCCCGAAAAATTGAAATTGAGAATGAAAAATTATTGTGTTATTTTGTAGGGGCGATCTGTGAAATTAGCCTTCTCCAGCGGGAGAAGGGGGACCGCGAAGTGGTGGATGAGGTGTTTTGCATAGGGTTTTCGCCGCACGAAATTGGCATCCACCGAAACGTCATCAACCATGGTAGGGGGGCCATGTCCTCCCGTTTTGTCGGGGTTTCGCCGCACAAAATCTAAACACCGTAGGGGCGGATTCCATATCCGCCCGTTATGTTCGGTTTAAACTCAGGCGTTATTCATTTATACGCAATTTTTTTCGTGAAAAAAACTGCACTAAAAAAGCCTTCAATATGGTGGCTCCGCCCCCCTTGAGAAGCTTCACCCCCCGCGGCACCTAAACCATCCGCAGGCGTGAACGCACTGCTGTGTTTCGTCTCCTGCAATGGGGATATCGAATCTATCGCCGCGTCAACCCACACAAGACGTTTTTCGTGCCTCATTGGCGATAGATAACGTTTTGGTTTTTCTACATTTCGTTTCACCTTACCGTTGGCAGGCTTCGCCTGAGAAGGATAACTACACCATTATCGTATAGGCGATTCATTTTTCGCCCGTTGCGGTTGGGGGTTCGCCGCACAAAATCTAAACACTGTAGGGGCGTACCTGTGGTCGCCCGTAACGTTTGATTTCCGGTCGCACACATGGGTGCGACTCTACAGAAAAACGAGACCGTGCCCCTCGTAGTGACGGACTTTGCGTTCATCCGCTTGAGCCTTCCTCCCGGAGGGAGCCTAAGACGTACCGCCTCGTTTGGGTTTTTATATAACATCAAATCAACGCCACAGCGTAGATCACAGCGTTATATATTCCGTGAGAGATGGAACAAAGCAAAAATCCTCGCTTTGACACCTTTCCGCTTTTCCCCGAAAAGGATGCGATAAGCCCAAAGCCTACACCTGCCGCAAGAGCGAAAATTTTCACTCCCGAGGGATGCCAGATGCCAAACAAAACCGCCTGCAAAACCACCGAAGGGGCGACGCTGACTCCCGATTTCAAAGCGGTATTCACGAAAAGGTATCTGAATAAATATTCTTCCAGAGGCGCCTTCAAAAAGACCCCTGCAAATGCCGCAAAAATTATATTTTTCGGAGCCTCGCCGCCGAAACTAAGGCTCAGGAAGACCCCGACTCCGCACAAAATCGCAGTTACAGCCACGAAGGTGATGTTTTCGCCTACGCTTTTTTTGTCGACTTGCCGTGCCTCAGCAAAAACTTCCGCCGCCTCACTCTCCTCGTCCTGCCTTTTGAAAACAAAACGGGACAGCGACTTCAGTATAACTACCGCCCCCGCCACCGAGACAAGGTACACTAAAATTTCAAAAAGATCCGCGATAAGGGTAGAAGATCTCACGCCGATATGGGACAAGACCATGTTCCCCGTCCCCTGCAGAAAATACAGCGTCAAAAAGGAAGCTAAGACTGAAAAAACCGCCCGAAATTTAAGCTTTTTCACCTGTTCTCACCCGTATTTTCCGCCACGCCGCCACGGGAACTAAGATACCCGTCCAAAATATTCGCCGCCGCGCCTATAAACCTTACGCAAGGGCGTTTTTTGTAGTATTCCGCGTCCCTTTTTTGGGGAGTTGCGGAAAGCTTCAGCTCCTTCAGAAGCTCCCTACATATCCTCGAACCGAGCAACTCTTCAAGCTCGTCGGTGAGAGCCTTGCCCGTTTTATAAAGAGTGACTTTACCCTCGTAATCCCCTGCCACCGAGTACCCCTCAAGGCAACCGAGGACCAAAAGCATCCCCGTAAAAGCACCGCAAACGCTTCTGGCGCCGCACATTCCGCCCCCGAGAGCCGACGCCATTTTCGCCGCAGACTCCACCTCAAGGGAAAGCATGTCGGAAAAGGCGGCGAAGACGGACTGGGCGCAGTTGTACCCCGAAAGGAAGAGATTTTCCGCTTTCAGCTGGTGGGGGGTGGTTGTTTCTTTGCTGTAGTACATAAAAGTATCCGTTTCTGCCTCATTTTCCCTCTTGAAATTGCAAAAAAGAACGAAAAATTCACCGAAAAGTATTTCTTTTAAGGGAAAATTATATTATAATAATACTTGGCGTAGTGTATCTATTAATATTATACATTCGCCGCACATAATTTTCAACTCTAAATTAATAATTTTTAGGTAAAGGTTGGACTGAGAAATGGAAGAAAACACAAAAAGAAAAGTTGATCTGAACATTGCAGGAATTCAGATGTCACTTATCACCGACGAGAGCGAGGCACACGTAGCCGGCATCACCCGACGCATGGACGAAAAGATGACAGCCCTTCTCTCAAACGTTAAGCTTTCCAAGCTTGACGCTGCACTTCTTTGCGCGCTGGACTTCTGCAGCGACAAGATCGTAGCGGAAAAGCGTCTTCGCAATCTTGAGGCTCAGGTCTCTCTTTACGAGGTAAACCTCCGCAGACTGAAGAACGAGGTTACCGCTCTTAAAAATAAGCTTGGCGAGGCTCCCGCTGAGGAAACTCCCGCCGAGGAAGAGGCTGCCGTAGCTGACGAGCAGATCAAGATCGAGGCTCCCACAAGAGACGACAAGCTCCGCCAGATCGAGTCTCTTCTCAGAAAGTAAGGATTTTAACGAAAACGGGCGAAAAATGAATCGCCCCTACGAGATTGACAGCACCGCCTCGTTAAATCCATGGGCTGCCACGCAGGATCGTCCCCTACAGAGGAAAGGTGAAACCTTCCATATACCTTTCTCCACCTGAGATATATCTCACGGGTTGGCGTGGGATTTGAGCTGCACGAAAGAATCCTTTACGTCGGCGTCGACGTAAAGGAAAACGAATGAGTCTTCGTTATCGTAATTCAGAGGGTACGGCACGTTGGTCCAAAGCCATCGGCACCGATCTCGTCTTGTGGGGAAGGCACGTGCATCTCTTTAAAATGTCTTCATTGCAGGAAGAAAACGAGGGCGGCAGGCTACTGCAGCCGCGGGGAGGTCTTGTGTGCCGATCACGGGTAAGCTTCTAGGGCGGAGCCCTTGAAGGTTTTCTTAGTGAATTTTCTTTTATAAAAGAAAATTCGTATAAATGGATCACGTGCGGTTATAATCCAACAAAACGGGAGGAGCAAGCCCCTCCCCTACGGTGTACCAATATCGTGCGGCGATAACCAAACGAAAACGGGCGACCATCTACATTCGACTTCGTCGAAGTAGGTACGCCCCTACGGAGAAAAAGACGTTCTCCACCCATTCCAATAAAATCGCTTTTCGCAGAAAAGCTACCTCAATCAGCGTAAGCGTCATCATTTCGCGTTAGCGATACATCATTTTGGCGTAGCCAATGCATCATCAGCGACAGCGACATCATTTTTTACTTTCCACTCTGCACTTTGCATTAAAAAAGGACATTCCCGTGAAGAAACTTCCCGAACTTCTCGCTCCGGCAGGCTCTCCCGAAGCTCTGCTCGCCGCTATCGAGGGCGGTGCCGACGCCGTTTATTTAGGTGCGTCGCTTTTTTCCAATCGAATGAGGGCGAGAAACTTTGACGAAAGTGAACTCCGCGAAGCCCTCCGAATCTGCAATATTTTCGGCGTGAGTGCATACATTACTATGAACACCCGTCTCCGCGATAGAGAGCTAAGTGAGGCTCTTGACCTTGCGGAAAAACTGTGGGACTTTGGCGCTACCGCCTTTATCGTAGCCGACGTGGGTCTTGCCGCGCTGCTGAGAGAACGTATCCCAGGGGTAAAGCTCCACGCCAGCACCCAGATGACCGGCGTAAACTCTCTCGATGCCGCGGCACTTCGCTCTCTTGGCTTTGAGAGAATGGTCTGCCCCCGTGAGCTGTCGAAAGAGGGTCTTTGCCGACTTGTGGAAAACTCCCCCATAGAGATCGAGGGATTCGTTCACGGCGCTCACTGCGTTTCCCTGTCGGGTCAGTGCCTTATGAGCTGGGCTATGGGCGGCAGAAGCGGCAACCGAGGCGAATGTGCTCAGCCTTGCCGACTTCCCTATAAGGTGGAGGGAGCGAAAAAACTTCACACCCACCCCCTGAGCCTGAAGGATATGTGCCTTGCCTCCCACGTCCCTTCTCTTATCGAGTCGGGCGTGTCCTCTCTCAAGATCGAAGGCAGACTCAAAAGCGCCGACTACGTCTACGGCGTAACTAAGATATACCGCCGTCTCCTTGACGAAAGAAGAGGTGCCACCCTGGAGGAGATCTCCGCCCTTGAGGCAAATTTCTCCCGTGACGGCTTCACCCACGGCTATTTTAAAAATAATTTTTCCCGTATGGTGGGG
>JAZULS010000007.1:0-10052 GCA_045603205.1 Eubacteriales bacterium | reverse complement strand
ATGGTCTTTGGAAACTGCTTTGGAGCGATTTCATCTGTAACAGTAAATGTGCAAGCTATCACCATTACTGCGCTTTTGGTAGCTTCAATGTTTGGATATAAGCATTTTGCAAAGAAAAAGCTGTCGCCTATTCTTTTAATTGTAATATCCGCAATAGCAGGCATGGCGGTATACGGAATATAGAATAGGATCACAAAATGAGAAAGCCCCCATCTTGATTTTTCAGCCGATTTTGCGTATAATATTATTGTCAGGGTGACAACCACCCGAAACAACTTTGTTGACCCTCCCTTGGTGATTTATCACCGCTGATAAGATTTTGATAAGCATCCATCGTACGGCTAAGACAATATGGACAATCAAAATAATCAGAACAGCAGGTGCAACACCTTATAAACAAAATTGTTTAAGATGCAAGTCCCTGCAACGAGTGGGAATAATATAAGTTGGCTTACAAGTGCCCGGAATCCCTTCTTGCAACCAAGGGCTTTCGGGCATTTTGTGTTTCTGTACTAAATTAAATACTATAAAACATAACGGAGGATGATTTAAAATGAAAATCGACATACAATATCTCACTGACGTGATGAAAAGACTTATCGAAACTCCCAGCCCTGTGGGATATTACGAAAAAATGAAACCTGTGTTAGAAGAGCTTGCAGAGAGCTTAGGCTACGAGGTCACCTATGACAATCGCGACACAGCGTACATTACCGTGATGGGAGAAGACACTTCCAAAACCGTATGCCTCAGCGCTCACGCGGACACTCTCGGTTTTATGGTCAGAGGAATAAACCCGGACGGAACTCTGCGCATCCGCGCCCTCGGAGGAATAAACTTTGCCAACGTAGAAGGCGAAAACGTGACGGTACATACACGCAGCGGTAAGACCTACACCGGAAGTTTGATCTGCGCACACCACTCCGCCCACGCCTTTGACGACGCCAAGTCGATGGAGCGTAACGAAAACTCCGTATACGTACTTCTGGACGAGTTTGTCAAGAACGAAGGGGACGTCAGGGCACTTGAGATTCGACACGGCGACTATATTTCCATCGATCCCCGCTTCACAGTTACTGAGAACGGCTTCATCAAATGCCGTTTTATCGACAACAAAGCGGCTATGGCTTGTTCTTTTGCCGTATTGAAGGCTATGGCTGAAAAGGGAGTGAAGCCTAAATACAATACTGTCTTCGCATTTTCCTTCTACGAAGAGATCGGATTTGGCGGCATAGTCGTTCCTAAGAATATCTCCGAATACGTGGCGGTGGACATCGCGATCCTCGGTCCCGACTCTGACGGAAGTGAACAGGCGGTGACTATCTGTGCCAAAGACGCGGCTATGCCTTACGATTATTCTCTCACCAACAGACTTATTGCCGCGGCTGAGAAAAACGGATTAAATTATGCTGTGGATCTGTTCTACCGCTACGGCTCTGACGCGGGTCAGGCAATAAAAGGAGGCAACAACGTTCGCGCCGCCGCATTCGGCATGGGTGTATACTCCAGTCACGGAGTTGAAAGAGCTCATCTTGACGGTATCGAAAATACTGCCCGCCTGATGCTTGCTTACGTGCTTGAAGGCTGATGCTTTTATAAAGAAAACTTACGGTTTGATAAACTCTGCCCCATTTTACTTTACTCCTTTGGGACCGAGTATCATGCTGATTACAAAAAAGTCATAGGATACAAATCAAATGGCAAACCGAATTTTATCAGTTTTACTTTTAATGTTTACCGTTTTTCTTTTGTTAGGATGTAACAATAGTAGTTCAGGAGGAAACGTTATGAATTTTACATTTGAAGCTTTACAGGATTCAAGCCTTATAGTCGGAAGTTCATATTTTATGGATTTTGGGGAAATGGATTCACCGGAAGAGGCGGCAATAACAGAAGGAAAGCTTCTCTCAGCCTTCGGTCAGCCTGCGTTCACCAGCGAAGATTATGAAAATTCATTCAACTATATCATTCGTGCAACAGCCGACGACGGCGAAAGCGTTATTCTTACCGTTTATAACGTTGGAGTAGTCCATATCGGCTCTGCTCAAAGTAATGAATTTGCAAAAAATGCGGCGTCAGCTCTAATCGAATACGTGAACGGCTTTGCCCCCACAGACTTCAGCCGTACCCTCTACTATTTGGATATTCCGATACAGATAGAAATCCAAGTAAAGGACGGCGAAGTAACGTTTGATCACTCTGAAATATCAGAGGAAAAGGCACAGGAACTGATCAATAAATGGTAAAAGTAATTTTCAACTAAAAAGTTCAAAGGCTCTGGATTCAAGTTCCAGAGCCTTTGTTATGTGCCTACACCACCGCATAGAAATAATTCACCACCGTCTCGGGGCTTTCCGCAGTTCCGTTTCCTATCCACCATTTCAGCGTTTCAGTAAAAGTTGACACCACATGGTTTTTCCAAAAGTCTTCGGGCAGATCTTTGCTTTTTCGATCTTCTAACAAGGATATTTGACTCTCCACCAGCTGTCTCAGCCCTTTTTTAAAGTATACGAGGAACAATTCGTTATTTTGTGAAGACAATAACGTTAGAACGTTGTTGTCATTCCTCTGCAAGTGATAAAGCAGGTGAAGAAAAACGGAGTCTTTCCTATCGCAGTTGAAAATATGTCGGTGGGAAGAATCGCCTTCCCCTTCCGTATCAAAAATGTGACAGAACAACTCTTTGCAAAATTCGCCAAGAAGGATATCCTTTGTTTCAAAATGAGAATAAAAGGTCGCTCTGCCGACGTCCGCTTTGTCTATTATCTCCCCAACGGTTATCTTATTAAAATTCTTTTTAGAGAGCAACTCAGTAAATGCACTAAATATAGCCTCTCGGGTCTTTCTTTGGCGTCTGTCCATAGTCCCCTCCGTACATTTTTACACATCTGTTCAGTAATGAACACAATTAAAGTATCGTATATTGAACACGTAAGTAATTTTGATATAATATTATCGAATGATATGTTCAGTATCGTATTGATTGTAACATAAATCTACCTAAAAATCAACGGAGGAATATATGAAAACAGAGAAAAATATTTTGGCAGCCTTTATTCTTAATGCTGCATTTTCAATTTTCGAACTCATAGGGGGACTATTCACAGGAAGCGTGTCAATTCTTTCAGACGCAGTTCACGACGCAGGAGACGCTGTGAGTATAGGAATATCATATTTGCTTGAGAGGGAAAGTAAGAAGAAACCAAATGAAAAATTTACCTACGGATACGGGCGATACTCTGTTGTCGGAGGATTTATTACGACGGTTATTCTTTTAGTCGGGTCTTTTGCGGTAATCTGCAGTTCTGTACGCAGATTTTTCTCTCCGGTAGGAATAAACTACAACGGAATGGTGGTCTTTGCCGTGATCGGTGTTTTGGTGAATTTCTGCGGTGCGTTCATCACCCGTGACGGAAGTTCGGTAAATCAAAAAGCTGTGAATCTGCATTTGATTGAAGACGTTCTCGGTTGGGCGGTGGTACTTATCGGTGCAGTTATCATGAAATTTACGGATATTTATCTTATTGATCCTATTATGTCAATCGGGGTATCTGTGTTCATACTTATAGGCGCTGTGAAAAACTTAAAAGAGGTCACAATTATATTTCTTGAAGGAGTGCCTCACGGAATTGACGTAGATGAAGTAAAAAGACACATATGTAAGTTAGACGGTGTTGCGGACGTTCACCACGTTCACCTTTGGAGCCTCGACGGCGTGAACAACTTTGCAACGCTTCACGTAGCGGCGGACGGAGAACCTGCTCTGATAAAGAAAAAGGTAAAAAAGGAGCTACGGGAACACGGGATCGGACACGTGACGGTGGAAATTGAAACAGAAGTCGGAGATTGCAGCGAGAAAGAATGTAAGATTGAGCCTTGTTCCGTTTCGTGCCATACTCATCATCATTCTCATTAAAAACCTCATTCTGCAGGGCGACTAAGTCTCTCTGCCCATATTTTTTTACTGTTTTGTAGAAAAAACTTTATTTTTTTGATATAATATTAAAAATCACTCTACGTCAGGTATTGCTTGTTACGCTGCGTAATGATGTAAAATAGGCAGTGTAAGGAGGTGAAAGCTATGTCAATGTATACGACGGGGGAAATCGCTAAGCTTTGCGGAGTTTCCGTGAGAACTGTGCAATACTACGATTCGAGAAACATTCTCGTCCCAAGTGCACTGTCTGAGGGAGGCCGCAGACTGTATTCGGAAGACGATCTGAAGCGTATGCGTGTTATTTGTTTTTTACGTGAAGCCGGAGTTCCGATAAACAGGATCGGTGAGCTATTTAGTGAAAAGCATCCCGAAAAGGTTATCTCTATTCTGCTTGACCAACAGGAAAAAGAACTGAAGGCGGAAATCGCCGAGGGACAGAAAAAACTTGATATTGTTGAAACGATCAAGCGTGAACTGAAAGAGATTCCTAATTTCTCTGTTGAATCTATCGCTGATATAGCTCACATTATGAAGCAGAAAGATAAACTCACAAAAATGCGATGGACTATGGTGCTTACGGGAATTCCTGTAAGTATACTGCAGTGGACGTCCATTGTTTTATGGATAACCCAAGGTCTATGGTGGCTGTTCCTTATTTGGGCTTGCGTGGCAATTCCGTGGGGAATCGGCACTTCGATATACTACTTTACGCGCGTCGCTTATATCTGTCCTGAATGTCACGAGGTGTTCAAGCCCGGCTTCAGGGAAACGCTTTGGGCATACCACACGCCGAAAATGCGTCGTCTGACCTGTCCAAAGTGTTCTCACAAAGGCTTGTGCGTTGAAGTATATAACGATAAGGAGGACTAAAAATGGATAACATAATGGAATTTCTTCCCTTTCTGATTCCGCTTATAATCGCAGAGTTTGCTCTGTTTGGCTACACGCTGTACCACATTCTGACTCACAAAACCTATAAACGCGGAAACCGTGCTCTGTGGCTTGTGATCACTATCGTATTCATGAACTTTGTTGGCCCCATCCTTTACTTTCTCCTTGGCAGGGAGGATGCGTGATGGATATGCTTCGCATCACGGGACTGCACAAGCGCTTCGGTGACAAGGAAGTTCTGCGCGGACTTGATCTGCAGGTACCCGAAAACAGCATATTCGGTTTCATCGGTAAAAACGGCTCGGGAAAGACCACGACTATGAAAACCGTGCTCGGACTTTTGACGCCAGACTCCGGTGAGATCACTGTTAACGGAGAAAAAGTAATTTACGGTCAGACGGACACCAACCGACATATCGGGTATTTGCCCGACGTGCCGGAGTTCTATCCCTTTATGAGCGCACCTGAGTACCTTCGTTTCTGCGGTGAGATCTCGGGACTCAGTAAGTCAGATCGTGACTCCCGTTCCGAAGAGCTTTTGCATCTTGTGGGACTTGATGGTGAAAAGCACCGAATCAAAGGCTTTTCAAGGGGTATGAAACAACGTCTCGGCATCGCGCAAGCACTTCTTAACCGTCCGAAGCTTCTCATATGCGATGAGCCTACCTCTGCCCTTGATCCTGTCGGCAGGCGGGAGATCCTCGACATTCTCCTGGCTGTAAGGGAGCAAACCACAGTTTTATTTTCTACTCACATTCTGTCCGACGTAGAGCGTATCTGTACAGACGTAGCGTTGCTTGATGGAGGAGTTGTAAGCGTATCCGGCAAGCTGTCGGACATTAAAACAAAGTACAGAAGCGACAAATACCTGCTTGAAACGGAAAATGCCGAAGATATTTCCGTACTTCTCGATTATTTTCCCGCTATGGAGAGATTGAATGGCTGCAAGGCTGTTTTCTCGGAAGACAGTGTTTCTTATTCCGACGTTCTCAGGTTCTTAGCAGACCGTCACGCTTCCCTTTTAAAGCTTGAGCGAGTGGAGCCCACACTTGAAACCTTGTTTATGGAGGTGACGCGGAAATGAAAAGTCTTGTTGCCTTTATCAAAAAAGATTTCTCCGAGCAGATTCGCTCGGGCAGGCTCATGATACTCGGGATACTGTTCGTTTTGTTCGGGATCATGAATCCTGCCGTTGCCAAGCTGACTCCGTGGCTGCTTGAAACATTTGCGACCTCTTTAGAAGGCAGCGGACTTACCGTTACAGCCGTAACCGTAACTGCCCTTGACTCATGGATGCAGTTTTTCAAAAACGTGCCCATGGCGCTGATCGCCTTTATTTTGCTTGAAAGTAATATACTCACAAGGGAATACGCTTCGGGAACGCTGATCTTATCTCTGACAAGAGGGCTTTCACGCTGTAAGGTGGTATTTTCTAAGACTTTAGTGCTCGTCACCCTATGGACTGCGGGATATTTTATGCACTTTGGCATTACCTACGGTTACAACGCCTACTTTTGGGACAATTCCATCGCCCAAAGCCTTGCCTTCTCCGTTATGTGTTGGTGGCTTTTCGGCGTTTGGGTAATTTCCCTTGTAGTGCTCTTCTCAACTGTGTCAAGTTCTAACACGGGTGTGCTTTTAGGCTGTGGGGGCGTCGTTCTTGCGTCATACTTGCTTGGTATGTTGCCTAAGATAAGCAAATACTTCCCTACGATGCTCTCTGAAGGTACTTCTCTCATCTTCGGCACGGCAGAACCAAAGGATTACGCCTTATCTATTATTATCACGTTATGTGTAAGTGCGGTATGCTTTGCCGCAAGTATTCCGATCTTCAACAAAAAATCGCTGTAAACGCTCTGTCATTACCAAAACTGCTCTTTAGCTTATGCTGATGAGCAGTTTTTACTTATAAAACCTACGAAAATCTATCAAAGTATTGTAAAATCATTTACAATATGTTAAAATATTGTTATACTCTTTAGGAAGTGATATTTTGAACGGAAAAACCGAATCAAAAGCCTATTCAAAGTTCTGTATTTTGTTTCTGTGCGTGCTTTTCATCGGACTCCCTTTGGTAATGCACAACGGATATTTTAACATAAGCGCAACGAAAAGCCTTTTCTTTCTTGCTGTGGGCACTCTCTTCGCAGGAATATCTGCAATAACCGCTCTGTTCTACATTATACGGAAGAGAAAAAGTCCCCTCATTTTCGCACCTCTCGATTTTTCTCTTATCGCTTTTGCAGCCATGACTGTTCTTTCGGCTGCTTTATCAGAATATTATCTTGACGTGTGGCTTGGCAGAAACTCAAGATTCCAAGGGGCTCTCGTCATTCTTCTCTACGTAATAATCTACATATCCATCTCGAACGGACTCCCAAAGGTTGATACTTCATGGCTACCCATACGAGTCAGTGCCATTGTTTTCACGGTGGTTGCCCTGATCGCGATATTCCACGCCTTTGACGTAAGCCCGGGCAATTTGTTTGACCGGATCATCGAAAAACAGCGGATACAGTTTATCTCCACTATCGGAAACATCAACTTCTTCAGTGCTTACGTTTGTCTTTGCCTTCCTGCATTCTTGATCTGTGCTGTTGAGGAAGTGGGACTACGAAACAACATCCTTTGGGCGGTAGTTCTTACACTTTCGGGGCCTGCCGCCGTCCTTACGGGAAGCGAAGGATTTGTTGTGGGATTTGCCGCATTTATCGCGGTGTCACCTTTCTTCCTCATTGACAACAAACGCAGATTCGTCCGATTTTTCGCCTTCCTGAGTCTCGTTCTCGCATCGGGTGCGG
This sequence comes from Eubacteriales bacterium, assembly GCA_045603205.1. Taxonomy (GTDB): domain Bacteria; phylum Bacillota; class Clostridia; order Oscillospirales; family CAG-272; genus RUG11130. The sequence continues at coordinate 2,423 of JAZULS010000007.1, read as the reverse complement.
TGTTCTGCAACGTGTATCTCCTGATTCCGGGTCACGTATACGAGCCTGCGGCTCTGATGAGGGTATTGCTCTCGCCAATCCCAGCTCTGTTTCTCATTTCTTCCCTTTTAGCCGTTTGTTTCTTTGCTAAAAAACGCGAAAATTTCAGAGACGGATTCAGAAAAGTGTATCTTGGGCTTATTATCGCGGCAGTTTTGCTGATTATTTCTCTCTTCGTCTACACAAATCTTCGTCCGGGTTCCCTTCTCGACAGATTTTTCTTACTGGACGACTATTGGGGATCAAAAAGAATCCTTATTTGGAAAACGTGCATTGAGTGCATGAGCGACTTTTCGCTGAAGGATATTTTATTCGGCGTAGGTCCCGAATCCTTACAAAATCTGATGGAGGCAAGAGGCATAACTGTCATTGACCAGGCTCACAACGAGTATTTGCAAACTCTTATCTCCACGGGCATCTTCGGACTTCTGGCGCAGATAAGTGTCATCGCTTTAACCGCAATTGCCGCGATCCGTTCAAGGAAGCAAAGCCTCTTATCCGTAGCTCTGTTTCTTGGGCTCGCAGCGTATTATGCTCAGGCGGTGTTCAACATTGCCCAAGGATTCACGTCCCCCATCGTTTACACGTATATTGCTGTCATCGGCAGTGAATATAGACACGCAACTTTCAAATTAAAATTTTCAAAGGAGAAAATATCTTATGGAAAACAAACCTCACGATCTGCTTAAAGCATTAGCAGTATTACTCACGGTTGGTATTCTTACTTCTCTCTTCGGAGCGGCAACACCCATTTTGGCACATGACGCTCATGATTTGGTTGAAGGTGCTCTTGAGGCACTGGATACAGAGACGTATTATGCTGAAGAAAATAGAGTAAATATGAGCGATTGGTCCGGCGATGACGCTGAGGAGACAACTGCTAACACCACAAGCAAGCCTGCTACAAGCGAGCCTAAGCCTACCGACCCCGAGGAAAACTGGTCCGGCGGCGATGCTGAGGAGACAACTGCTAACACCACAAGCAAGCCTGCTACAAGCGAACCCAAGCCTACCGATCCCGAGGAAACTTGGTCCGGCGGTGATGCAGAGGAAACAACAAATACAAGTACAGATACAGCAGACCCCAAGCCCGTTGACCCTAATCCCGACGTAAACTGGTCCACGGGAGACGCGCTTATCGAAAACGATTTTGCTTACACCGTTTCCGGTGGAAAGGCATGCGTGACAAGCGTCAAACCTACCGCATCCGGAATCATTACCATCCCCGAAAAGCTGGGCGGATACCCCGTTACTTCCATCGCTAACCAAGCCTTCTCAACTTGCAAAAGCATTACCAAGGTTATCATCGGAAACGGCGTTAAGTCCATCGGAGAATACGCCTTTGAGGGATGCTCAAGCCTCGTAAGTGTCACCGTCCCCACAAGTGTTACACAAATTGGTTCGAACGTTTTTGCTTCCTGTGGATCTTTACTTTACGTCTATTACCGAGGAAGTGAAGCTGACAAAGCGGGAATTGACATTGCAGAGCCTAACAACCGTCTCAACAGCAGAACATGGCACTATAACAGTTGTCTCGGCGTTTCCAAGCATACATACACCAACGCTTGTGATGTTGATTGTAACGTTTGCGGAGACATCCGTACTATAAAGCACGATTACAAAGCGGCAACTTGTACCGAGCCTAAGACCTGTAAGGTCTGCGGTTACGAGAGCGGCGAAAAGCTTGGTCATGACTACAAGAGTGCTACCTGCACAAAGCCTAAGACATGTAAAGTCTGCGGATACGAAAGCGGATCTAAACTTGGTCACGACTACAAGGCTGCAACCTGCACCAAGCCTAAGACTTGTAAAGTCTGCGGATACGAAAGCGGATCTAAACTTGGCCACGACTACAAGGCTGCCACCTGCACCAAGCCTAAGACTTGTAAGGTCTGCGGATACGAAAGCGGATCTAAACTTGGTCACGACTACAAGGCTGCCACCTGCACCAAGCCTAAGACCTGTAAGGTCTGCGGTTACGAAAGCGGCAGCAAGCTTGGCCACGACTACAAGGCTGCCACCTGCACCAAGCCTAAGACTTGTAAGGTTTGTGGCTACGAGAGCGGAAGTAAGCTCGGTCACAGCTACACCAACTCCTGCGACGCTACTTGTAACAGATGTAGTTACGAGCGCGATGCGGGACACAAGTATACCACAAAAACAGTAACCAAGGCTACCTTCTCCAAGAGCGGTAAAAGTGCTAAGGTATGCTCCGTCTGCGGAAGAACCACATCCGAAACGACTATCCGCTACGTGAAGTCCGTAAGCCTCTCATACACCTCCTACACATACAACGGAAGCCGCAGGACTCCTGTTGTAACCGTTAAGGACTCTGCAGGCAAGACCCTCGTTAAGGACACAGACTACACGGTAACTTATGCTTC
>JAZULS010000006.1:0-21482 GCA_045603205.1 Eubacteriales bacterium | reverse complement strand
TGATTGTTTCCAATCAATTTTATGATGCTTGTTGTTCAATTTTCAATGAGCTTTGCCTTCGCTTTTCCGCGACAGCCTGTTTATTATATCACTCCATACCCCCTTTGTCAAGTCCTTTTTTTAAGTTTTTTTGATATTTTTCGTTTCTGTTGTCATTGTGAATATATAACAGACCACGCACCCTCTTTTTGGCGATATTAACGAATACTTATTAATCAAAACCATTTCAAGCCCAGTGCTCAAAGGTTTAAACAGCAGAGTTCTCTCCTTTAAGCACAGCACCAAAACAAAAAAAGTCTGTCGCGTAAACGACAGACTTTTTCATGACATAAGTAAAACTTACTTAATCTCAACAGTTGCGCCTGCAGCCTCGAGCTTAGCCTTGAGAGCCTCAGCGTCTTCCTTGCTTGCGCCTTCCTTAAGAGTCTTGGGAGCGCCCTCAACCATTTCCTTAGCTTCCTTGAGGCCGAGACCGGTGATCTCACGAACAACCTTGATAACGTCGAGCTTCTTAGCACCGAAGCTTGCGAGAACTACGTCAAACTCAGTCTTCTCTTCTGCTGCGGGAGCTGCTGCAGCTGCTACGCCAGCTACTGCTACGGGAGTTGCGGATACGCCGAATTCCTCTTCGATTGCCTTTACGAGGTCGGAAAGTTCAAGAATTGTAAGACCCTTGATAAGGTCAAGAATCTGTGTTGTCTTTTCAGATGCCATTTTAATTATCCTCCGAATTTAAATAATTTAAATAAAATAATGTTTTTTTGCCGTTATGCGGCGTGGGGGTGATTACTCTGCTGCTTCAGCAGGTGCTGCTTCTTCAGCAGCGGGAGCCTCTCCGCTCTTGTCAACAACAGCCTGAAGGCCAACTGCAAGACCACGAAGGGGTCCGGTGATGCTTCCGAGAAGTCGACCAAGAAGAACTTCCTTCGGGGGGATCTCTGCGAGCTCATCAACGACCTTTGCATCTACAACTGCGCCGTCGAGGAAGCCTGCACGGATCTCGAAAGATTCGATCTTATCAGCATACTTCTTAAGAATCTTTGCGGGAGCGATCGGATCCTCATAGCTTACTGCGATTGCATTCATGCCTTCGAGGTACTGCTTCATATCACCGAAACCTACCTTGTCGCATGCAAGACCGATAAGAGTGTTCTTGATTACAGAGTACTCAACACCGGCTTCGCGAAGCTCTGCACGCATCTTTGTGTCGTCTTCAACAGTGATACCCTGATACTTAACGAGAACACCGGATGCTGCGCGGCCGAACTTGTCAGAAAGACCATCAACGACAGCCTTCTTCTGCTCCAAAATCTTTACGCTGGGCATAATTTCTCCTCCTTTGATTATTTCAGACAGAGAAAACAAAAAGTCTTCCTCGGCTGAACGCCGAAAAAGACCTAGTGATGTTATAAATAAATCACGGTTTCTCCTCGGCAGGAAAGCCTAAGCTTTTACTGTAACCTGCTGTCTGCGGTTCAACAACGGTGTGATTATATCATAATATTTTTGGAGTGTCAATAGTTTTTTGGAATTTTATTTCGATTTCTTTAAATTTTATTTCAGAATCGCAAATTATTTCTTCTCGCCCTTGATCTTGTCCCAATAAGCCTTTGCCGCCTGCTCCGTCTTATTGTCGCCGTATTCGTAGTAGCGTCTGTCCTTCAAGTCGTCGGGCAGATACTGCTGGCGGACGTATCTGTTAGGATAATCGTGAGGATATTTGTATCCCTTAAACTGAGGACTTCTGAGATGAAGAGGAATCTCCGTGCCAAGTCCTGCCTTAATATCAGCAGCCGCCGCGTCAAGTGCCGCGTAAGCTGTATTGGATTTCGGAGAGGTCGCAAGCATAACCGCCGCATTGGCAAGAGGAATCCTCGCTTCGGGAAGTCCAAGTTCTTTAGCACTTTCCACGCAGGCTCTCGTAATAACAGCCGCCATTGGGTAAGCCGCACCCACGTCTTCACTGGCTATTACCATCAGTCGTCTGCAGGGAGAGATTAGGTCGCCGCCCTCAAGGAGTCTTGCAAGGTAAAACACCGCTCCGTCGGGGTCTGAGCCGCGAATGGATTTTTGAAATCCCGAAAGCAGGTCGTAATGCACGTCTCCGTCACGGTCAAAACCGCCCATTGATACGGAAGGCATCATATCAGCCACATCCGATCGGGTCACAATGCCGGAATCGTTACAATTAAGCGCAAGCTCCAAGAGATTTATAGATCTTCTCACGTCTCCCGCGGCAACCTCGGAAATAAATTTTACGGCTTCGGGCTCAATTTTCTCAGCAGCATCAAGTTTTGCAAGGACATCATTAAGGCGTCTCTCGATTTCTATCGGAGTAACCTTTTTAAACTCAAAAACCGCACATCTCGAGAGAAGAGCGTCATATATATAATAGTAAGGATTCTCCGTGGTGGATGCGATGAGGGTAATACTGCCGTCCTCGATGTACTGAAGCAGAGACTGCTGCTGCTTTTTGTTGAAATATTGAATCTCGTCGAGGTACAGGACAACTCCCCCTACCCCGGCGATGCCTCCTGCGGCAGCCACCACCTCACGAACGTCAGCAAGGGACGCCGTTGTAGCGTTCAGTTTGTAAAGCTCTCTGCCTGAGCCTTCTGCAAGGATAGTTGCAGCGGTAGTTTTACCCGTTCCGGGAGGTCCGTAAAAAATAACGGACGACAGTTTTCCGCTCTCTGCCATTTTGCGAAGTATTCCGCCGCGGCCTACAAGCTTCTCCTGCCCTGCCATCTCATCAAATGATTTGGGGCGAAGCTTATCCGCGCTGGGTGTGTTATCCCATCTGTCCATTATATTCACCTCTTTATATATCGAATGAAAGGATCTTTACGCTATGTTGATCGAAGAAAAGCTGTATTTACGCCCAAGTTGTACCCTCTCCATACCTCATGTCACCGCAGAAAGCGCAGACGAAACAGAGCCTGCGTCCCTGATGAACACCTTTTATGAGAAAATGGCCAAAGAGATTTTCTCCTACACCGAGAACGAGGAATGTTCTGTACGTCGATACCGCTCGGAATTTGAGTTTTCCGCAGAAAATGGGGAAAGCCGAATCATGGTCAAGCTCACCGTCCGCAAGATCGGCAAAGACGGCTCCGTTTGCATTCTCCGCCGCAGTATTTTCAACCTATGGCGAGGCGGAAAGCTTGCCGTATTCCGCGTATCTGACCTTTGAAGGCATGGGACTCGATCAACATTTCAATTATATACCAAAAAAGGTAGCCGTGTCAAGCAGGGCTTCAAAACGGGAAAAGAAAACTGCCCAAACTCACCGAAAAGGCACGTTTGGGCAATAATTATCATTACATAAGAGAAGCGATAACGTCGCTCATGGTATAAAATCCGGGGGCGCTGTCTTTTACGAAGGTTGCCGCCTTGATAGCGCCTGCCGCAAAAAGTTCTCTGCTTCCCGCACTGTGAGAAAGAGTGATGACCTCGTCGTGACCCGCAAAAATGACGCTATGCTCACCAACGATGGTGCCACCTCTGACGCTGTGGATTCCGATCTCTTTTTTATCCCTCTCACGTCTGACAGATGTTCTGTCGTAAATGTATTCGGCATCCTCTCTGACTTCCTTTGCCGCATCGGCAAGCATCAGAGCAGTACCGCTGGGAGCGTCAAGCTTTCTTCCGTGGTGAGCCTCAACAACTTCAATATCAAAGCCCTCGCCGAGAGCAGACGCCGCACGACGTACAAGCTCCATGAGAACGTTGATCCCGAGAGACATATTGCGGGACTTGAGAATCGGGATCTGCTTTGAAGCTTCTCTGATTCTTGCGTCTTCCTCCTCGGTGTGACCCGTAGTGCAAATTACCGCTGGGATATGCTTTGCCATAGCAAAGTCAAGAAGATCGCCGACTATAGAATGGTGGGACATATCAACGATAACGTCTGCTTCCACGTTTACCTCAGAAAACGAAGCAAACACGGGGATATCACCGCCGCCTACGCGATCAACGCCGCCGACCACCTTGACTTTATCGTTATCTGCAGCAAGCTTAACAAGGGCGGCGCCCAGTCTCCCGCTGCAGCCTGAAACCAAAATTCTGCAAACATTCATATGTATTATCCTTTGTTTTCTTATTCCCTTGGGTATTACTTGATCAGACCTTCGCGACGCATTGAAGACATCAACTTTTCAAGGTGCGCGTCTTCCATTTCGCAAAGAGGAAGTCTGATCTCGGGTGTGCACATTCCCATGAGAGCACAAGCCGCCTTAACGGGAATGGGGTTCACCTCGATGAAGAGGTTATTGATAAGGTGGAGAAGCTTCAGCTGAAGGTCTCTTGCCGCCTTAACATCACCTGCCGAGTAGAGAGCGCACATGTCGTGAGTCTCGCGGGGCATGATATTAGAAAGAACGGAGATTACGCCGCGTCCGCCGAGGGACATAACGGGGACGATCTGGTCGTCGTTTCCGCTGTAGATGGCAAGATCGTCACCAAGCTCAGCAGATATCTCGGCTACCTGACTAAGGTTTCCGGACGCTTCCTTAACGCCCACGATATTTTCGTGCTTTGCAAGCTCACGAAGAACGGAAACGGACATATTCATACCTGTTCTGCCGGGAACGTTGTAAACGATGATAGGCTTGTTGCAAACGTCGGCGGTAGAAAGGAAGTTTTTGATAAGTCCCTTGGGAGAAGTTTTGTTATAGTAAGGAGTTACGAGAAGAAGGGCATCCGCACCAACGTCGCAAGCGTACTTTGAAAGCTCGTTTGCATAAGCGGTATCGTTGGAGCCTGTTCCTGCAATAACGGGAACTCTGCCCGCAGTTTTCTCAACAGTAAAGCGGATACACTCTTTGTGCTCTTCGTCGGTAAGAGTTGCCGCCTCGCCTGTAGTTCCGCAAACTACGAGAGCGTCGATTCCGCCGTCGATCTGCATATCGATCAGCTTTCCGAAAGCTTCGTAATCAACAGCTCCGTCCTTCATAGGTGTGATGAGTGCCGTAGCAGCTCCTTCAAATACGATTTTCTTATTGAATGTTCCCATGTGAAATCCCCTTCCAAACAGGTAAAATCTAAAAAAATTTGATTCAAAAATAAAAACCGGTTGAAAACCGGCACTCTGTGTAATATAATATACTTACGGTTATAAGTTAATACACAGATAGCCCTCCACCATATCGGTGACAGTGCGTATTCTTTCGATATACGTCCCAGAACGCCTTGCCGCCGCAAAACGCTCTTCGGCACCCCTCGCCCTTCCCAAAACACTCAAGCGGCAATGCGTTTGCCTCGTGATAAGGTACTCATCGGGGGCGCCCCTCTATCATTATATTTTAGATATTAATGATTGATTCTTATACTTGTATATTATCACAACACTTCTCTGTTGTCAAGCATATATATTATATTCTGTAAATTTTTATCGACTCAGGAGACTTTCCAAATGATAAAAAATAATCTTCCCGAGACAAGCCTTACCCTGTCCGATTTCTACTACGACCTTCCCGAGGAACGTATAGCTCAGACCCCCCTTTATCCGAGAGATTCCTCCCGCCTTATGGTCATTGACAGAGAAAAAAATGAAAACGAGCACAAGATATTCAGAGACATCATCGACTACATAAACCCCGGAGACACCCTCGTTATAAACGAGACCCGTGTTATCCCCGCCCGTATCATCGGTCACAGAGCTTTCCGCTATGACGCAGACACAAAAACTCTCGTAAAGACCGACAGCACCTCCCCTGTTGAGCTTCTCCTTCTCAAGCAGATCGAAAACGACCGTTGGGAAGCTCTCGCAGGCCCCGGAAAAAGAGCGAAGCCCGGCGACATTATCGAGTTCGGTGACGGAAGGCTTCGTGCCCACGTCGAGGACGTAGTGGAAGGCGGTTGCCGAGTAGTCAGACTTGAAGCCGCAGAAAATTACGCCACTCTTTTCGATGCACTAAACGAGCTCGGCTCTATGCCCCTTCCCCCCTACATCACGGAAAAGCTCGAGGATCAGGACAGATACCAGACTGTATACTCAAAAACGCGAGGCTCTGCCGCAGCTCCCACCGCAGGACTCCACTTTACCGAGGAGCTTCTCGAAAAGATCGAAGCCAAGGGGTGCAAAATTGCGAGAGTCCTTCTCCACGTGGGACTTGGCACCTTCCGCCCTGTAAAAGAAGACAAGATCGCAGATCACGTTATGCACTCAGAATATATTATGATAGACCGAGAAACTGCAGAGCTCATCAACTCCAGAAGAGAGGCAGGCGGAAGAACGATTGCCGTCGGCACCACTTCCTGCAGAGTTCTTGAGAGTGTGTCAAGCGACGACGGTCTGGTGAACCCATACGCAGGCGACACGGGCATCTTCATCTACCCTGGATACAGTTTCAAAGCGGTTGACGCGCTTATCACAAATTTTCACCTGCCCGAAAGCACCCTTCTTATGCTGGTGTCAGCCTTCGCAAGTCGAGAAAGAATGTTATCCGCATACGAAGAAGCCGTCCAAGAAGAGTACCGTTTCTTCTCCTTCGGTGACGCGATGCTGATAGTATAAAAGCGAACGGGAATAATATGACAAACGAAAAAATAAAGATAATTGCTGTAGGAGGTCCTACCGCATCGGGCAAAAGCGCCGTGGCTCTTGAGCTTGCAAAGCTGTCGGGAGGTGAGATCGTCTCCTGCGACTCCATGCAGGTATACCGCAAAATGAACATCGGCACAGCAAAGCCCACCGAGGCGGAAATGTGCGGAGTTCCCCATCACATGATCGACGTGTGCGACCCCGACATGAGCTACAGCGCCGCAGATTTTGCCGAGGGTGCCGCAGAATGTATAAAGGACATAGTCTCCCGCGGGAAGCTCCCGATAATTTGCGGCGGAACCGGTATGTACCTTGACGCCCTGCTCCGCCCCACCGCTTTTTCCGACTCCTCTGCTCATGAGACTGAGGTATTAAAGATTCGCGAGGAGCTTATGGAGTACGCGGACGCCCACGGAAAAGAAGCTCTGTTTAAAAGGCTTCAGGAAATCGACCCCGAAGCTGCCGCCGCTACCCACCCCAACAACGTAAAAAGAGTCGCTCGTGCCCTTGAGATTTTTTATTCCACGGGAATCACAAAAACCGAGTCCGACAGAATGACCACCATGGGTGAGTCTCCCTACGACTGCACCGTAGTTACTCTCGATTACGCCTGCCGCGAGATTTTGTACTCCCGAATCAACAGACGAGTTGACGAAATGATGAGGCTCGGTCTACTTGATGAGGTAAAAAGCCTTTTCGACGACGGAATATTCGAAAAAAACACCACCGCCGCTCAGGCGATAGGATATAAAGAGTTCTTCCCTTATCTTACGGGAGAAAGCACCCTTGAAACCTGTATCGAAACATTAAAAAAGAATACCAGAAACTACGCAAAGCGCCAGATCACCTGGTTCAAGAGATACGATGGGGTAAAGCTTGTTCCCGACGGCCAGGAATTTATGGGTTCCGAGTCAAGGCTGGCGCTGTACAGGGAGATTCTTGGGGAGATGTAAAAAAGACCCTTGACGAAAAAGTCAAGGGTTATTTTTCACAAAGGCAAGTCATCCAAGGTAACGCTTCTGCATTTCTTCAAGGTCATTGGACAAGAAATACGGTTTAAGCGCCCCATAAAACTCCCTCATTTTTTCGCGAGTCGCAAAGCACACGTCACAGCCTCGATCATCATACACCGACATTATACACTCATTCTTGAAGGATACGAATCCAATTGCGTAACCATTCCAATTTATCTGTCGATCTAACATGGATTCATAATCGATATTTTTGCCGTCTGCATAGCACACGATGCGATGTCTGCGCTCCGTTTCGTCAGGCTGGTCCTCGTCGTAGGTTTCCAAATCTCTTACCGCGACGTGACGATACTTCAGCTTATTTTCCAATAGAAACCTAAGATACTCCATCTCATTATCTATCGTGTTATTGAGCAGATCACTCAGCTCGTCAGCCATATAGGCATACTCGTCGACCTCAGCCTCGCCGCTGTCAGAATAATCATAAGCCCAACGATCAAAGATAAACGCGTCCGCACCTTCGGGAAACAGAATATCATATATCTCAAGAGCACGCTTTTTAGCGTTACTCATATAATCCTCTTCGCCGATCCCAAGCTCGCATCTCAAAGCATACGGATTGTTATAAAAATACGGTTGAAGATAGGAAAAGTTTCTGTCTAAAATCAGCTTTTCAATTTCGCTCATTGTTTGAATCCTCCAAAGCCCAACGCCATTCGGCTTCTATCAATATCATAACACAAAAACGGCAGAAGAACAAGCCCTCTGCCGCTTCAATGCTATTAATTTCACACGATCGGCTCGCCATCCGGTGTAAAGAGAGGCAGAACCTCAAGATACTTGATGTCGTCACGCTTTGCGGCGTCTCCCTCGGCAAGAACCGTCATCTTTCCGACGATATTTCCGCCTACAGCCTCAGTCAGCTTCTCAAGAGCCGCAAGACTTTCGCCCGTTGAGATAACGTCGTCAACGATAAGAACTCTCGCCCCTTTCATCAGAGCCGCGTCCGCTCCGTCAAGGTAAAGTTTTTGCTCGCCCTTGGTGGTGATGGACTGAACGTTTACCTCTACGGTGTCAGTCATATAAAGCTTCGGCTTCTTTCTCGCAAGGCAGTATCTGCGGTTTCCGTCGAGACGTGCCATTTCGTGAGCCAGCGGAATTCCCTTAGCCTCAGCGGTGAGTATGTAGTCGTACTCGGGAGCTATTTCAAGGAGCTTTTCTGCACAAGCGGTGGTCAGCTCGGTGTCTCCGAACATGATAAAGCCGGCAATGGAAAGATTTTCATTGAGGGGACAGAGGATAAGCTCGCGGTCAAGTCCCGCTATGTTCATTTTATATGTTTTTCTGCTCATATTTACCTCATATCATATTTTCCCCGAGACGTGTGCCTCGGGGAATTTTTATTTTTAAGCGCGGAGTGTAATACCGAGTTTTTCTTCGAGCGCTTTGAGGATCTTTGCGGCAACCTTGTCGCAATCCTCGTCGGTGAGAGTCTTTTCAGCGTCACGGAGCATTACCGCAAAGGATACGCTCTTCATATTTTCGCCGATCTGAGCACCACGGTAGATGTCGAAGAGCTCTACAGACTCAAGGAGACGGCCGCCTGCGTTCTTAATAACATCAGCGATGGTACCAACCTCAAGCTCCTCAGCACATACGAAGGAGAAGTCACGACGGGATGCGGGGAACTTAGGAACAGGCTTGTAGTCCATGTTCTTACGTCTTTCCTCGAAGAGAACCTGGAAATCAAGCTCACAAACGTAGACCTGCTCGCCGATTCCGTATTCAGCGGCAACTGCGGGATGGATCTCACCGAGAACTCCTGCCACTCTACCGTTTACAGCTACGGTAGCGCATCTTCCGGGATGGAATGCACGCTCATCTGTGCAAGAGGTGTACTTCACGTCGGAGATCTGAGCGATACCGATGATTGCGTCAACGAGACCCTTAAGGCGGTAGAAGCCTTCAGCGCCCTTTTCGCCATTTTTATAGAATCCAAGGGTGATCTTCTTCTTTTCGTCGGGAAGTTTGCCTGCCTCAGTGGGAAGATATACGTTGCCTGCCTCAAAGAGAGCAACGTCGCGGTTCTTAACGGAATAGTTTGCACTGAGAACGTTAAGCATAGAGGGGATAACGGTGGTTCTCATAACGGAGGTGTCTTCTCCGAGGGGATTCGTGATAACAACAGAGTTGCGGCGAGGATCGTCCTTTGCCATTCTGATCTTGTCGTAGAACTTGGGGCTGATAAAGGAGAAAGTCTGAACCTCATCAATACCCATACCGAGAAGAGTGTCGCGGATCTTTACGTCAAAGGCCTGAGAAGGAGTTCTCATACCCGTGCCGTAAACGCTGTCCACGGTGGACTCAATATCGTTGTAGCCGTAGATTCTGATGACCTCTTCCGCTACGTCCTGCATGCAACGAACGTCGTCACGCCATGTGGGAACGGTGATAGTTCCGTCCTCGTTAATACCGAAGCCGAGGTCGGAGAGGATCTTCTTCATACGAGTGTCGGAGATGTTAACGCCGAGGAAAGCGTTGATTCTGTCCACCTCAAGAGGAAGCTTAACTTCTTCTTTAACGGTGGGATATACGTCGATAAGTCCGTCAACCACCTCACCGGCTCCGAGAAGCTTAACAAGCTCGCAAGCACGCATCAGTGCGGGGATGGTGTTCTCTGCGTCAAGCCCCTTCTCGAAACGGGATGAAGACTCGGTTCTCATGCCGAGAGTCTTTGCGGTGCGGCGAACGCTTCCGGGGTGGAACATAGCAGACTCAAACACAACGGTAACTGTGTCATCAGCGATTCCGCTGTTAGCACCGCCCATTACACCTGCAAGAGCAACGGGCTTCTTCTCGTCAGCGATAACCAGCATATCGGAGTTAAGGCTGTGAGTAATATTGTCAAGAGTTACGTACTCCTCGCCATCAAGGGCGCTTCTTACTACGATCTTCTTGCCGTCGAGGCACTTGTAGTCGAAGGCGTGCATGGGCTGACCGTACTCAAGCATAACGTAGTTGGTAATGTCAACGATGTTGTTGATGGGGCGAACGCCGGATGCACGAAGTCTCATTCTGAGCCACAGAGGAGAGGGTGCAATTTTAACGTTCTTTACTACCTTTGCGGAGTATCTGTAGCACTTTTCGGTGTTGTCTACGGTAACGCCGATGTAGTTTGCGATGTCGTCGCCGTCAAGAGTGTCCTCACCGAAGGAAAGCTCGGGAAGCTTCAGTTCCTTACCAAAGGTAACAGCGCTTTCTCTTGCAAGACCGATAACGGAGAGACAGTCGGGTCTGTTGGAGGTGATCTCAAACTCAACAGCAGTGTCGAGAAGTCCGAGAACCTCACGGATGTCAGCACCGAGTGCAGCATCCTCAAGACCTACGTGGTTAAGAATGAGGATTCCGTCCTCAACTGCGCCGGGCATATCGTGTGTTGTAAGGTTCAGCTCGCCGATGGAGCAAAGCATACCCTCGGAAACCTCACCGCGGAGCTTGCCCTTCTTGATCTTGATACCGCCGGGAAGCTTTGATCCGTCAGTTGCAACGGGAACCACAGCACCTTCGAAAACGTTGTTTGCACCGGTCACGATCTGGAGGGGTGCTTCTCTGCCCACGTCAACGGAGCAGATAACGAGATGGTCGGAGTTGGCGTGAGGAACAACACTGAGGATACGTCCTACGACAACGCCTGTAATATCTTCGCCGAGAGCCTCGTATCCCTCAACCTTGGAGCCGGTGAGAGTAAGGTTGTCGCAATATTCTTTTATTGAAACGTCCGACATATCGGTAAAGTCAGACAGCCACTTCATTGATAAAATCATTTTATCTAATCCTTTCCTTTTTTGGCAAAATCAGAACTGGTGGAGGAATCTCACGTCGTTCTCGTACAGGTGACGCATATCGTCGATGTGATACTTCAGCATTACGATACGCTCAACACCGAGACCGAAGGCAAAGCCGCTGTAAACCTCGGGGTCGATTCCGCAGTTACGGAGAACCTGAGGATGTACCATACCGCCGCCGAGGATCTCGATCCACCCCTCGCCCTTACAGAGTCGGCAGCCCTCTCCGCCGCAAGCGAAGCAGGATACGTCGATCTCAGCAGAAGGCTCTGTGAAGGGGAAATGGTGAGGACGGAAACGGATTCTTGTCTCCTCACCGAACATAGTCTTAGCAAAGGACTCAAGGGTTCCCTTCAGGTCACCCATGGTAACTCCCTTGTCAACTACAAGACCCTCTACCTGATGGAAGAGAGGAGAGTGAGTAGCATCCACCGCGTCGGAACGGTAAACTCGACCGGGAGAGATGATCTTGATCGGGGGCTGAGTCTTCTCCATTACTCTTGCCTGAACGGGAGAAGTCTGGGAACGGAGAAGGATGTTATCTGTGATGTAGAATGTGTCCTGAGTATCACGGGCGGGGTGATCCTCGGGAATGTTCAGCGCCTGGAAGTTGTAGTAGTCGTACTCAACCTCAGGTCCCTCAGCGATCTCGTAGCCCATACCGAGGAAGATCTCCTCAAGCTGTCTCTGAACGAGGCTGATGGGATGCATCTTACCAACGGGGATCTTGTCTCCGGGGATGGTAACGTCGATCTTTTCACCTGCAAGGCGCTTCTCGAGAGCTTCCGCAGCGGCGCTTTCGCGTCTTGCCTCGATCTTGGATTCGATCTCTGCTCGGATCTCGTTTGCCATCTGACCTACAACGGGTCTTTCTTCAGGAGAGAGGGCACCCATTCCGCGGAGAACTGCGGTGAGTTCACCCTTCTTGCCAAGGTATTTGATTCTTATCGCTTCGAGATCAGAGCCTTCTGCCTCAATAGCGGCGGTCGCTTCTTCAGCGATCTTTTTGAGTTTTTCTTTCATGGAAATCTATCTTCCTTTCAAATGTTTTCTTCGTTTTTCGTGAGGACTCTCCGGACAAAAGAAAAGCCCGTCCTGCTACGGTAAATATGCAAAAAGCATACCACCTCGCGGGACGGGGTAAAAAATCATTATACTCCGCGGTACCACCCGGGTTTCCGGCCTGAGCCAACACTCATTTCTGCTGTAACGGGCAGTCCCGCACCGTGCTTATCACACGGCGGCTCCGAAGGGAAAGGCACACGCCACACATCGCAACCGTCTTTCAGCCTCCGGACGGTCTCTCTTTGCCGATTGTCTGTGACACAGCCAACTTCATCAACGTTTTTGTTTATTTATCAAACATAAAACAAGTATATCACATATTTTTTCGAATATCAACAGTTTTTTGAAATTTTTATTCCACGAAAAAGGCATACATACGCCTCCCGAATGCATAATATATCCCGAAAGAAATTATATCACCATGCTGATAAAAGAGAGGACTTAATATGATCAACAACCAAAAAGAAGTGTCCCTTCTCAGGTTCGACGCATCAAGCTGTCATGAGACTAACGAAGACTTTTCCTTGCCCGACTACATGCCCGAGGTCAGACGCATAATCAACTGCAGTGCGGTAGTCCTACCGGAGAACAAATACATCGACCGTGACGAGGTAACTCTTTCGGGTATAGTGTCATACACGGTATTGTACGTCGGCGACAACGAAAAAATATGCTCCGTACCTCTGAACAGCGAATACAGCGTAAAGCTTTCCTGCACAGATTGTGATATGGCGGGACTGGGTACCTCGGGAATACTCTCCCAAACCTCCCTTGAAGCCTGCGGATGTCGCGCTACAGGTCCCAGAAAGCTCGCTTTGTCGTCAAAACTTCGCATCAAAATATTCTCGTCAAGAAATGAGCCCCTGAGTGAAAAAGTAAGCGCCACCCAAGGAGGTACTGCGGCAAAACACACCCCCGCAGACGAGCTGACCATCGAGAGAAAAAGCTCCTCTGCCACCTCCTCCCTCGTATTATCCCAAAGCATGACGGGATCTGCGGCAGGGGAAATCAGAGTAACAGGGGAAGTCATATCCTGCTTCGGCACCTCGGGCATATCCGACACCCGTTACGACAAGGGAGACATTCGCGTCTACGGAGACGTTTACCTAAGCGTGCTCGTTATGGGAGAGGACGGAAACTATTCAACGGAGAGGATCAAATCCACCTTCGAGGAAAAGCTTCAGTCCGCCTTACAGGGGTCGGAAGAAAACACAAAAAAATACGTATCCGCATCTTCAAGATGTGCGGGGGTATCTATCACACCGGGAGAAGAGGGAGCTTACAATTGGAATATGGAGTATGACATTGATGTAACGGAGGTCAAGGAGTACAGCACCCCGGTGACAAAGGATATTTATTCCACTGCTTATCATGCTGATGTAACAACAGAGAATATGAATACTCTCGTATGTCTGAAAAATGGCAACTCAAGGCTGACAGTCAGTGCGGTCCGCCGTATATCGGGTGAGGGCGAAAAATACGTGGGACACGTGTCGGGCAAAGCCTCCATTGACAGAGCGGAATGTTCTCCCGAGGGAAAGCTGACACTCAGCGGAAACTGTAATTTAAACGTTATCACCGTAGGAGGCGGAGAGATCATCACGGAAGAAATGGTACTCCCAGTAAAGTTCGAGTGTGATTGCAAGCCTACGGTCTGTAAGTCTCCCTCTGTCATTTGCGACGTCGGTGTGCTGTATGCAGACGCCAGAATCGACAAAGACCGCCTCAGTGCGGAAGCAGAACTGTGTATCTCAATCTTCGCCGGAGCTACCGAGGAGACAAGACTTGTCAGCGAGTTCATCATCGACCGCGACAGACCCGCAGGGCTTTCAGGTAATTGCGTGAAAATATATTTCCCCGAGGATGACGAGGACATGTGGGACATAGGTAAAAAATACCACTGTGAGGTGAAGAATATTACGCCTCATACCTCGTCGGGCGGCGTGATCATAGCTAAGAAGTAAATAAAAAATTCAGCCGAAGCAGGATCTGTGCGTATCCTGTTTCGGCTGTTTTTATGACATTTTTCCAAGCTCGTCGCTACGTTTTTTTGCTGCCTCGAAGGCTTTTTTTACTACACCGTCAAAATCAGCTTCGGTCATAGCGTTAAGGGCTGCTTCTGTGGTCCCCTTTTTCGACGTTACTCTCTCTCTTAAGGTTTTTGGGCGGATCCCCGTTTTGCTTAGGGTCAGAGCTGTTCCGATAAGGGTCTGCAATGCAAGTTCCTCTGCAAGAGAAGGGTCCATTCCTGCTTCCACGGCTGCCGAGGTCATAGCCTCCGCAAGTCTGCAAAAATATGCGGGGCCACTACCGGAAAGTGCGGTGACACGGGAGATCATATCCTCCTCCACCCTGCGGATGAGCCCGAGAGGAGCAAAGATAGCCTCTGTAATTTCAGCCTCAGCCTCCCCCGAAGCACTGCCAAGCACGTATACCGTTGCCGATTCCCCAACGGACAAGGGCATATTCGGCATAAGGCGAACGACCCTCGCTCCGCCGAGACGCTCTTCAAGAGTAGCGCAGGAAACGCCTGCCATAATGGAAAGGTAAAGTTTCTCACTTGTGAGATATTCGCCGTACATTTCAAGAGTCGACGGGAACACCTGTGGCTTTACGCCGAAGACTATCACGTCACATTCCGCCATATCCGAAGGTCTTCCGTATCTGACGCCGTATTTTTCCGCCGCCGCTTTAGCTCCCTCGGGATCGGCTTCGTTAATGAGCACCACGTTTTCGGGAGAAACCACCCCACCGGACACGATACCGTCCACCATAGCCCCTGCCATGAATCCCGTACCGATAAATGCAATTTTATTTTCAAGCTTCATTTTTCTCGCCTGCCTTATTCTCTGATTTGTCCGTTTCCTTCAACGATAAACTTGTACGAGGTGATCTCGCGAAGTCCAAGAGGGCCCCTCGCGTGCATCTTCTGGGTAGAAATGCCGATCTCAGCACCAAAACCGAACTGGAATCCGTCGGTAAATCTTGTGGAAGCGTTCACGTTAACGGAAGAAGCGTCAACTTCATTTATAAATCTCTCAGCGGCGTCGGGATCCCCCGTGATGATGGCCTCGGTGTGACCCGTGCCATAGGCTCTGATATGCTCAATCGCCTCGTCGATGTCAGACACCATCTTTACCGCCATATCAAGAGAGAGGAACTCATCTGTGAAGTCGGATTCCACCGCGGGAACGGCGTTTTCGACAATTTCACAAATTCTCGGGCAGCCGTGAACTGTAACTCCCGCAGCTCCGAGAGCGGCACAAAGCTTTTTCGCAAGGTCTTCTCTGTCCCCGTGAATAAGCAGAGTCTCAGCGGCGTTACATACGGCAGGTCTCTGAGTCTTTGCGTTTATGAGGATCCTTTCCGCCATATCTCCGTCTGCGTCAGCATCCACGTAGATGTGGCAGTTGCCAACTCCCGTTTCGAGAACGGGAACCTTGGAAGAGTCCACTACTCTTCTGATAAGAGAAGCTCCGCCTCTGGGGATCATAAGGTCGATGTAGCCTCTGAGAGACATCATCTCGTCTACAATATCGTGGGATCTTCCGCCAACGAGGGAAACTGCCTCAGCGGGAATTTCAGTCTCAGACAGAGCCTCACGCATAACCTCAACGATAGCGGTATTCGAAGAAAGCGCACTTCCGCTTCCTCTGAGGAGCACCGCGGAGCCTGCCTTCAGCGCCAGTACCGCCGCGTCAACCGTTACGTTGGGACGAGCCTCGTAGATCATTCCGATAACGCCGAGAGGGACACGCACCTTGCGGATTCTGAGCCCGTTGGGACGGTGAAATTCTTCCACGGTCTCACCTACGGGATCTGGCAGTTCTGCTACCTGTCTGACTCCCTCGGCAATGTCGGCAATTCTCGCTTCTGTCAACGTCAAGCGGTCGATCAGAGCTTTGCCTGTTCCCTTTTCCACAGCCGCGTCAACGTCCACCTTGTTTGCCGCAAGAATTTTATCCGTATTCTTTATAAGAGCCTCTGCGATAAGACCCAGCGCTCTGTTCTTTTCTTCTGTACCTGTGCAGGCAAGCTTCACCGAGGCACCCTTCGCCTCTTTTGCCTGATTTAAAAGTTCAATGTTCATATCCGTATCCACCGTTTACGTCAAATTTACTGAAGTACGGTCAGTACAAGGTCGTCCTTGTGTACCGCGATCTCGCTGTGTCTGTCACGTCCGTTGAGCATCTCCGAAAGCTCGCTGCGGGAGCACCCGACGATACCTCTGCCGACTTGAACGTGATCCCCCGAAGTGAGTATCCTTACTACGTCACCTTTATTGAAATCTCCCTCAACAGCACATACACCTGCCGCAAGAAGACTCTTTCCATGGTG
The DNA here is from genome assembly GCA_045603205.1 of Eubacteriales bacterium. Taxonomy (GTDB): domain Bacteria; phylum Bacillota; class Clostridia; order Oscillospirales; family CAG-272; genus RUG11130. Next base: position 4,719 of record JAZULS010000006.1, on the reverse strand, counting down.
CACGATTGCCTCCGCCGCGCCTGCATCAATAAATATGTTTCCGCTTGAGGGTGCGTAGAACGCCATCCACTGCAGCCTCGTTTTGAGTGACCCGTCCGCCTTAAAGAGTGTACCCTTAGCGCTGCCCCGTACCGCATTCACGATAACGTTTTCGTCCTTTGAGGAGCAGATGAGCACCCTTACCCCCGCTCTGGTGGCAAGAGAAGCACCCTTTATCTTCGTTATCATGCCTCCCGTGCCGTTGGCGCTTCCCGCACCTCCCGCATAAGCTTCTATCTCGGGAGTTATTCTCTCTACCACGGGAATATGCTCCGCATCGGGGTTCGTTGCGGGATTCTTCGTGTAAAGTCCGTCGGTGTCAGTCATCAAAACGAGAAGGTCCGCGTGGAGCATAGCCGCCACCTGAGCGGAAAGTGTGTCGTTGTCTCCTACGTGTAACTCTTCTACGGCGATAGTGTCGTTTTCATTGATTATCGGTATCGCCCCGCGGCTGAGAAGGATCTCAAAGGCGGAAAAAGCATTCTTGTATCTTCTCTTATCGGTAAAGTCCCCTCTGGTGAGAAGGATCTGCGCCGTAACGTAGCCGCGCTCCGCAAAGAAGGTGGTGTACTCCTCCATAAGAAGTCCCTGACCAACCGCCGCAGACGCCTGCTTTGCCGCAACGGATGTGGGTCTTTTGCTGTACCCTAATGCTCTGAATCCCGCCGCGATAGAACCGGAGGTAACGACCACCGCGTCATGACCCATATCACGGATGTCAGACACCTGTCTTACTATATCTTTTATTTTAACGCAGTCAATGTCTCCCGTAGAACTTGTAAGGGAGCTTGTACCGATCTTTATTATGTATAGCTTTTTGTTCATCTTTATTACACTTCCCGTTTAACTCAAAGATGTAAATAATTGAGATATATTTTATCACACTAAATCGAAAAAGTCAACGAAATAATGCTATACTTAAGCAAAAAATCAATAGGAATACATATTCATTCACAGCAATTCATTTCCGCACATTTTTGGGTGCATATATTGACAAACAGGTACGATTTTGCTACAATAAACGTGGTATGTTTATCCGTTTATTTGCGGATAAACGTTGAAAAATGAAATTTCCTGAAAGGATGTATATAATCATGGCACAGAAGTACCCTTTTTCAACGTGGATCTACAATTATCTCGGTGATTTTACTCCCGACGAGGTTGATACTTGGGCAGAGTGCGGTCTTACAGTTACAATGACAGAGCGTTGCGAATACGGCAAGGGCGAAATCGCAAAGCTCATCCCTTTCCTTGACAAGGCTCAGGAGCGTGGAATCAAGCTTATCGCAAACGTTGTCGATGTTACCAACTCTACTCTTCTTACCCTTACTGACGAGGAATACGAAGCAAGATTCAGAGAGGTTTGCAACATCATCGGCGATCATCCCGCTCTTTACGGATTCTATGTAGGCGATGAGCCCAGCAACAAGGAGATCATTGAAGCAAGCGTAAGATGTCTCCGAATCCAGAAGAAGGTTGCTCCCCACCTCCGTCCCTACATAAACATTTCCGGCGGTACTCCTTTCTTCAAAGAAGAGTGCTTCGGAGGCAAAACATTTAAACAGTGGCTCTCTGACGTTGCTGCTGAGACAGGTTTCTCCAACTTCAGTTTCAGCCAGTACGAGCAGATGGTAGACGAGGCCGGTATCGACTACTACTTCAGAAGCATTGAATCCCTCATCGAGGTCGCTGAGCCTGCGAACGTTGACGTTTGGGGATGTCTGCTTCTCAGCGCACACTATCACTTCAGAATCCCCACCGAATACGATATTCTCTGGCAGATCACCACATCCGCTGCCTGTGGTTGCCGCGGTATGAACTGGTTCCGTCTCTACGACAGAAGCTTTGGACATAACTACCACGGTTCTCCCATCGACGAGTACGGCTACAAGACTGAGCAGTTCTACAAGCTTCTCCGTTGCCACAGACGCTTCAACGACCACTACGGTGAGCTTCTTATGAGCCTCAAGCGACAGAGCACATATTTCATGGGGACTCCCCGTGCACACTACCCCATGTTCGGTCACAATACCCACGATTTCGTTACCGACATCAAGTCAGATCAGGACGCTATCGTAAGCTTCTTCAAAGCTGAGGACGGTACTGAGTATATGGTCATCGTAAACGCTTCCCAGACCAAGGACGGCGTATACAAGATCTTCTTCGACCGCGAAAAAGGTGATCTCCACGAGGTTATGTACAACGGCCAAAAGGAATTCCCCTACCCTCACAAGAACTCCGACGAGCATTGGGACGGTCAGTGGCTCTATCCCGGTCAGATGAACATCTTCAAGATCGTAAGAAAGTAATATTCTGCCCTTTTCCTCCGAGCGACGTTTTGCTCGGAGGATTTTTTATATTCTGTTGATAAACCGCAACTTTTTTGGTATAATTTTATTGTAAAGATATTTAGTTTTGTTTGCAGTATTACTGCGAAACGGAGGCATCTATGGAAATTCGCGATATTCTCTCAAAAGTAGACCACACTCTGCTCTCCCAGAGCGCAACTTGGGAAGAGATCAGACAGGTGTGTGATGATGGAATGAAGTTTGGTACTGCGTCGGTGTGTATTCCCCCGTCTTACGTGAAGGCTGCCTCCGAATACGTGAAGGGCCAGCTCAAAATCTGTACGGTCATCGGCTTCCCCAACGGCTACAGCACAACAGCTACAAAATGTTTTGAGGCCCGTGACGCGGTGGAAAACGGTGCTGATGAAATTGACATGGTCATAAACGTGGGACTTGTGAAGGACGGAAAATTTGACGAAGTCCTTGAAGAGATAAAGGCTGTCCGTGCCTCCTGCGTGGGTCGTGTGCTGAAAGTTATAATCGAGACCTGTCTTCTCACCAAGGAAGAAAAAATCAAGCTTTGTCACGTGGTTTCCGAGTCGGGTGCTGACTACATCAAGACCTCCACTGGATTCTCCACAGGAGGTGCCACGAGAGAGGACATCGCCCTCTTTGCCGCAAACGTGGCTCCCCACCTGAAGATCAAAGCGGCAGGCGGAATCTCTTCCGTAAAGGACGCTGAGGATTTCATCTCACTGGGCGCTGACAGACTCGGCACCAGCAAAATCGTGAAGATAGTCAAAAACGAAGCTTCCACAAGCTCTTATTGACCGAAAGGAGACTGAATATGAAACTTTACCCTACACCTCATATAAACGCTACCCCCGAGGATTTTGCAAAGACCGTGCTGATGCCGGGAGACCCCCTCCGTGCGGAATACATCGCGAAGAATTTTCTCACCGACGCAAAGCTCGTAAACAACGTACGCGGTATTCAAGGCTACACCGGCTACTACAAGGGAGTCCGCGTGTCCGTTATGGCAAGCGGAATGGGTATCCCCTCCATCGGCATCTACTCTTACGAGCTTTATAACGTTTTTGGAGTTGAAAACATTATCAGAGTCGGCTCTGCAGGCTCCTTAAACCACAACGTAAAGGTACGGGACATCGTTATCGGTATGGGTGCCTCCACCAACTCCGCGTTCCAGCATCAGTATCATCTGAACGGCACTTTTGCACCAATATGCAGTTACCGACTGCTAAGAACGTGTACCGATGCCGCTGAATCTATGGGTGTAAACTATCACGTTGGAAACCTCCTTTCCTCCGACACTTTTTATAACGACAACGAAGGGATCCCCGAGGCTATGTCCTCCACACTCCCCTGGGCGAAGATGGGAGTTATGGCGGTGGAAATGGAGGCAGCGGGACTTTATATGAACGCGGCACGAAGCGGTAAAAATGCTCTTGCCATCTGCACCGTGTCCGACCATATTCTGACGGGTGAAGCCACCACTGCAGAGGAAAGACAGACTTCCTTCAATGAGATGATCACCTTGGCTCTCGAATGTGCCGCCAAGCTTGATTGATCTTAGTCATCTGCATAACTTTTGTGATAGGAGGCTCAAAATGACAAAAAATGAACTGTGCCGCACCGCTATATCCGCACTAAATAATTCATATTCCCCTTATTCGGGCTTTAAGGTAGGCGCCGCACTGCTTACAAAAAGCGGCAAGGTATTCACCGGATGTAATATTGAAAACTCCGCCTTTTCTCCTACCGTATGTGCTGAGAGAGTCGCCGTATTCAAAGCGATCAGCGAGGGAGAGAAAGAATTTGAAATGATCGCCGTAGCGGGCGGAAAAGACGGGCGCATAAATGGCTTCGCTTCTCCCTGCGGCGTGTGCAGGCAAGTACTTTCGGAGTTTTGTTACCCCGATCTTTCCATACTCTGCGTCACGGATGACGACGGAAGCTTTGAGGAGTTCACTCTGGGAGAACTCCTTCCAAAATCATTTGCCCTTAAATAATGAGGATTTACCATGAGAATGTATGATATAATCGCGAAGAAACGGGACGGTGGGGTTCTCTCGGAGGAGGAAATATCCTATTTCGTGTCAGGCGTCACATCCGGAGAGATACCCGACTATGAGACAACCGCCCTACTGATGGCTATCTACCTTCGGGGAATGAATGAATCGGAATGTGCTACCCTGACAGACCAAATGGCTCGTTCAGGCGACAGCATTGACCTCTCCCGCTTCGGCGAGCTATCCTGCGACAAGCACAGCTCCGGCGGAGTGGGGGATAAGACCTCACTTATCGTAGCGCCCATCGTCGCTTCTCTCGGCGGAGTGGTTGCAAAAATGTCGGGCAGAGGCCTTGGACACAC
>JAZULS010000005.1:0-8320 GCA_045603205.1 Eubacteriales bacterium | reverse complement strand
GTCCCCCGTATCCCCGCACAACAAAAAACCCCTCCAAATCGGAGAGGTTTTATTTATAATCTGTGACTTACGCTTCGGTCTTCTCTGCTGCGTCAACAAACTTGATGAGTGCCATCTCAGCTGCGTCACCACGACGGGGTCCGAGCTTGTAGATCTGAGTATAACCACCATTTCTGTCAGCATACTTAGGAGCGATCTCATCGAAAAGCTTCCATACAACTTCCTTCTTGGTGATGTATGAGAAAGCATGACGACGGCTAGCGAGTGTATTTGTCTTACCGAGGGTAATCATCTTTTCGGCCATAGCACGAACTTCCTTCGCACGGGTGAGAGTTGTCTCGATGGAGCCATTCTCAAGAAGATATGTTACCATACCGCGAAGCATAGCATTTCTGTGTGCTGTCTTTCTGCCGAGTTTTCTGGTACCGGGCATTTTCATGTCCTCCTTTTTACAAAAGTAAATAGTTGCGGATCAGCCAAGACAAGTCTTGACCTCCCCTCACGCCACCCTGTGGCTAATTATTCATCCTCGTGCTTCAGCTCAAGGCCGAGAGACTGAAGCTTAAGAATGACCTCTTCAAGCGACTTCTTACCGAGGTTTCTGACCTACATCATGTCTTCCTCTGTACGGTTGATAAGATCCTCAACCGTGTCGATGCCCGCACGCTTCAAGCAGTTGAAGCTACGTACAGACATGTCAAGCTCCTCAATGGTCATCTCAAGGACTTTCTCCTTGATGGTCTCTTCGCGTTCAACCATAATCTCCGCATTCTTTGCCTCATCCGACAGGTCGACGAATAAGTTGAGATGTTCGTTGAGTATCTTGGCTGCGAGAGAAATCGCTTCCTTGGCTAAAATAACACCGTTTGTCAGCACTTCAAGGGTAAGCTTGTCGTAATCAGTGCTGCTTCCCACACGGGTGTTTTCAACTGTATAGTTGACGTTGTATACGGGAGTGTAAATGGAATCGGTGAAAATTGTACCGATAGGAGCAGAGATGCCCTGATTGTTCTCAAGGTAGATCTGCTTGTTCTTGTCGCCGGAAACATAGCCTCTGCCGTGGTCGAATGTCAGCTCCATGTAGAAGCGGATGTTTTCGCCTACTGTACAGATGTGATGCTCAGGATTGAGGATCTCAATGTCAGCATCGGGCTTGATGTCGCCTGCGGTAATCTCACGCTCTCCGGATACATCAATGATGACAGTCTTCGCGCCGTCAGTGAAAAGCTTTGCAACGATTCCCTTGACGTTCAGTACGATCTCCGGTACGTCTTCCTTGACACCGGGGATTGTAGAGATCTCGTGAAGTACTCCGTCAATCTTGATATTGGAAACTGCTACGCCGGGAAGAGAGTTGATAAGCACTCGACGAAGGGAGTTTCCGAGGGTAATTCCGTAACCTCTTTCGAGGGGTTCGATGATAAACTTACCGTTTTTACCATCTTCGCTCAGGTTGATTGTCGCTATATTCGGCTTTTCTATTTCTATCATAATAACCCTCCCTAAATTTATGTGTAAATGCGCTGTCGCGTTTTACTTTTCTGCAGACCTTTTCTGCAGGGGATCAATATAGGTACCTTGTGTACCGCATGCTTCATCAGGGTACATGCCGGCAGATCTTTCATCCGCACAATGACCCGGATGTGTCCGAAATGCGGCACAGGCAGGTCATTATTTGGAGTAAAGCTCGATGATAAGCTGCTCTTCGAAGGGGAAGTCGATATCGTCTCTCTGAGGGATAGCTACAACCTTTGCAGAAGCGTCATCAAGATTAACCTCGAGCCACTTGGGTGTTGTTGCAGTTGCTGCGTCCTCAAGGAGCGCCTTAAACTTCTCACTACCACGGCTCTTTTCCTTAAGAGCTACAACATCGCCAACCTTAAGGATGATAGAGGGGATGTCTGCCTTCTTGCCGTTGAGTGTGAAGTGTGCGTGACGAACGAGCTGACGAGCTTCCTTACGGCTAGCTGCGAGACCCATTCTGTAAACAACGTTATCAAAACGTCTTTCAAGGATGCTGAGGAGGTTTTCACCTGCAACGCCTTCCTTCTTGTCAGCCTGTACATAGTAGCCCTTGAACTGCTTCTCCTGAACACCGTAGTAACGGCGAGCGGTCTGCTTCTCTCTGAGCTGGAGGCCGTATTCCTTTACGTTCTTACGTCCTGCGCCGTGCTGACCGGGAACAGTAGAGCGTCTGGAAACAGCACACTTGTCGCTGAGGCAACGGTCGCCCTTAAGGAAGAGCTTCTTGCCTTCTCTGCGGCAAAGCTTGCAGGATGCACCTGTATATCTTGCCATATCTTTTTTCCTCCTGTTTATTTCGGAATTCATACTGCCCTTGGCTTGACAGTTGAATATGGGCTCTTGCCCGTGTCGGTGTTACACCGACGTCTTCAAGTTTGATTATACTCTTCTTCTCTTGGGGGGACGGCAGCCATTGTGAGGAATGGGTGTTACGTCCTTGATGAGAGTAATGTTAAGACCTGTTGTCTGGAGAGCGCGGATCGCAGCCTCACGACCGTTACCGGGACCCTTTACGAATACTTCAACAGTCTTCATGCCGTGTTCCATTGCACCCTTAGCAGCAGCCTCTGCAGCTGTCTGAGCAGCAAAAGGAGTGTTCTTTCTGGAACCCTTGAAGCCCATAGCACCGGAAGATGCCCATGCAACAGTGTTGCCGTTTACATCGGTGATGGTGATGATAGTGTTATTGAAGGTTGAACGGATATGCGCTGCACCCTTTTCGATATTTTTTCTCTCGCGGCGCTTCTTGACAACCTTCTTAGTTACCTTTGCCATTATCTGTTCACTCCTTACTTCTTCTTGTTAGCTATCGTCTTTGCAGGACCCTTTCTGGTTCTTGCATTTGTCTTGGTTCTCTGTCCGCGAACGGGGAGACCCTTTCTGTGTCTGATACCACGATAGCAATTGATTTCTACCAGACGCTTGATGTTGAGGTTTACTTCACGACGGAGTTCGCCTTCTACCTTGTAGTTGTTTTCGATCTCGTCACGAAGCTTTGCGATATCATCCTCAGTGAGGTCCTTTGCTCTGATGTCGGGATCGATTCCTGTCTTTGCAAGAATGTCCTTAGAGCTCTTAAGACCGATACCGTAGATATAGGTAAGCGCGATTTCTACACGCTTGTTGTTAGGAATATCAACACCTGATATACGAGCCATTTTTCTCTTTCACCTCTTTTTCGGTATTACAGGGAAACTTAGCCCTGTCTCTGCTTGTGCTTGGGATTCTCACAAATAACCATCACTTTACCGTGACGCTTGATAATCTTGCACTTTTCGCAGATTTTCTTAACGGAAGGTTTTACTTTCACAGTATTTTCCACCTTTCTCTATTACACCGGAAGGGTCATCAACCCTTGGTGCGCCATGTTATCCTTCCCTTTGTGGGGTCATAGATCGAAACCTCGATCTTTACCTTGTCTCCGGGAAGTATCTTAATATAGTTCATTCTGAGCTTTCCTGAGATATGAGCTGTTACGATCATATCGTTGGGAAGCTTTACCTTGAAGGTCGCGTTGGGGAGTGCCTCAACTACGGTACCCTCAAATTCAATTACGTCATCCTTCGGCATAATTTTGTCTCCATTAAATATTTTTGCCTGTCACACTTCGTCACTCAGCTTCGGGTCATACTTTTTCAGTATATCCCTCAGGATCAGGTCGTCAGCTGCTTCGAGTCTCAGCTTTTCCTCAGCGGTAAGAACATCCATCACCTCAAGGTGGCATGGATTCTTACACTTTGGATCGCTCAGTCGGTGAAGCTCACCGTCTGCCAGAAAAACTCTCGTCTTTCCGTGGTCCTCACTGATGCCGACTACAATAAAAATTCTTTTTCTGTCCCGTCCGGCGATGCTGCGAACAACCGCGCCTACGGGAAAATCACCTTTGATCACTACCATCAGTCAACCTTTGTGAGAAGGAGAACGCCGTCTCCGGTGATCGCCACCGTATGCTCGTAGTGAGCTGACAGGCTTCCGTCCTTTGTTACAACAGTCCACTTATCAGGGCGCTCAAGAACCTCGTGGGAGCCGACGTTTACCATAGGTTCTACGGCAAACACCATACCTCTTGTGATTCTCACGCCGCGTCCGGCTGTACCGAAGTTAGGGACGTTGGGATCCTCGTGAAGGTCGTGACCTACGCCGTGACCCACGTATTTTTTAACAACGGAGAAGCCGTTAGCCTCAACGTAAGACTGGATTGCATATCCGATGTCACCGAGTCTTGCGCCTTCCTTGCCTGCGGCTTCGATACCGCGGAAGAAGGATTCCTTAGTGACTTCCATCAGTTTTTTCGCCTCATCGGAAACGTTTCCGACTGCAAAAGTGTTCGCGCTGTCACCGTGGAAGCCGTCGTAGTACGCGCCTACGTCGATCTTTACGATGTCGCCTTCCTTCAGAACACGGCCGCCGGGTATTCCGTGGATAACTTCGTTATTCACAGAGATACAAGCGCTTGCGGGGAACCCACCGTAGCCAAGAAACGAAGGTCTTGCGCCACATTTTTCGATGTACTGACGGATCTTATCGTCAAGTTGTTTTGTTGTTATGCCTTCGCGGACCATTTCTCCGGCGAGAGCAAGAGCCTCGCCGGTGATACGGCCTGCTACCGACATCTTTTTGATCTGATCGGGTGTTTTAATGTTTATCATTTGACCTTAATTCCGATAAAAGTGTGCCCTTTGGCAGAAATTATGCTCAAGCCTCGAGAGCAGCAGCTGTGAGAGCTGTTGTATCTTCGAGTTTTTCCTGACCGACTACGATCTTGAGAAGTCCCATCTGAGCATAGAAGTCCTTAATGGGCTCTGTCTGCTCGTGGTATGTCTTAAGACGGAAAGCTACGGTCTCGGGCTTGTCATCCTTACGGATGGTGAGTTCAGCACCGCAGGGGCACTTCTCACCTGCAGGGGAGGGCTTAAACTTCGTGTGGAAGGTTGCACCGCACGCCATGCAAACGCGTCTGCCGGACATTCTGTCCATGATATCCTCGTCAGCTACCTCGATGGAGATAACGTCTGTGATCTCAACGCCGAGATCGCGGAGCGCTTCTGCCTGAGGAACTGTACGAGGGAAGCCGTCAAGAATAAAGCCGTTTGCACAGTCGTCCTTTGCAAGACGTCCCTTGATGATGTTAATTACAACTTCGTCGGGAACAAGAGCACCGCTCTCTGTGCAAGCCTTTACTGTCTTGCCAAGTTCGGAGCCGGATGCGATCTCCTCACGGATGATTGCACCGGTGGAAATTGCGGGGATACCATACTTTTCGGAGATGATCTCCGCCTGTGTTCCCTTACCGGCACCGGGAGCGCCGAGAAGGATAAGATTGATTTTTCTCATTAGTTATGTCCTCAATTATTCAAGGAATCCCTTGTAATGTCTCATGGTCATCTGTGCCTCGATCTCGCGGATTGTTTCAAGAACAACACCAACTACGATGATTACAGAAGAACCGCCGAATGCGAGTGCAGAAAGTGCGCCGCCGGAGAATACGTTGACGAGGAGCGGGAATACCGCTACAACGCCGAGAAGGATTGCGCCGATGAATGTGATTCTGGAGAGAACCTTTGAGATATACTCAGAGGTCGGACGACCGGGTCTGATACCGGGGATAAATCCGCCCTGATTCTTAATGTTGTTTGCAACCTCGATAGGATCGAAGGAGATTGCAACGTAGAAGTATGCAAAACCAATGATCAACAGAAGCGTAAGAATAGCGTAAACTATGCTTGTGCTTGAGAAGAAATTGGTAATTATGAAGTCCCAAACGCCGCCGTCCTTGGGAGGAGCGAACATAGCGATTGTCTGGGGGATCGTAATGATGGAGTTAGCGAAGATGATGGGCATTACACCAACCATATTTACCTTGATAGGAAGGTTGGAGCTCTGACCACCGTACATCTTACGGCCGACTACCTTCTTAGCATACTGGATGGGGAGTCTTCTTTCGCTGTGTGTCATCCATACGATGAAGGCTACCATTGCGATCATAACTACGATAGTTACGATAGCGATGATGAGGCCTACCCACCAAGCGAGGGGGCCGCCTACAGTGCCGTCAGCCTGTGCATAGGTGTAGTTACCCTTAACCATAGTGATAAGGTTGGAAACAGCACCGGGAATGCCTGAAACGATGTTTGCGAAGAGGATAAGGGAGATACCGTTACCGATACCGCTCTCATTGATCTTCTCAGCAAGCCACATAACCAGTGCAGAACCTGCGCAGTAGCATGTGATGATAACAGCTGCGGGGAATACTCCGGATTCGGTGATTACACCGTTGTAAGAGAGAAGTCTGTAATAACCGAATGCAGTCAGGATCGCGAGAGCGATAGTGATGTATCTGGTGTACTGGTTGATCTTCTTCTTTCCTTCTTCGCCCTGCTTAGCAAGGTCGCCCAGGGGCTTGATTGCTACGCAAAGGAGCTGAAGAACGATGGACGCTGTGATGTACGGCTGAATACCGAGCGCAAACAGCGTTGCCTGAGAGAATGCGTTACCTGAAAGAATGTTCAGGTACTGGAAAATGGATCCGCTTGTTGCAGTCATGTATGCATCAAGCAGTCCCGCATTCAGATAAGGGACGGGAAGTGCTGTACCTACGCGGTAAAGGAGAAGAACGATCATAGTGTAGATCAGTCTCTTCTTCAGATCAGCTACTTTCCACGCGTTTCTGATTGTTTCAAACACTTAGATCACCTCGGCTACGCCGCCTGCAGCCTCGATCTTCTCCTTAGCAGAGCCGGAGAATACCTTAGCCTCAACGGTAATTTTCTTGGTGATTTCGCCGTTGCCGAGTACCTTAAGTCCGTCAAGTTCCTTACGTACGATTCCTGCTTCGATGAGTGTAGCAAGTGTTACCTTGTCACCATCGTTGAAACGGTTGAGGTCACTTACGTTAACGATTGCATAGTTCTTTGCAAATCTGTTGGTAAAGCCTCTCTTGGGGAGTTTTCTGTACAGAGGGAGCTGACCGCCTTCGAAACCGGGACGTACACCGCCGCCGGAACGAGCATTCTGACCCTTGTGACCCTTACCTGCAGTCTTACCGTTACCGGAGCCGGGGCCTCTACCCTTGCGCCAAGCCTGCTTTGCAGAGCCGGGAGCCGGTGAAAGTTCATGGAGCTTCATTTTTTCATCCTCCTTATTAAAAGTATTATTTTTGTTCGGAGGAGGGCTTACGCCTTCTCCACAGTTACGAGGTGAGAAATCACCTTTACCTTGCCGTCAAGAACAGCGCCTGCATCGTGAACGATGGAGTCACCGATCTTTCTGAGTCCGAGGGATGCAGCTGTTGCCTTCTGGTTGGGCTTTGCTGCGATAAGGCTCTTTGTGAGAGTTACTTTGATCTTTTCCATCTCGTACCTCCTCAGCCTCTTACCTGCTCTACGCTGATGCCGCGGGTCTTTGCAACCTGCTCAGCAGTACGGAGAGACTTAAGACCTTCAAATGTTGCCTTAATAACGTTGATGGGGTTATTGGAACGAAGGCACTTGCTTCTGATGTTCTTGATACCTGCAAGCTCGAGTACTACACGTACTGTCTGACCTGCGATGATACCGGTACCCTCTGCAGCGGGCTTGAGCAGTACGCTACCTGCACCAAACTGACCGAGTACTTCGTGGGGGATTGTTGTTCCCTTGAGGGAAACCTCAATCATATTCTTCTTTGCATCCTCGATTCCCTTACGGATCGCTTCGGGAACTTCAGCTGCCTTACCGAGACCGAATCCTACGTGTCCGTTCTCATCGCCTACAACCATGAGAGCTGCAAAGCGAGCGATACGACCACCCTTAACGGTCTTGGAAACACGGTTCACAACAACGAGTTTCTCTTTGAGATCGAGCTCGTTGGGATCGAAATTTCTTGCCATAACTATGACTTATCCTTTCTAAAATTCCTTGATGAGGTTTAACAGCCTGTTAAACCAGTGTACAAACCGGACTTCCGGCAAGACTCAGAACTTGAGTCCACCCTCGCGGGCACCTGCTGCCAGCTCCGATACACGTCCGTGATATACATAACCGCCGCGGTCGAATACGACCTCAGTGATTCCGAGTTCAAGAGCGCGTGCTGCGATTGCAGCGCCTACAGCCTTAGCTGCAGCCTTGTTGCTGCCGATCATCTCAAATCCCTTCTCATTAGAGGACGCTGCACAGAGTGTTACACCCTTAACGTCGTCAATGATCTGAGCGCGGATGTGAGCGTTGGAACGGTAAACAGCGAGACGGGGACGCTCGGTTGTTCCGGAGATCTTTGCGCGTACACGAATGTGTTTCTTAACGCGCTGAATATTCTTATC
>JAZULS010000004.1:0-12450 GCA_045603205.1 Eubacteriales bacterium | reverse complement strand
TGGGGTCAGCGCCGTAGGTGACGCCTGCCTTCTCGGAGATAGCCGCCATAATGTTGCGTACGGTGTCAACCTCGAAGAGGTTGTTTACACCCTGCATAAGACAAGCAAGTCTCTCAAGACCCATACCTGTGTCAATATTGGGGTTCGCGAGAGGTTCATAGCCACCTTCGCCATCACCGTCGAACTGTGTAAATACGAGGTTCCAGAACTCCATAAATCTGTCACAGTCACAGCCCGGCTTACAGTCATCAGAACCACAACCGAACTCGAGGCCTCTGTCGAAGTAGATCTCGGAACAAGGACCGCAGGGACCTGTACCGTGCTCCCAGAAGTTGTCAGCCTTGCCAAGCTTCTTGATGTGGGACTCGGGAACGCCGATAACGTCTCTCCAGATAGCGAAAGCCTCGTCGTCGTGCTCGTAAACGGAGGGATAGAGTCTGTCAGCGGGGATCTCGAGAGTCTCTGTGAGGAATTCCCAGGACCACTTGATAGCTTCAACCTTGAAGTAGTCTCCGAAAGAGAAGTTACCGAGCATCTCGAAGTATGTTCCGTGACGGGCGGTGATACCTACTCGGTCGATGTCAGGTGTACGGATACACTTCTGGCAGGTGGTAACTCTTGTATGGGGAGGGGTAACCTCGCCGGTGAAGAATTTCTTCATGGGCGCCATACCGGAGTTGATAAGGAGGAGGGACTTGTCGCCCTGAGGGATAAGCGGATATGAGGGGAGTCTGAGATGATCCTTGGACTCAAAGAAGGAAAGATATTTCTCTCTCAGCTCGTTAAGGGATGTCCATTTCATTCTGTTGTAGCCTTTCTATCGTGAAAATAAAAACATTACTGCATTATAATGTAGTATTATAGCATAAAGAGATTTGACTTGTCAACAAAGAGAGGGGAAAGTTTGTGTTTTTAAGGGAAAATCATTCTAAAATTTCGATCTCCGTGTCGTAATATTGCTCCTGAAAGCGGATAGCATCCCACACCTCATCTTTGGTGAAACTTTTTCCCTCGGGAGCGGCGATCAGCTTGTCCTCTACGTCGTTTTTTCGGTGGGCAATGCCGATTATCTTTGCCGTGTACTCGGAGACGGGCTCATCAACGCCTAAAAGGTACACGTCAAGCTCTTCTCCGTCGCCGCCTAAGACTCCGGGGATGTACCCGTAATTGATTTTATATGTGAGGGAGTATTTTTCCTTGTGATGCACGTACCCCACAGGTCGGTCTATGCCGATCTTCACCGTTTTCCCGAGATAGCTCTCCACCTGAGCCTTGCGTTCTTCGTAGGTCATCTTTCTTCTCCCATCAGCTTAAAAATCTCTTCCCCTGTGGCAAGACCTTCTGAAAACGCCGTAGCACTTCCCGAAGCCACCGCGTACAAAAGGGCAGTTTCGTATCCGTTTTCTGCCCCTGCCAAAAAGCCTGCTACCGCAGAGTCTCCGGCACCCACCGGGTTCACTTCTGCGCCATTTGGAACAGTTCGTTTGTGGAGTTTTCCGTTTTCGTCAATAAGGATCGCTCCGTCACCGCCCATGGAAACGAGAACGTTCATCGCCCCTGCCGACTGCAGTTTTCTTGCCTCGCTGACTATTTCCTCTTCTGCGGACAAATCTTTTCCTGCGATGTCCGACAGCTCGCTCTTGTTCGGCTTTATAAGGTAGGGTCGGTATTTCAAGGTGTTAGTCAGCAGAGCGCCCGAAGCGTCCACTACGGTTCTCACCCCCACAGGGCTAAGGCGGGAAAGGATCTTTTCGTATGTGTCGGAGGGGAGAGAGGGAGGAATACTGCCTGCCAAGACGAGAGTATCGCCTTTTTTCAGACCCTCAATCTTTTTACAAAGCTTTTCCATGTCTGCGTCTGTGATCTCGGGTCCCGCACCGTTTATTTCCGTGGTCCCCTTGCCGCAGATTTTTACGTTGACTCGGGTAAGCCCTGCGGAAAGCCGTATAAAATCGTGATCTATGCCGTTTTCCGTGAGTTTTGAAAGCAGCTCATCCCCCGTGAATCCTCCCGCAAATCCGAGAGCAACATTTTCTACACCGAACTCAGTCAGCACGGCAGAAACGTTGATGCCCTTGCCGCCGAAGTGGAATTTTTCACCGGACGAGCGATTCACACTACAGGGGATGACAGAATCCACCTGCATCACGTAGTCAAGAGAAGGGTTGAGAGTCAGCGTATATATCATAGTTTTGTCTCCGTAGAATCGTTTTGTTCAGCCCAATTATAACATATCCGCCACCGTTTGTCGAGGCGGATTTTTACACCTGTCCTTTTATTTTTCGGAATGCTTCTTACAAGACACGGATAATTTTCCCGAAAAGGGGGCAAAATTCAGTAGAGCAAATGAGATTGAACGAACGATAATTTATGCAGTTGCAGAAAAACGAGGTGCGGACAATGAGAAAGTATCTGAGCGGGGTGGATCTCGCAAGGTTCGAGAGAGAATATCCCATAACGCCTGTAAAGCTTCCCTCGGTGAAGAAGATAATTCTACCCATGTCCATGCACATCGGTCGTCCTGCCACGCCTTCGGTGAAGATAGGTGACAAAGTGGACAGAGGCGACGTGGTGGGCAAAGGTGACGGAGATTTTTCCGCGGATATCCACACGGGGGTCTCGGGAGTGGTAGTGGGTATCTCGGAGATAATATTTTCAGAGGGAAACAGAGCCCCTGCTGTGGAGATAGAGTCAGACGGAGAGATGAGACGGGCGGAAAATCTTAATGCACCGAGCATAAATTCGAGAGAGGATCTTATCGAAGCGGTGAGACACGGGGGAATCGTGGGTCTCGGGGGCGCAGGATTTCCCACCCACGTGAAGCTTGGCTCAGGGGCGGACACAGTCATAGAACTCATCGTTAACTGCGCCGAATGTGAGCCGAATATCACCTCGGACACCGCCACACTTCTGTCGCGAGGCGAGGACGTTATGTGCGCCGTGGAAATGATGCAAAAGTGGCTCGGGCTCAAAGAAGTCATCTTCGGCGTGGAAAGCTCAAACAGGGAAGCCTTGGAGAAGCTTGCCGAGATTATCCCACGGGACAAGGGGATCAGACTTGAAAAACTGCCAAGATACTACCCCCAAGGGGGAGAAAAGGTACTCATCTACCACACCACGGGGAAAATTGTACCCACGGGGAGCTTGCCTGCTGACGTGGGAGCCGTAGTTTGCAATATTTCGACAATTGCAGAAATCGGGAAACTCCTCAGGACGGGAGAGCCTCTCTTTGACAGATGCGTCAGCGTGACGGGAGGTGCGCTCAGAAGTCCGAAGAACGTAATATGCCCCATCGGAACGCCTATTTCCGCCCTGCTTGCGTTTTGTGGAGCGGACACCTCGGACCTTTGCAAGGTTGTCTACGGCGGGCCAATGATGGGAGTCCACGTGCCATCAAGTGACTACCCCATACTTAAAAACACCAACGGGATAGTAGCGTGCACCCGCAGTGAAGCCGAAACTCCACCCTCCACCGCTTGCATCCGTTGCGGAGCTTGCCTTGAAAGTTGCCCCTTCAATATTAATCCTGCAGAGGTCGCCCGTGGGTATAAGTCGGGGGACTTTGACAGAGCCGTCAGAGCGGGAGTCAGAGTGTGCATGGAGTGCGGATGCTGTTCCTTCGTGTGTCCTGCAAGGCTTCCCCTTGCTCAGACTAACAGACTCGTTAAAAAAATACTAAGAGACAAAAAGCCAAATTACGCAGAGCGTGGCGAAGGGAGGAGTGAGTCGTGACGGCGGAAAACTTTATGAAGCTGAGTGCTTCGCCCCATATCCACTCGGGAGCTTCAACCACGAAAATAATGGGGGATGTGCTCGTGTCCCTTTTACCTGCTTCGTTGATCGGAGTCTGGGTTTTCGGACTTTCTGCACTTGCCGTGCTTTCCGTTTGCGTTGGTACTGCGGTGGCGTCGGAATGGGTTTTTAACATCATTTTAAAAAGAGGGCAAACGGTTTCTGATCTCAGTGCTGCCGTGACGGGACTGCTTTTGGCGCTTAGTTTGCCGTCGGACATTCCCCTGTGGCAGTGCGTCATCGGAACGGTGTTCTCCATAGTCATAGTTAAATCTTTGTTCGGCGGCATCGGCAAAAACATCGTAAATCCTGCAATCTGCGGCAGAGTGTTTATGCTTTTGTCCTTTTCCGAGGCGGCAGGGGGAGATTTTCCGAGATGGGCGGACGCTGTGTCAAGTGCCACACCTCTTATTACCCTTGACCGCGGAGAAAGTGTGGGATTTGCCGACCTGCTCCTTGGAAACAGGGGTGGTGCCATCGGGGAGGTAGCTATTTTGGCTCTCCTTGTAGGCGGAGTGTATCTGCTCCTTCGCGGGGTGATCTCGTGGCATATTCCCACAGCATTTTTGGCATCTGTCTTCGTGCTGACACTTCCCGCGGTGGGCTTTGACTTCGGCGAGGCGGCGAGATGGCTTTTCTCGGGAAGCGCTGTCCTTGGAGCGATCTACATGGCAACGGACTACGTGACATCCCCCGTAACCAAGTTCGGCAAAGTCATATTCGGTGTGGGGTGCGGCGCTTTGACGGTGCTGATACGGCTTTTCGGCAGTTATCCCGAGGGCGTGTCCTTTGCGATACTCCTAATGAACGTGCTGACGCCGCACATCGACAGACTTACCCCGAAGCGGGTTTTCGGCGGAATTTAGGATCGACAAAACAGCTATAGACTGAAGGGAGACTGTTATGAAAGAATATTTGAAAAACGTGCTGTCCCTCGGTGGGATCTGCGCGGCGGCGGCACTACTGCTTGGCGTGACGTATAAATACACCGCCCCCATGATTGAGAAAAACGAGTCCGCGGGGGTGACGTCCTCTTTGTCTGTCGTTTTACCCCAGGGAGAAAATTTTACGCCTGCCGATACTGCGGGCACTACGCTTCCCGAAAGCGTAAGGGAGGTATACACGGAAGACGGCGGCGGAGTGGTAGTAAAGCTGGAGGTGGCGGGATACGCTCCGGGAATGGTGATCCTCTGTGGAATCGACAGTGAAGGAAAAGTTGTGAACAGCGTTTGCCTCGGCAGCTCCGAGACTCTCGGGGAAGAGAAAACATTCGGCGAAAATTTTAGCGGAATCACGCTGCAAGACGTTGACTCCGTGGATACTGTGTCGGGAGCCACCCGTACTACCACCGCTTATAAGGGTGCGGTAAAAGATGCTCTGGGCGTGGCGGCATCCCTTTCGGGAGAGTCGGTAGACCTCAGAGACGAAGAGGAAAAGCTTCGTGAAAACTTGTCTACAGCCCTCCCTTCTGCTGACGGAAGCTTCACGAAGGTGTTTCTGACGGAGCGGCTGGAGGGGGTAGACTCGGTATACTCCGCGGGAAACGGCACGGGCAGAGTTTTCGTTTTTGGGGATGCTTACGTAGGTGTTGACGGAAATGGAAAAGTTGTTTCCGAGGGTGGCGAAGTCTATCAGACGAAAGTGAAAGAGTATTTTGACCTTCTCGAAAATTCCCGTCTTACCGAACTTGACCTGTCAAAATACGACGAATTGTACAGCGGCATAACCGAGGCGTATCTTACCGACAGCGGAAACGGAGTTTTCTACGTTAAGGCGGCGGGATTCGGCATAAACGGTAACAAATGGTACTCTCCCTCGGGAGAATATATCACGCTTAGGGTCTGTATCGGCTCGGAGGGCGTGATAATCGACTGCGAGACACTTACTCAAAAGGAGACGGAGGGCGTGGGCTCCGTTTGTGCCGATGAGGAGTTTTACTCCCGCTTCGTGGGGGAAGACCGGGACGGCATTGGTGAAGTAGATGCCGTAAGCGGAGCTACCGTTACCTCCGACGGGTACAAAAGAGCGCTTGTCGGCGCCTTTGAGGCTTTCGATATAATAAAAGGAAACAAAAAATGAGAAACAGAACAAATCTTGATGTGCTGACCAGAGGAATCATCAGGGAAAACCCCATTTTCGTCACTTTGCTCGGAATCTGTCCCACCCTTGCGGTCACATCGACCTTGACGGGGGCCCTTGGCATGGGACTTGCCGCAGGAGCGACACTGTTTTGCTCAAACACCATCATATCAGCCTTGAGACGTGTGATTCCGAGGGGCGTCAGAATACCTTGTTATATCGTGCTGATCGCGGCTTTTGTGGGAAGCATACAGTTCCTCGTTCATGCCTTTTTCCCGAAAGTGTATGATCTCCTTGGCGTTTATCTTGCCCTTATCACCGTCAACTGCATAATTCTCAGCAGAGCGGAGTCTTTCGCCGGCAAAAATACCGTTGCTTATTCAGCTCTTGACGGGATTGGTACGGGTATAGGCTTTACTCTTGCCCTCCTTGCCGTGGCTTTTGTCAGGGAGATTTTCGGTTCGGGAAGCGTATTCGGATTTGCTCTGCCCATCTTGGCAGACCACCCCGTGAAGCTTATCTCCCTTGCCCCCGGCGGACTTCTCGTTTTCGGTCTTCTCACGGCGATGTTCCGAGGGGGATTTATAAATAAAGGAAAGAAGGGAGGTGCGTCCTGATGGAAAGCCTCAGAAGTCTCGGAGTCATCTTCGTGTCAACGGTGCTGGTGAACAACTACGTGCTGACGAAATTTCTCGGTATGTGTCCCTTCCTCGGAGTGTCGGGAAAAATGAAGAGCTCCGTGGGAATGGGACTTGCCGTTACCTTTGTCATGGGTATCGCAGGTACGGTAACGTGGTTTTTGCAGTATTATATTCTTGAGCCGCTTAATGCCGCGTATCTGCAAACTGTGGTGTTTATCCTCGTGATCGCCTCTCTCGTCCAGCTGACCGAAACGGCGATAAGAAAACTTTCCCCCGGCCTTTACACGGGGCTTGGAGTTTATCTTCCCCTCATAACCACAAACTGTGCCGTCCTCGGAGTCTCCCTCAACAACGTGACCGACGGATTTAACTTTATCGAAAGCTTTATCAGCTCTTTAGGGTGCGGCATCGGTTTCCTTCTTGCCATGGTGCTGTTCTCGGGAATGAGAGAAAGACTTGACGAGAACGCGGTGCCTGAAAGTTTCAAGGGATTGCCCATCATCCTTATCGCCGCCGCCTTTTTGTCTATGGCTTTCTATGGCTTTTCGGGGGTTGCGGAGAATCTTTTTGCCCCGTGAAGAAAAAACTCCCACAAGTTTTCACTTTTTGGGAGAAATTTGACGAAAGGTGTGATATAATTAACGTAACGAAAGTACGCTGTACGGATAGCGGGGTAAGGAGGGGACAGTTATGGCTGAAGCTGGTTCAAAAAAGAAGATGTTTCGGGATATTCTTCTGATAGCGGCTTTGTTAGCTGTTTCTTTCTCGGCTCTCTTATTATTTTCTGCATTTGCAGAAGACGGCGAATACGTCTCCGTGATAATAAACGGAGCGGAAACCGAACGGTACCCGCTGAACGTTGACGCTCGCGTTGTGATCAAGGCGGAGGCAGATTCAGGCGGGGAAAACGTCCTCGTCATCGAAAACGGAAAAGCAAGGATCGAAAGTGCGGATTGCCCCGACCTTGTGTGCGCCCGCCATGCTGAAATATCGAAAAACGGCGAGAGCATCGTGTGCCTGCCTCACCGACTTGTTATTAAGATCGTTACAAACGAAAAAAGCGAAGTAGACGTTTCGCTGTGAGTTTACCATAAAAGGAGGGAGATAAATGGATAGCAGGACGAAAAAACTGACTTCCCTTGCTGTGCTGGCGTCAGGTGCGATCATCCTTTCCTATATTGAGTCACTCCTTCCACCTATTGTGTCGGGGTTGCCCGGTGTGAAGATGGGGCTTTGCAACGTGGTGATAATTTTTGCCCTTTTCCGCTTTGGTTTGTCCTCAGCCGCCGCCGTGTCGGGAGTCAGACTTGCCGCCCTCGCTCTTCTTTTCGGGAACACGCTGACTTTTCTTTATAGCTTTGTCGGTGCCACTCTCAGCCTTGCGGGGATGTGCCTTTTAAAAAAGACAAACGCCTTTTCAATGGTTGGTGTCAGCGTGGCAGGGGGAGTTTTACACAATTTCGGGCAGATACTTACGGCGATCCTCCTAACAAATACCTTGGAGATTGGTTATTATTTCGCAGTTTTGGCAATAAGCGGAACGGTTTCCGGAATTTTTATCGGACTTCTCGGCGCTCTGGTGCTTAAACAACTGAAAAACGTCAAAATATAATGCTTGGCGGACTATGGTTCGCATCAAAATGTTTATTCATAGGAGACGAAGGGTGAATAAAACTAAAAGCATTATATTTTTAATTCTTGTTCTCGCCGTGGGTGTATTATTAACGTCCTGCGGTGGAAAAAATGAAGAAAAACTGAGTCTCGGTGTCGGCAGTTATGCCGCCGTTACGAGAGTTACCGATGCTGATGGTGAGACTGACGGAAAGGGCGAAGTTTCTTTCACTTTGGCGTCGGTTCTCCTTGGCGGAGACGGCAAAGTTCTGGAGTGTGAGCTTGACGCCCTTGAGGCGGAGCTGAAATTTACTTCAAAGGGTGCTGCCGTGACTCCGGATGAACTCAAAACGAAAAGAGAGCTTGGCGAGTCCTACGGAATGAAGGAGTATGGCGGAGCTAAGGCTGAATGGTACGAGCAGGCGGATTATTTCGAGGACGTGGTAGAGGGGAAGACTCTCCCTGAGATCAAAGCCCTTGCTGCCGAAAACGGAAAGGGCACAGGTGAAGTTCTCTCCGCCGGATGCACTATCTCCGTATCGGATTTCATCAAAGCCATTGAGCGCGCCGTAGAAAACGCTTCTCCTTCGGAGGCGACGGCGGAAGATGACCTTGAGATCGGAATCGTTACCGAGACGGGTACAAAGCGGGACGCTACCGACGAGTCAGAAGGTGAAGTGTCCCTTGAGATAACATTTTCCGCATGTACCGCAGACGACAGAGGTATCATCACGGCGGCTTTTTCCGACTCGGTGGAGGCAGGCGTGAGTTTTGACCTTAGCGGTAAATCAAACACCGAGCCCACAGGAAGGCTTACCACCAAAAGAGAAGCGGGAACGTCCTACGGAATGGCGTCTGGCGGAATCGACCGCAACGACGACGGCGTGGTGAAGGAATGGTACGAACAGGCTTCTGCTTTTGACTCAGCCTGTGTCGGCAAAACTTATAACGAACTGTCAAGTCTTGAAACGGACAGGGGATACGGTAATGATGACCTGCAGAAGGCGGGATGCACTGTCAAGGTGTCGGGACTTGTAAGCTCAATGGCGAAGGCGAGCAGAGATGATTAAAATTTACGTCTTGAAGGGGAGACCTGATGGAAGGTCTCCTTTTCAGGGGAAGGTGGATTATGGGCAGAATAGTAAAAAGAATATTTGCGTTGGCGGTCGCCTTGAGCCTTCTTTCCGCCTTCCTCCCATCCTGTGGAAAAAAAGAAAAGTATACCGAATACTTTTTCGACTACTTCGATACTGTAACTACCGTTGTCGGATACGCGGAAAGTAAGGCGGAATTTGACACGGTATGCCAAAAGATTGAAACAGAACTTGAGAGATACCACAAACTGTTCGACATATATAATAAATATGAAGGGATAAACAACATAGCCTCCCTTAACGAGGTAACAGACGGCTCTCACCCGAAACTTGAGGTGGATTCCGAGATAACGGGGCTTCTGCAGTTTTGCATCGAGCTTTACCACAAGACTGAGGGCAAGACCAACGTGGCAATGGGCAGTGTACTGAAGATCTGGCATACTTATCGCGAGAGGGGACTTGATGATCCCGGAAACGCGGAGCTTCCCGACAAAGATGAGCTTGAGAAGGCGGCAAAGCACACGGATATTAATGATGTTATCATAGACGGAGACACGGTGCACATCAAGGATCCGCTTCAAACCCTTGACGTGGGGGCTGTTGCGAAAGGTTATGCCGCCCGCCGCATCTGCGAGAAATTAAGAGAGGCGGGTGTTGACGGATACGTTGTCTCCATCGGCGGAAGCGTCAGCTGTATAGGAGACGCAGACGGAAAACCTTGGCGGGTGGGGATAGAAAATCCGAGACCCGAGTCGGAAGACGAGTACGCTCTGATGCTTGAGGCTTCGGACGTCTCCGTGGTGACCAGCGGCTCCTATCAGCGATACTATACCGTTGGCGGGAAAAATTATCATCATATAATAGACTCCGAAACTTTGATGCCTCCGGAGAGTTTTTTGTCGGTAAGCGTTATTTGCGACGACCCGGCCCTCGGTGACGCCCTTTCTACAGCGCTTTTTTGTATGACGCACGAAAAGGGGCTTGACTTGGCGGAGACTACGGACGGCGTGGAAGTTATATGGATAACCCGTGACGGAGAGATGCTCCTTTCCGATGGTGCAGGGAAGTACGTAGCGTAAAAGTGTGGGTTGAATCAAGTAAAATTTGTGTAAAGAGGGCTTCCTTTGCGAAAAGAGTCCTCTTTTTCTATTGCAAAAAATGTGAAAATATGTTAAAATCAAAAGGACGGATTAAGTTTTTTCAAAAATACCGTTGTACGACATTCCCCATCATAATGAAAGCCGTGAAAAACGGTAGAACGGAGAATTTACATGTTTGGTTTTTCCAATGTTCTCGAGCTTGTAGGCGGACTTGCCCTTTTCTTATACGGTATGAACGCCATGGGCAACGCTCTTGAGAAGAGCGCAGGTAACAAGCTCAAGATATTCCTCGGAAACGCAACTTCCAATCCCATCAAGGGATTTCTTCTCGGACTGATCGTTACACTTATTATTCAGTCCTCTTCTGCTACGACGGTAATGGTCGTAGGTTTTGTAAACTCAGGCCTTATGACTCTCACCCAGTCAATAGGCGTTATCCTCGGTGCTAACCTTGGTACCAGCGTTACTGCTTGGGTCCTGTCTCTGCAGGCTATTGACGAGACAAGCGTAGCTTTCCTCCAGCTTTTCAAAACGGATACATTCGTTCCGATCCTTGCTCTTATCGGTGTTGTTCTTTTTGCTTTCCAGAAGAACGCAAAGAAGAAAGACCTTGGTATGATACTTCTCGGATTTGCGATCCTTATGTTCGGTATGGATATGATGTCCGGCTCCGTATCCGATCTTAAGAATAACGACGCATTCAAGAACGTACTGATCAGCTTCTCTAACCCCATTCTCGGCGTTATCGTCGGTACGGTGTTTACAGCCATCGTTCAGTCCTCCTCTGCGTCCGTCGGTGTGCTTCAGGCTCTTACCGTAACCGGTGGAGTTACTCACGCAGTTGCCGTGCCTATCGTTATGGGTCAGAACATCGGTACCTGTGTCAGCGCGATGATCTCCTCCGTCGGTACGGGTAAGAATGCACGTCGCGCGGCGGTGATTCACCTTTCCTTCAATATTATAGCGACACTTGTCATACTCCCCCTGTTCTATCTGCTCAATTATTTCATAGACTTTGCGTTTATGGATGTTCCAGCGAACTACGTAACTATCGCGGTAGTTCACACCTCCTTTAAGTTAGTCGCTCTTGCGATTATCACTCCCTTTGCAAAGTATCTCGAAAAACTTGCAACACTTGTAGTACGTGACGATAAAAAGAGCGAAGAAGCAAAGCTTCTCGATGAGAGATTCTATACTGTTCCTTCCGTTGCTATCGAGCGCTCCAAGACTGTTGCCGTTACTATGGCAGACGTGGCGTTTAAGTCTATCCGCGACGCTTTGAAGATGCTTGATTCATATAACGAAAAAGAGGCGGATAAGGTTCGCGAGGCTGAGAGTAAGGTCGATATGTACGAGGACAAGCTTGGCTCGTACCTTGTGAAGCTTTCGTCACATAATATGACCGAGGCGGACAGTACAGATGCGAATAAGCTTCTCCACGTTATCGGAGATATTGAAAGAATTTCCGACCACGCAGTTAATATCGTGGAGTCCGCTGAGGAGATGCACGACAAGAATCTTTCCTTCTCTGACGAAGCGAAGAGAGAGCTTGACGTAATGACAGGAGCTGTCAGCGAGATCCTCGGCATCGCTCTGAAGGCTTTTGAAGAAAATGACCTTGAGACCGCAATGAAGGTAGAACCTCTTGAGCAGGTTGTAGATAATCTTCGTGATACTTTGAAGAAAGGTCACGTAAACCGTCTCCGTAACGGCGAGTGTACCATTGAGCTTGGTTTCGTGTTCTCTGATCTGCTTACAAATCTTGAAAGAATCTCCGACCACTGCTCCAACATTGCGGGCTGTGTTATCGAGATGTCAAGAGACGAGCTGGATATCCACGAATACCTCAAAGCAGTAAAGAGCGGAGAGGGCTCCGGCTTCTACGATAATTACGAATTCTACAGAAATAAGTATTCTGTGGCGGCTAAAGAGTAAGAGTAAATTTAATAATAAAAAGCAGTTGCAACTTGATTCTTGCAGCTGCTTTTTTTGGCTCAATGTCAATAGTTGGGGTAGAGAAAAAACTGAGAGAATAAAGAAAAGTGACTAGGAAATGAGAAAAAGATGCGTGAAGGCGAAGCCGAGCGCGTCTTTTTCTCATTTCGGGCGCGGTCAGCCTAGTGAACAAAAGAG
>JAZULS010000003.1:0-14155 GCA_045603205.1 Eubacteriales bacterium | reverse complement strand
GCGGCTGCCTGTAAGTGTAATGCGGTGTCAAACTTCAGTAGTCCCTTTTAGGGATGAAGCCTGTATTTGCCCCTTATAGGGGCTGTGCAAGCCACCGGTTCAACCGGTGGTCTTGACTTCTCTTAGTCGGTGGTACAAAATAACTCACCAAACTCCGCCTGTTTACTCGGGAAGCTCACCGTTTTCGATAATGTACTTGGGATTATAGTAGGTAATACCGTTGTGGACTCTTGTATTGCCTGTGAACTTATAGGAACGTCCCAGAGGATCGGCGGTGTAGGTGTCGTATACTGCGAAGTGGAGGTGTACGCCGCCGGAATAACCGGTAGTTCCCATTGTGCCGATGCGATCACCGCACTTGACTTCAGTGTCCTTCGCCGGAAGATCCTTGTAGTCTGCAAGGTGACCGTAGAAGGAGTAAACGGTCTTCCCGTCGATCTCGTGCTCGATGACGACGCGGTAACCGTTGGCACCGTTTACGTCACCCGAGCCGCTTGAATAGACCACGGTTCCGTCGGAAGCGGCAAGGATGTCGAGACTACCGCTCTTTGACTTGAGATCAAGGCCGATGTGGTAGCTTCTGCCGTCATCTGTGGCAAATTCCCACTCACTCCAGCTGAGGGTCTCTTCTTCAAAGCCGCGCCAAGAGCAGGTAGCGTCAGCCACGGGATAATCCCACTTGGCACCGAAGAGACTGTCAAACCAGTCGATAAGACCGCCGAAAAGGGTCTGAACGATACCCGCCTTTTCGCCGAATTCTTCTTCGATAGCGGCGTTGGCTTCCTCTTGAAGCTGGTCCTTCATACCGTCCCACTCATTTTCAAGGTTTTCAAGCTCCTGCTTGTTCTGCTCAACGGCTTCGTCAAGCATATCTCCCACCTCGTCTCCGAATTCAGCACGCATCTCCTCCGCAAAAGCTTCTCCGACATAGTCGTACAGAGAGCAGGAGGAGAGAGCAAACACCATAATGAGAGTCAGTAAGATCGCAATAATTTTTTTCATAAATCCCCCAAATTACTTAGTCATTTTTTCCTGCTTCACTTTATGGTCGATAACGTGACGGGAAGCAAGCTCGCGGTGAATATCCTCAAGGGATATGCCCATTTCGATCATAAGGACCATTACGTGATACGCCAAATCAGAGATCTCGTAGATGGTCTCAGCCTTGTCGTCTGCCTTACCTGCGATGATTACCTCGGTGCACTCCTCGCCAACCTTCTTGAGAATCTTGTCGATACCCTTTTCAAAGAGGTACGTGGTGTAGGAGCCTTCTTTTTTCTCGCTCTTTCTGCCCTCAATGAGGCTCATCAGAGATTCAAGAGAGAATTCGTGGCGCTCGTCGCTCTCCCAAAGGGTGTTGTTGAAGCAGGAGTCTGTGCCGAGGTGGCAGGCAGGACCGTCCTTGTCAACAACGACCACGAGAGCATCATTGTCGCAGTCAGCGGTGATGGATACGATGTGCTGATAGTTGCCGCTGGTCTCGCCCTTCAGCCAAAGCTCTTCTCTTGAACGGCTCCAGAAGCAGGTGAGTCCCTTTTCCATGGAGATCTCAAGGCTTTCGCGGTTCATGTAAGCCACGGTCAGCACTTTTTTTGTGATGCTGTCAACTACTACCGCGGGAATAAGGCCGCGTTCGTCAAATTTAAGTTCATCAATGTTTATCATCGGTATGTCCTCCCCTCGTCAGATTCTGACGGGAATGTTATTTTCATGTAAGGTACGCTTCAGCTCGTCGATCTTAACGTCACCGAAGTGGAAAATTGAAGCGGCAAGTCCCGCGTCAACTTTGGGATTGGCTTTGAACAGTTTTGTGAAGTGGTCTATGGATCCGGCTCCACCGGAAGCGATAACGGGAACACTCACGGCGTTTGTCACGGCTTCAAGCATCTCAAGATCAAAGCCTCCTCTCACCCCGTCGGTGTCGATAGAGTTTAAAACTACCTCGCCGGCTCCGTTTCCGACACATCGGCGGATCCACTCGATAGCCTCAAGGCCCGTGTTCTCACGTCCGCCCTTGGCAAATACTCGGAACACCCCGTCGACTCGTTTTACATCTGCCGAAATTACTACGCACTGGTCGCCGTAGAGCTTTGAAGCCTCGCTGATCAGGTCAGGATTTCGTATAGCACCGGAGTTAACGCTGACCTTGTCAGCTCCGCACTTGAGGACCCGGTCGAAGTCTGCTACAGAGTTGATTCCTCCGCCTACGGTGAGGGGAATGAATATCTTTGACGCCACCTCTGTGAGAATGTCCGTGAAAAGAGCGCGTCCTTCTGCGGAGGCGGTAATGTCGTAGAAGACAAGCTCGTCTGCACCCGCTTCGCTGTAATACTTTGCCAGCTCCACAGGGGAGGATACGTCGGAGAGGCCCATGAAATTAACACCTTTTACGACTCTGCCGTTTTTTACGTCCAGACATGGAATTATACGTTTTGTTATCATATCGCACCGCCTTGCTTCGCTGCCGCAACCGCTTCGTCGATCTTGACGTCGCCGGTGTAATAGGCTTTGCCGATGATGGCACCGTATATACCAAGCTTAGCCAGACGATTTACGTCATCGAGGGAGGAAACTCCGCCGGAAGCGGTTATTTTGAGGTTCAGCTTTTCGGAAAGCTCCAGATAAAGCTGGTGGTTGGTGCCCATCATAGCACCGTCCTTTGAAATATCCGTGCAGATAATGCAGTCTACGCCTATGGACTCCATCTTTAGGCAAAAGTCTAAGAATGTGTAGTCGCTCTTTTCGGTCCAACCCTTTACCGCAACGTAGCCGTCCTTGATGTCAACGCCCACAGCGATCTTGTCGCCGTATTTTTCGACGGCGGCACGGAGAAACTCCTCGTCCTTTACTGCGGCAGTGCCGAGAATAACGCGGTCAACGCCGATGGAAAGGTACTTTTCAACGGTCTCCATGGAACGGATTCCGCCGCCTACCTCAACGAAGAGGTTTGAGCCTGAAATGATTTTTTCAATAACATGAAGGTTGGGTGTGGTTCCGCTTTTTGCGCCTTCAAGGTCAACGATGTGGATGTGGGTCGCACCCTTTGACTCAAAATCCGCGGCAAACTCCCAGGGTCTTTCGCTGTAGACAGTCATCTTGTCGTAGTCGCCCCTCAGGAGTCTGACAGCCTTTCCTTCATATAGATCTATAGCAGGGAAAATGTACATAAATGCTCCAATTCCGCAGTTTTGCGGATAGAATAAGTGTAAAGTTAAAGCTCGCAGAAGGCCTTCAGTATGGAAAGACCAACCTCGCCGCTCTTTTCGGGATGGAACTGACAACCGTATACGTTGTCACGTGCTACCGCCGCTGTAAGGGGCGCACCGTACTCAGATGTAGCGATGACGGACTCGTCACAGTTTACGCCGTAGAATGAGTGAACGAAGTAAACGTAGTCGCCGTTTTTGATATACTTGAAAATAGGGGAAGGCTCACCCTTAAAGGTAAGGGCATTCCAACCGATGTGGGGGATCTTGTAGTCCGAGGGGATAACTTCGGCGATAGGTCGGATCTCACCCTTTATGAGTCCAAGGCCCTCGTGCTCGCCGTACTCAAAGCTTTTTTCAAGAAGAAGCTGCATGCCGAGGCAGATACCCATGATGGGTTTGCCGCATTCAGCTTCGGCGACTACCACGCGGTCAAGTCCGCTTTCTCTCAGCTTTGCCGCCGCGTCCCCAAAAGCACCAACGCCGGGGAGAATTATCTTGTCGGCACTTTTTATTACCTCGGGGTCTCCCGTAACCACGGCATCTGCGCCGATGGCGGCAAGGGAGCTTTTAAGGGAGAAAAGATTGCCTACTCCGTAATCAACGATAGCTACCATCAGAGAACTCCTTTAGTTGAAGGGATCTCTCCCTGAAGGTCGGGATCGATGGAGAGGGCTTCTCTAAGACTACGCGCTACGGATTTGAACGCACCCTCGATGATGTGGTGAGAGTTAAGTCCCGCAAGCTGTCTGATGTGGAGCGTTGTGCGGGAGGTGCGGACAAAGCCGTACCAGAACTCGCGAACCAGCTCACAGTCGAAGTCGCCTACCTTCTCCGTGGGGATGTCAAGGTTGAAATCAAGGTGCACTCTTCCCGAAAGGTCCACAGCCGACATAATAAGGCTTTCGTCCATTGGGAGGATCATGCTGCCGTAGCGACGGATGCCGCCCTTGTTGCCCATAGCAGAGTCAAAGGCTTCGCCAAGAGCGATACCGATGTCCTCTACGGTGTGGTGATAGTCCACCTCAACGTCACCGATGCACTTCAGAGTAAGGTCGAAGCGGCCGTGACGTGTAAACAGATTCAACATGTGGTCAAGGAAGGGACAGCCGGAGTCGATAACAGCCTTTCCTGTACCGTCAATATTTAATTTCAACGAGATGTCCGTCTCGCCGGTCTTTCTTGTGATCTCAGCCTGTCTCATTTCGTTCCCTCCAATATCTTTTCAAGGGTAATAACAAGGGTCTCCATCTGCTCTCTCGAACCTACCGTTATACGGTTAAATTCGCAGATGCGGGGACTCGTAAAATGCCTAACCAAAATTCCGTTTTCGCGAAGACGGGTGTATATCTCCTCGCCGGAGAATTCAGGGTGCTTTGCGAATACGAAATTCGCCATGGAGTCAGTCAACTCAAAGCCGAGCCTTTTCAGCTCTCTTACGGTGAATTCACGGTTTTCTATGATAGCGCGGCAATTTGAACGGGTGTATTCCTCGTCCTCAAGGGTACCTATCCCTGCCGCCATAGTCATCATGTTCACGTTGTAGGGGTTGGTGGAGTATCTCAGTGTCTCAAGGTCACGGATAAGCTCCGCACAGGCAACGCCGAAGCCCAGTCTTGCTCCCGCCATGGAACGGGATTTGGAGAATGTACGGGTAACAAGCAGATTTTTATACTTGTTAATAAGGGAGACTGCACTTTCGCCGCCGAAATCTACGTAAGCTTCGTCAACGACTACCACGTTGTGGGGGTTTGATTTCAAAATCGCCTCAATGTCGGAAAGAGGGAGCAAAATTCCCGTGGGAGCGTTGGGATTTGAGATGAAAACGGTACCGTCCGCGGCGAAATAATCCTCGGGAGCTATGGAAAAGTCCTCTCTCAGGGGAATTATGCGGTAGGGGACTCGGTTGACCTCGGCAAACACCTTGTAAAAGCCGTAGGTGATGTCGGGGAATACCGCAGGGGTGTTCCCGTCACAGTATGCCATGAACGCGAAGTTCAAAACCTCGTCGGAGCCGTTGGTCATGATCACCTGATCCGCACCCACGCCCAAAACCTCAGCGGCTTTTTCTTTGAGTGCGCGACATTCGGGGTCAGAGTAGAGATTTAGTCTTTCTGCCGCCTCGGATGCCATCCTTTGAGCCCTCCCCGAGGGCGGGAAGGGGGATTCATTGGTATTCAGTTTGATATATTTTACGTCACGAGGCTGTTCACCGGGGGTGTAGGGCACCAGACTTTTATATTTTTCGCTGAAAAATGTGCTCATAATTGTGTCCAATCAGCCGAAGATTCGGCGGGATTTTCGGGGGATTACTCTTCGATGCGGATAACCGCACTCTTTGCGTGGGCGGTGAGACCTTCCTTCTTGGCGAAGAACTCAACGTCGCGGGCAACTTTAGCAAGTGCGCCCTTGGTGAAGTAGGTGTACTGAGTCTTCTTCACGAAGTCGCCAACGGAGAGGGGGCTTGAGAAGCGGGCACTTCCGCTGGTGGGGAGGGTGTGGTTGGGTCCTGCAAAGTAGTCACCTAAAGCCTCGGGACAGTTCTTGCCCATGAAGATGGAGCCGGCGTGACGAATTGCGTCGAGATAATCGAAGGGGTTGTCAACGCAAAGCTCAAGATGCTCGGGAGCGATCTCGTTGGCAATGTCGATCGCCACGTCGAGGGATTCAGCAACGATGATCTTGCCGTTGTTATCGATGGATGCGCGGGCAATTTCGCTTCTCTCAAGGAGGGGGATCTGTACCTCAAGCTCGTCTCTTACAGCTTCTGCAAGAGAGATACTGTCGCACACCAGAACCGCACTCGCCAGCTTGTCGTGCTCTGCCTGAGAGAGCAGATCTGCCGCAAGGTGCGCGGGATTGCAGGTGGAGTCCGCTACGATAAGGATCTCGCTGGGTCCTGCGATCATGTCGATGGAAACTTCGCCAAAGACCTGACGCTTTGCTTCAGCAACGAAGGCGTTACCGGGACCTACGATCTTGTCAACCTTCGGAATACTTTCCGTGCCGTAAGCCAGAGCCGCTACCGCCTGAGCGCCGCCGACTTTGAAAATCTTGTCAACGCCTGCGATATGAGCCGCCGCTAAGATAACGGGGTTCACCTTGCCCTCGGAGTTAGGGGGAGTAGTTATGACGACCTCGGGACAGCCTGCGATCTTGGCGGGAATAGAGTCCATAAGAACGGTGGAAGGATAAGCCGCGGTGCCGCCTGGAACGTAAAGTCCCGCTCTGTCCACGGGGATCACCTTCTGACCCATGACAACTCCTGCTTCGTCGTTTATAATAAAGCTGTTTCTCTTCTGCTTTTCGTGGAATTTATAGATGTTAGCCGCCGCTTTCTTCAGAATCTCGAGAAATTCGGGATCAACGGAGGCAACGGCTTCGTCGATCTCCTCTTTTGTAACGAGGAGGGAGTCAAGCTCCGCACGGTCAAATTTTTTGCAGTATTCAAAGAGAGCCGCGTCGCCTTTTTCTCTAACCGTCTTGATAATATCCGAAACGATGGCGGACACGTCGAATTCGGGAGTGACCCTTGCGAAAATATCCTCAGAGGCAACCTCGCCGTATTTTAAGATCTTGATCATTTTGTAGCCTCTTTTCTGTCAAGTCCGCGTGTGATCTTCTCGATCATGTCACCCTTGAACTTAAAGCTTGATTTGTTTGCGATCAGACGGGCGCTGATGGGAACGATGGTCTCAAATACCTCAAGGTCGTTCTCCTTCAGAGTAGTACCTGTCTCCACTATATCCACGATGACGTCGGAAAGACCTAATATCGGAGCGATCTCGATGGAGCCGTTCAGGTGAATGATGTCGATGTCGCGACCCTGGGAGTCATAGTAGTTCTTCGTGATGTTTGCAAACTTCGTCGCGACTCTGAGAGTCTTGCCGGGGTTGTATCTGAAATCCTTCTTTGCGGCAACAGCCATGCGGCACTTGCCGATGTCAAGGTCGTAAAGCTCGTAAACATCCGGCTCGTACTCAAGGAGAATATCCTTGCCGGCAACGCCGATGTCCGCCGCGCCGTGCTCAACGTAGATAGCCACGTCGGAGGGCTTTACCCAGAAATATCTCACGCCTACCTCTTCGTTTTCAAAGATGAGTTTGCGGTTATTTTCTTTAATGGAGGGGCACTCGAAGCCGGCAGACTCAAACATTGCGTAGACTTTTTCGCCAAGTCTTCCCTTGGGAAGAGCAACGTTAAGAAAAGTTTTCACCTCTCAGCCCTCCATGTCCTTGAGACATACCGTCTCTTTGTATCTCAGTTTTGCGGGAATAACTTTTGCGGCAAGGACCGTCTTGCCCTCAGCCGAAAGCTTTTTAACTGCATTGTCCACAGTGGCAATAGTGTCGCCCGCTGAATAAATAAGAAGAGTATCCACGTCGTACTGGTTTTCTTCCTCAAAACGCTCCAGAAGATCAAGATAGATGGCAAATCCGATAGCACGGTCCGTGCTGCCCATTTTATCCATCAGCTTGTCGTACTGACCGCCGGAGAGAATGGCGCTGGGAAGTCCGTTTATAAAACCGGTGAAAATAAAGCCGTTGTAGTATCCGGCGTTGCCCGAAACGGAGAAATCAAGCTTTACCTTTCCACCGAATCCTGCCGCATCCAGCGCGGCAACCACAGATTCAAGCGTGTCGATTAGGTACGCCTTCTCCGAGGGGACGATGCCACGGAGAACGGGAATTACCGATGCCGCGTCTCCATAGGTGGAGATAAGCTTCTCAAGATTTGACGAGTCAACCCCCGTTTCCTGACAAAGCTTCTTGACAGAGTGAACGTTCTTTTCGCTGATATACTTCATGAGGGCAGGTTTTGCACTGTCCGATACGCCGAGAGAATCAATCACAGCGGAGATAATGTCCACGTGGGAAATATCAAGGACAAAATTCTCGGAAATGCACTGAAGGCTTTTCGCCGCCAGAGACAAAACTTCATATATATTATAGTCGTCAAGGTTGCCGATGCACTCAAGGCCCACCTGCATGATCTCCTTGAATGAGCCGGTCTTACCGGAGACTCTGTAAACGTTTTCATTGTAATAAACTTTTTTGACGTCTTCGCTTTTGTCAGCAAGACTGCTTTTTATGATAGAAAGGGTGACGTCGGGCTTCAGCGCCATAAGCTTTCCGTTGGTATCGGTAAAGGTGATAACGCTGTCGGAAATGAGAAAATCCTTGTTCTGTACGTAGAGGTCGTATTCCTCAAATTTGCTCATCTTAAAATGAGAATATCCCATTCCTTCGTAAAGGGCACGGAGGGCGAATATTGCCTTTTCGTCCTTTGTTAAATTCGTTTTGGAAAGATTCATATTGTGTCTGACTCCTGAGACAAATATTTGGGTGAGGTCAGTCGTTTTCAGCCAGCCTTTTGATAACGGTTTCATATCCGCCGTTTCCGTAAACGAGACATTTGTTTACGCGGCTGATGGTGGCGGTGCTGGCTCCCGTGGCTTTAGAAACTTCCTGATAGCTGTTTCCCACCTTCAGCATTTCCGCTACAGTAAGGCGTTGCGCTATGTCCTGAAGCTCCTTGACGGTGCATATATCTTCAAAAAAACTTCTGCATTCTTCGGTATCCTTCAGTGAAAGTACCGCTCTGTAAAGTTTTTCGGTTTCTTCGGTGTGAAAGTTTTTCATTTTGATTTTTCGCTCCTTTTCGGCAGTCGCTTTAATACTTTACTATAGTAGCACAAGAAACACGGGAAGTCAAGAGCGGAAGTGAAGAAAAAGGGGTATTTTTGTACTTTTTGATCTGAGAAAAACTCAAACAATAATGATTAAGGCGACACAAAAGCCGTGCGGCTCTGTGTCGCCCTTAAATCCGATATGCAAGTTCAGCTTCGGCTGAAATTAGCCGATCTTAGCGCTGTTTACCTTAACGCCGGGGCCCATTGTAGAAGCTACAGTGCAGCTCTTGATGTACTGACCCTTAGCAGCAGCAGGCTTAGCCTTGATGATAGCACCCATAAGTGTATCGAAGTTCTCACGGAGCTTTTCGGGACCGAAAGAAGCCTTGCCGATGGGGCAGTGGATGATGTTGGTCTTGTCGAGACGGTACTCGATCTTACCTGCCTTAGCCTCAGCTACAGCCTTAGCAACGTCCATGGTAACGGTACCTGCCTTGGGGTTAGGCATAAGACCCTTAGGACCGAGAACACGACCGAGACGACCGATAGTAGCCATCATGTCGGGAGTAGCGATAACAACGTCGAAGTCGAACCAGTTTTCCTTGGTGATCTTTTCAACGAGATCAACGTCACCAACGTACTCCGCGCCTGCTTCCTTAGCAGCGGTAGCGCGGTCACCCTTAGCGAATACGAGAACCTTTGCGGACTTACCTGTACCGTGGGGAAGAACGATAGCACCGCGAACCTGCTGGTCAGCGTGACGGGAGTCAACACCGAGACGAACGTGGAGCTCAACGGTCTCATCGAACTTAGCCTTGGAAGTCTGGCAAACGAGGCCAAAAGCTTCCTCGGGATCATACATCTTATTCTTTTCGATCAGCTTTACGCTGTCAACATACTTTTTGCTCTTAATCATCTTACCTGTCCTCCTTAGTCCTCAACGACGATACCCATGGAACGTGCGGTACCTGCGATCATGCTCATAGCAGCCTCGATGGAACCTGCGTTGAGGTCCTTCATCTTGGTCTCAGCGATCTGACGAACCTGCTCGCTCTTGATGGTAGCGACCTTTGTCTTGTTAGGAGCAGCGGAAGCGCTCTCAATGCCGCAAGCCTTCTTGAGAAGAACTGCTGCAGGGGGAGTCTTAGTAATGAAAGAGAAGGAACGGTCAGCGTAGATTGTGATAACAACGGGAATGATAAGACCGATGTCGTTCTTAGTTCTCTCGTTGAATTCCTTGGTGAAGTTGATGATGGTTACACCGTACTGACCGAGAGCGGGACCTACAGGGGGCTGAGGAGTAGCCTTACCTGCGGGAAGCTGAAGCTTAACGTAGCCGATAATTTTCTTTGCCATAGCAAAATACCTCCATATGTGGTTTATGACGGGAGACTAAAAAATTTTCTCCCTCCCACTTCATGTGCAAATTATGGGGTGCACACAGACCCGTCGGGAATTATTTTCCCGCTTTCTTGCGAATATGCTTCTTTTCAAGCTTGATGGGCATATCGCGTCCAACGGTTGAGATTGTGACAGTAACCTCGTCTCCGTCGGGAGAGACTTCCGTGAGCTTACCTGAATAGCCGGAGAATACTCCGTCGATGATGTCGACTTCGTCTCCGAGAGCGATAAGGGAAACTTCGGATACCTGCTCGGAAATAATAGCCGCGACCTCTTCGTCCGAAAGGGGAACGGGCTTAGATCCGGGACCTACAAAACCGGTTACACCGCGGATGTTTCTCACGATGTGCCAGCTCTCATCGGTCATGATCATCTTGACAAGGACGTAAGAGGGGAAGATCTTGCTTTCGATCTCACGCTCTGCGCCGCCGTCAGACTCAATGATCGTTTCGGTAGGAACGCGAACCTCGTGGATAAGGTGACCGAGACCACGGTTTTCCACGATCTTTTCCAGATTCATTTTCACCTTGTTTTCATATCCGGAATAGGTGTGCGCTACGTACCAGCGCAGACCTTCGTTCATTTCGTTGATGTCGCTCATCGTTTTTATCTCCAGATAAGTCTGTTGAGACCAACGATAGAACCGGAAAGAAGGTAATCAACAAGTCCGATGACAACGCTCAGAATGAGTACGCAAACGATAACGATGATCGAATTTTTACGTACGGATGCTGCGCTTTCCCAAGAGACCTTCTTAGCCTCGGAACGAAGAGACTTGAACCAAGAGCCGATTCTGGAAAATATCGACGGACGGTCAGACTTTGCCTTCTTTTCGAGACCTTTCTTTGTTTCTTTTTCAGCCATTTTCATGACCCTACCTTTACAATAGATTTTTTGGCGTTCCCGGCCTGATTACTTGGTTTCCTTGTGCAAGGTGTGCTTGCGGCAGAAACGGCAGTACTTGTTGAGCTCGAGTCTGTCAGGGTCATTCTTCTTGTTCTTCATTGTGTCGTAGTTGCGCTGTTTGCATTCGCTGCATGCAAGAGTGATCTTTACTCTCATTTCGGCACCTCCTGATAGATTTGGGTCATCCCCGTAAATTACCGAATTTAATCGGCTGTGTACCTCCCTCGTCGGACGGATCCTGCGGGCATTTTGCCGTAACGCAAGAAAAGAAGGGCACAAAAAAAGAACCCTCCTCACGAGGTAGAATCATTATACACTACTTTTATACGCCATGTCAAGGGAAATTTCAAATATAATCCTCACATTTTGCACTTTTGTCGTCCTTGCCCCCTCGAAAGGGCGTATCTGACGCTGAAATGTACATTTTATATAATAGAAGGCCGATGTGACACTACAAAGGAGGGCTGGAACGGGAAAAATGTGCACTTTTGTCGGTGCTTTCCTGCGGGAATCGGAAATAAAATCAAAAAATATCGCAAAAATCTATTTACAACGGGGTAAAATTGTGATATACTAACTTGCGTATGCCGTAGACACGGGGCTCGGATAAAGCACTGCGTCTGAAAGTTATGGGTATAACCTAACCTTCGGGTGCGAAAAGTGGTTCACCCGCCGAGCGCTGAGTTTACGGAGAAAAATATTTTTATGAGGTGAAGAAAAATGATCACAAAGGCAGAAAAGACAGCAATTATCGAGCAGTACAAGACACACGAGGGCGACACAGGTTCTCCCGAGGTTCAGATCGCGATCCTTACACATCGCATCAACACCCTCACCGAGCACCTTAAGGTCAACAAGAAGGACCACCACAGCCGCCGCGGCCTCCACAAGATGGTTGGTCACCGCCGTAACCTTCTCGGTTATCTTCAGGACAACGACATCGAGCGTTACCGCGCTATCGTAGAGAAGCTCGGTCTCAGAAGATAAGTCACTCATTTCTGTAACGGTACTGCGGCAGTTCGGTATCTGCCGATCTGCCGCGGTATTTTGTTATCATCACGAAACAGCAGCTACAGAGGGTTTAGCAGTTAAACAAACGCATAGAAGGGCTGTGCGCCTGTTTAAGTGCTGAACCTCTGGGGCGATCAACAAAATTCGAAAGGAAAAAAGAAAGATGTTTGAAAACTACAGAAAGTTCTCTTATGAACTCGCAGGCCGTCCCCTCACCGTAGAAACCGGTAAGATGGCAGGTCTTGCAAACGGTTCCGCACTGGTTCGTTACGGCGACACCGCTGTTCTCGCTTGCGCTACAGCCTCTGAGCGTCCCCGTGACGGTATCGACTTCCTCCCCCTTTCCATCGACTTCGAGGAAAGACTTTACTCCGTGGGCAGAATCCCCGGCAGCTACCTCAAGAGAGAGGGAAGACCCAGCGAAAAGGCTATCCTTACCTCCCGTGTAATCGACAGACCTATCCGTCCGCTCTTCCCCAAGGACCTTCGTAACGACGTTGCGATCTCCCTGCTCGTGCTCTCCGTTGACCACGACTGCTCTCCTGAGATCACCGCTATGATCGGTGCATCCATCGCTCTCTCCATCTCCGATATTCCGTGGAACGGTCCTATCGGCGGTGTTTTCGTAGGTCTCACCGACGAAGAGGGTATCGTAATCAACCCCACTTCCGAGCAGAGAAAGAGAAGCCATCTCGAGCTTACCGTTGCTGCTTCTGAAAAGAAGGTAGTAATGATCGAGGCAGGCGCTGAAGAGGTTGCTGACGACGTTATGTTCGACGCGATCATGAAGGCTCACGAAGAGATCAAGGGCATCGTTGGATTCATCAACTCCATCGTTTCCGAGATCGGCAAGACTAAGTTTGAGTATCCTTCCTGCGAGCTTGACCACGATATGTTCGACAAGATCTTCGCTTTCTGCGAGAAGGACGTAATGTTTGCTCTCGACACCGACGACAAGAACGTTCGCGACGAGAGAATGGAGCCCATCCGTGACGCGATCATGGAGAAGTTTCTCGAAGAATAC
This sequence comes from Eubacteriales bacterium, assembly GCA_045603205.1. Classification (GTDB taxonomy): domain Bacteria; phylum Bacillota; class Clostridia; order Oscillospirales; family CAG-272; genus RUG11130. The sequence continues at coordinate 975 of JAZULS010000003.1, read as the reverse complement.
CCCGATCTTGAGACGATCTATCCCGAGCTCATCTACAAGATCCAGAAGAAGATCGTTCGCCGCTGGCTCCTCCAGGACAAGAAGCGTGTTGACGGCCGTAGAATGGACGAGATCAGACCTCTTGCAGCTGAAGTCGGTCTCTTCAACAGAACTCACGGTAGCGGTCTCTTCACCAGAGGTCAGACTCAGGTTATGACCATCGCAACTCTCGGCACACTCTCTGAGGCTCAGATGCTTGACGGTATCACTGAGGACACAGAGAAGAGATATATGCACCACTACAACTTCCCCGGCTACTCTGTCGGTGAGGCAAAGGCAAGTAGAAGCCCCGGAAGACGTGAGATCGGCCACGGCGCGCTCGCTGAGCGCTCTCTTATCCCCGTACTTCCTTCCGTTGAGGAGTTCCCCTACGCTATCAGACTCGTTTCTGAAGTAATCAGCTCCAACGGTTCCACATCTCAGGGCTCCGTTTGCGGCTCTACTCTCGCTCTTATGGACGCAGGTGTTCCGATCAAGGCTCCCGTTGCAGGTATCTCCTGCGGTCTTATCACAGCAGAGGATTCCGAAGACTTCATGACCATGATCGACATTCAGGGTCTTGAGGACTTCTACGGCGACATGGACTTTAAGGTGGCAGGTACACACAAGGGTATCACATCCATCCAGATGGACCTTAAGGTAGACGGTCTTACTCCCGAGATCATCAAGGAAGCATTTGAGGTAACTCACAAGGGTCGTGACTACATCCTTGACGAAATCATTCCCATGGCTATCCCCGCACCCAGAGAAGAGGTTTCCGAGTACGCTCCCAAGATGCTCACTATGAAGATCGACGTCGAGAAGAACAGCGAGGTTATCGGTAAGCAGGGTAAGGTTATCCAGGGCAGCTGTGCTGATACAGGCGCAAAGGTTGATATCGAGGACGACGGTACCATCTTCATTTCCTCTCCCAGCAAGGAGTCTATCAACGCTGCT
>JAZULS010000002.1:0-1567 GCA_045603205.1 Eubacteriales bacterium | reverse complement strand
CTCGTATTCACTTAGGGACATATCGGATAGCTTAACCTCAAAGATCAAGCTTTCATCCACCCAGTCTCCCGCAACCTGATAGCCGCTTGTGTAGGAGATCCTTGCAGTCTCGTTTAATTTGAAGACATACTCGCCTTTGTTTGGAACAAACAGAGTTACCTCGTCATCGGTGAGCCTTCTAACGATTGCTTTTTCGCTATGCCCCAAAAGCTTTACTTCACAGCCCTCGGTGATTTCTATGTCATAAACGCCATCATCACCGGCTTTGGAACCGTTTTTTTCTTTTGTTTCATCCCATTTGATATGTAAATAGAGCTTTTTTGCCATAAGCATCACTCCCTTTGGCACTTTGTTTTCATTAAATTATGAATCGCTTTTCTTATTATTTTTTTCCTCGCGGCGTTTTTTGAGAGCTGCCTTCTTGCCGATACCGCGAAATGCGTTCTTCATATAGCGTCCCGTAGGATACAAATAGTATTTTCCGTCAGGCCAGAAGCCTTCCTCCATTTCCTGCCACTTGCGGTGGAACCTATCGACCCAATCGAAAATGGCATGACATAACGCATCGTCCTCATTCTCGTCCGAATACACGTTTCCGTCCGCCATAGCACGTCTGCAATATTTCTCGATTTTTATAAAATTTATCAATGCGCCTTTACCTGCATAAATATCTGCAAGTAGCCAGCTCGCCCTTCCGCTTCCTTTGTCCGAAGCGTCCTTAAGAATCTGTATTGCCTGATCTTCACAATTATACTGCGTGTGATATATGCCGATCGCCATAATTACCATAGCCTCGGGGTCTCCTTTTTCCGCATCTTCAATGGCAGCTTCCATTCTTTGCATATGTTTAAGCTCCCACGCTTCTCTTGCTGCTTCCCAGCTTGACATCGCTACACCTCCTATCAAGTATTCTGTTGCGATAATTCAAAGTGATTGTCACGACGGTTTATTTCTTCCATTCCTCGCTATCGGGATCACGGGAAGTCGACAGAGTTGCGTTTTCCCGCATGGCTGCTCGATCGTCTCGGTTTCTTCTGCGCGAAAAAGACCTATAACACAAGTTAGCGAAATCATCAAAGTTATTAAGAATATACTTTACCTCTTCACCGCCTGTCAGCTCACAATACTGTTTATATAGCTCCTTTGCTTTGGCCGAATCAAATCCTTCGAAGTCTCCATCTTGGCGGATTTTATGATATTTTCCGCAACCGATCTCTGCCATAAACAGAATTTCCTCCGGGGTGGGAGAGACGGACTTTTCCTTTAGCAATTCATACGCTCTTTTTTGCTCAGGCTTGGGAGTCTTATTGATAAAGGAGCTCCAAAGCGGCAGATCCGAGAGAAGACGAGCGATCTCCTCACAGCTTTCAGGTGCAGGACGGGTGACTACCTCGTCTGCCAAGGATTGAAGGCTAAAGCATTTATTGTTTTGGTTACTCATTTGTTATTCCTCACTTTCTCTTACTTAAGCAGCAATACAACTTCCGTTGCAGCGATCGTATCATAGGCGACACCCTCACCACGAAAAATGGTATCCCGTTCTCTATAATTCAGGGTGAACACCTTG
>JAZULS010000001.1:0-26110 GCA_045603205.1 Eubacteriales bacterium | reverse complement strand
GGAGATGGTACCCTTTTCTTTGGTGTGACGGATAACGTTCTTCTTGAACATGCTTCCGATGGTGTTCTTCCACCAGAGGGCGATGTGAGAGACCTGGAACACCTTTGTGCAAAGGGTTACGATGATACCGGTACCGATGAGCAGCGCGAGACCGAACGTACCCCAAACGACACCGTTGACGCTGTTGTTTACGTCAATGATTTTCTGTAACATTAGATTTTCCTCCAAAAAATAATAAACAAATGAAAAAAGACTCCGCGTGCTCGCTGAGTCTCAGAAAAAGAAGCCGAAAACAATAATATCCGTTTATGGATAAGATTTCGGTTGCACTTTGTCCTTTTGCCTGAGAGATTAGCGAATTTCGCTTTGCACCTTCGGCACTCAACTTAATGAGCTTCTCCAAAGTTCTATCGGTGTTGCAGTCTCGTCCAAAAACGGACACCTGAGAGCGTTATTCCTTCGGTTGCCTAAACGGCATTTCCTGCAAACGTCATATAGAATTATTCATTTTTCAGTATTATAATACAACTATTTACAAAATGCAACAGGAATATGAATATTTTTTTAAGTTTGGATAATTGTGTTAAAACTGCTCAGGATAGCAAAGGGAAGTAGGTGAAAATAAACAAATATATGTTAGTTGGGGGAGAATAGTAAAAAACTTTGGGCAAGACCTTGACATAAAGGTGCGGTTTTGGTATAATAGGAACGTTGCAGATCGAGGTGTAGCGCAGGTGGTAGCGCGCCAGTTTCGGGTACTGGAGGCCGCGAGTTCGAGTCCCGCCACTTCGATAAAAAAGGAACGCATTTGCGTTCCTTTTATTTTTTGTGCCCCGGACTTTGAGCAGCGACTATATTTTTCGGAAGTCGCCCGCCGGTTCAACCGTTCGCACACACGGGTGCGACTCTACAGATTATGTAAGACACCAGCCCGAAACGCGACGGCGTTCCTTTTCACCGTATTTTTTTCTTTACGCTTCTGTTTGGCGTGACCTTCTCTTCATTCGTTCAAGCATTGCTTTAAGCTTCGGAGTATTATACCGCAGAACAAGTGTCGGTAAGACGTTCAGAATCAAATTCACAACGGCAACGGGAAGCGCTATGGAAAACGCACACACACCCGAGAAAAATATCATGGGTAAAAATCCTATTGGATAGGACAGCCTGTGGGTAAGCACGCCTTTGTTACACTCAATGATGAATTTTTCTATGTATTCGGGACTGCCCGGCTCGGCAAGACTTTTTTTGCTGAAGCCGCCCAGACCGCCAAGCTCCCAAACCTTGTCTTTCCACGCCCGTACCCTAAGCTTATTGTAAAGTTTTTTCTCGGCATCCGTTACACGGTATAGAGGATTGTCTATGCCGAAGTATTTGTCGGGTATCTTGTTGATTATTATTGCAATTCCACCGTCCAGGGCGAATTGAGCGGCAGTACATAAAACTACAGCGATCGCCGCGTTGTACCAAGAGGCGGTGCCAAACGTAATATTAGCGATAGCGATCATCAGCATGGAAATGCCGATCACGGAAAGATATAGTATCATGATTCACCGTATTTCAGAGGCTTTTTGTAAAATTCCTCGTAGACCTTGACCCAAGATTTGTAATTTTTGTTTTTCATATCCTCTCTCGCCTCGGCGCGGGAAAGGCTTTCGTCGGGATAGATTGCGGGCAGTATGTGAAGGGTGTATTCCTGCACGGGGAAGCCGTCGCCGTCAATGACGTCGCTGTCTTCCATTGTGATGAAGATCGGCACCACGGGGGCTTTGTTGCTCACCGCTATGGAAAATGCTCCGTCCTGCATAGGGCGAGGCTTTTTGTAATTCCACCACATACCCTGCTCGGGGTAGATCAGTACTGTTTCTCCACGCTTCAACAGTACCGAGAATGCCTTCATAAACTTTACCATGGTGGCTTTTTGGCTGGACAGCGGAAGGGTGTTACAATGCCTCATAAACAGACCGAAAGGCTTTGGCGGATTGGTGTAGTTGCCCTCGCGGATAACCTTGTAAAGGAGCCGTCCGTCCATATAGTCCCTGAGAGCCACCCACACCGCATAGTTGTCGCTGATGCTGAAGTGGTTGCAGGTAACGATCTTTCCGCCCTTCACGGCGGTGAAATTCTCTATCCCGCGGACTTCTTTTATTATAAGCTGCCTGTTTTCGATCATCTTATCAAAGAATCTCGCGCCGAAAACGTTAGCGATCTTGTTTTTCAGCTTGCTTGAAAGCTTTTCGTTCAGATAATCGACCTTGTCGGGCATCAGCGGATAGGTCTCGGGATCATCCTCAACGTCCAGATGCCATAACTCTTTTTCCTCAAGCTCTGCTATTCTTTTTAATATTTCTAACTTGTGAGGGGACTTTTCCATAACGCTTATCTCCTGCCTAACTGCTTTGCAAATGTATTGTTTGACTCCACGATGGACTTGGCGTGCTCAAGAATATCTCGCGCCGCCGCCTCGCTCTTCGCTGTTTCTGCGTCTCCGAAGGATGCCTTGGCTTTTAAAATATCCCCGTAAAAGGGAGACTTTTTCGCGTATTGCCAGAAATATTCGCCGTATTCCACGTCACCTTGATGCCATGGCTTTTTGTAAAGGGCGAAGTGTACGATGCTCACGCCTCCGTCTGCCGCCCGAGAGGGGACTCTGTTCCACTCTGCGGGAAGAATTTTAGTTTTGTCGCGGCAAAGGTAATTCAGATACGCCTGATCGGGATCAAGGAGATCAAAGTCGTACTGGGTTATTAGACGTATAAATTTCTTTTCAATATCGTTTTTTCTGAACTGTTCGAGGCTGATGACCAGGACCCCTGCGTTGAAGTAGGTGTCGGGGTCCACACCGACGGCAACTTCTGCGTATCTTCTGAATTCAGGTGTGGCGGGTACGTATTGGTCTGTCACCGCCCCCAGAATGTTGTCACCAAGGGGAGTGTTATAAAGCCTTGACACGTCTCCGAGAACCACTATGTCGCAGTCGAGATACAATATTTTGTCGTATTCCGGAAAAAGTGAGGCGATGAAAAGGCGGTAATATGTAACGATGGAGAAATGATATAGGTTTTTGAAGTGGGAACTTATGCTCTCCACTCGGTCCGAAATATCAATAAAATCGATCGCGAAGCCGGGACGCTCGTTTTTCTTGATCTTTGCGATATTTTCATCCCCTAGTCCCGTGTTTAAAACTATGATCCTGTAGCTGTACTCCGCAGACGCATTTTTGATAAGTGAAGACAAGGCTACGTCAAGATAAGGCACGTAATTGTCATCGGTTGAAAAGAAAATAGGAATCTCTTTGCTCATTTCTTTGCTCCTTTGTGGTGACTTACGATCGCAAAATGCAACATTTTCTTTATTATACACGTTTATAGCGCGTCTCGTAAACCCACGGGGGAGAGAAGGCAGTCTACCAAAGGGTGTTGCGACTGTAGAGAATGGTGCCTCGTGACTCTACTGTTAAGAGAATCGGCGGTAGAAGCTGTGTTTTTGACTGTTTTTTGGCTGGGGAAAGAGAAAAAGGGGCTGAGTCATCTGCATTTTTAGCTTTTGACTCAGCCTTGCGATTTTATAGGTATATTAAGGCTTGGAATTGTCTGAGTTTTCTCTGAAAACTATGCCGGCAAAATAAACCAAATGTGTGGAAAGGGAAATTGATTACTTTTCACCCCAAACAGCAAGCACATCGCCGTTATTGTGAACAATGACGTGTAGCACTCCGCCCAGCACGTTTGGTGATGACACACTCTTAACGTGCCAACATTCATTTTGGGAATCATAAGCAATCTCAATTCCTTCACAAGTTGAAGTGTCATATTTCCCGCTCCACAAGGATTCAGCCTTTTTGATTGCGTCATTTGCATCTTTAATTTGTCCGATATTGCTGTTTGAGGGAAAAGTTTCTAATTCCCATTGGTATTGAGACAAATTGAACTCTCCCATAACAGATTGCTTTGATTCTATTAATTTCTGCGTCAAAATCAAACTACATATAGCAACAAAAATAATTATTATAGTCAAAACAAGATATCTGGTCTTCATAACGAATCACCTGCTGTCGTCTAAGTTTTCCGTTTTGCGGTCTATCCTTCGACATCCATCATGGTGCCGATGAAGATCGGCACGTTGTTGGTGTTGTCTACGATCATATAAACGAAGGGGCGGTCAAGGTGGACGATCTTCGTTTCCACGGGACCTGCAGAGTTCTTGGCATCCATTTCTACGGAAGTAACAGCAGCTGCCTTCGTACCCGACTCGTTAACGGTTATTGTGGTCTTATGAAGTACTTCGCTGATAAAGATATTTTTGCCTTTGCTGGTACCGAGTCCCGTGAAGTTTGCAAGACCCAAATCAAAGGCATAGGTCATTCCCATATCCTTGAGCACCTTGTTAAGGTTTGCCTCAAATTCAGTTTCAAACCTGGGCATTGAAGCTACAACGTTCAAGTATTCCTTTTCGGAAAACATCTTCCCGAAAACTTTTCCGTCAAGAGAATCCACCAGCTCCGCCACGCTGACTCCTTCCTTTGGGAGAAGTGCCACAAAGGATAATCCCGATCTGTAGGGCTTTGTAAAGCCTGTGGCAAGGTTGCTCTCCAAGTAGACGTCCTCATAGGAGTGCATGAACTCTGCATCCTGCACTGTGCCGTCCTCCTTAGTGAATTTGCCATCTTTCACCTGATGTTCCTCATAGGGATCATTCCACTTGGCGTCAAGAGCAATAGCGTTCACAAGGAACATAACAGCGTCCCTCGGAATCTCGCCTATTATCTCGGGGATCATTCCGTCCGTGTTTTCTTTCACCCATTTATTGATGTCACGGACAGTCTCTTCGTTAAAGGGTGATTTATAGGCGTCAGCTCCGTAGTAGTCAGCGTTGACGTGAAGAAAATCTTCGTTTACCGTAAAGTTTTCATCGGCGGTGAACCAAATGGAGTTTGCAATGCTAAGGTCACTTGACAGCTTTCTGTTGTAGCTGTAGATGTAGCGGTTCAGGTCGTCTATGCTCATGCCGAGAACGCTTTCCATCTGGCTGAGAGTCTCGCCCTCGGCACCGTTGGCGGTCATAGCCAGAGCACAAAGAACAGACAATGGAGAAACAAGGGAGTTTCCCTTCTCATTACGGCTGTTTTTGAACAGATTCAGAGCAAAATCGGTGGCGGCAAGGTTTCCGTTTTCAAGATCGCTGATGGGCTCCACATAGCCTGCCTCGATGCCCTCCATCAGGTCCTGCGCCTTGACCTCAGCTACACAGCTTACCAAATTCATCGTCAAAGCACAAAGGAGAATAAGGCTGACGACCGAAAGAATTACACTTGTTTTCTTCATTTTAACAGCTCCTTTTATTCATATAAGAATTCATATTCGGGCAGGGCTTTCCACTCTTCCGTGGAGGTGAGGATGCTTTCTATTTCCTCACACGCGCCGAGAAACTTTTGCCCCTTTGGGTCTTCCGATTCGTAGGTGTAAGCAATATCCTCAGCGGCAATACGTTTGACGGTGTCACCAAAGCTTACCGTGAGGATCAGGGTCAGAGACGGACAAGACAAAACGTTTTCGTTGGGATCATATTTGTCGGGGTAGCTCATAACGTCAAGGTCGCGGATCAGGCTGTATATCTGCTGCTTCTGAGCGTGGCTAAGCTGATAGGTGGTCACGTAATCTTCGGGGGTCGTGGCGTGGGTAGTCTTAACGAGGCGTCCGCTTTTACTATCGTAGGAGCTGACTCCATAGGCATTCCACGTTAAAGAAAAGGAAAAAGAATCAAGCCCGTCTGCTTCTGAGTTTCCAGATTTGTTTGTGTCTCCCGAGTTGTTACCTACGCTCATTCCTCCATTATTTATGTCGGCCAAGTTGTCGCCACCATTTATGTTGTCATTATCCTTTTCGAGAATAATTGCCTCGTTTTCGTCCTCGCTTAGCGTATACGCACCTTCGTTTTTGTTGACTTGCTGCATCTGCTCTAAGAGCGGAGAATCAACTTTATTGTCCTCTACTTTATTATTCTCTATGAGGATGGGCAATCCTGTAGCAGTCATAAAAACAACCACCAAACAAAGGGGCACGCAAACAGCCAACGTGCGGCGGATCACTTTTCGCCTTTCTTTTATCCGCTTTTCACTTCTTTTAAACACTTCAGCGGTGTATTCGTGAATATCCTTCATAACAGCTCCATCTCCTTTCCGAGTATTTCCCGCAGCTCGTTTTTAGCTCGGTACAGCAAGTTGTCTATCTGCTTTTCCTTTTTTTTCATAACTTTTGCGGCGTCTCTATATGACATTTCCTCGAAGTACACCAAATGCACCGCCGACTGCATATCTTTTGGTAGCTTTGATATGGCAAGGTTAACCTCACGATGCTTTTCCTCCGCAAGGACGATCTCCTCGGGGGTGCGTCCGTCGTCCGTCGGCTCCTTTATCTTGGCTATGTCCACGAATTCGATGGTACGGCGGCGTCTTATGTAGTCGATAGCGCGGCTTCTGCCTATCATATATAAATATGTTTTCAGGGACACCTTAAAGTTATATTTGTGACGGTATACCACAAGGTCCGTGAATGCTTCGAGAGCAATATCCTCGGCTGTTGCGGTGTCGCGGACGTAGCGTTCAATGAAAAAGACCAAGCCGAAGAACAATTCTCCCATGACCTCGCCAAAGGCATTCTCGTCCCCATCGAGGAATCGTCGGTAATTTTTCGCAGCATTGTCCATAGGCTCACCTCTTTTCTGTTATGGGGCATTTTCTTGCCCTTTCACTTATTATACGTTCGGGAGATGCCCGATTCCTTACAAATTTCGGTAAAATTTCAAAAAAACTACTGATTTGTCGTCTTTTCTTAATTATAGCATGTTTTACTTGAAAAATGTGAGAGGATGTGATAGAATTAATTAAAGAAAATAAAGTGTTAACATTGGAGGCAATAATGGCAAACTTTTTTAAATCTCAGAACAACGCTTCTCCCGTTTCCGAGAGAGCACTTCTGGAATCGAGAATCTCAACTTCCAGAGCAAATCTGTTGTTGGTAGTAGTATTCACTCTCGTGAACTCAGTTCTTCTTCTCACGGGCAGCACTTCGTATTTCCTTTTCTCAGCATTCATTCCGTATTTTTTCGTCAGCATGGGAATGTACTACACGGGAAAATTACCGGTGGAATTTTACGAGGATTATGAGTCCCTTGAGTTTTTCCCCTCAACCTTTTTGTGGGTAGCTGTTGCCGTAGCGGCAGTGATTCTTGTCGTATATCTCCTTTGCTGGATATTCTCAAAGAAGAAGCCTGCAGGCTGGCTTATCGCGGCTCTCGTTTTCTTCGTGATTGATACCCTCATTCTCTTTGGAAACATGGAGTCACCTGCTGATTCCATAATTGACATCGTTTTCCACGTTTGGGTACTTTTCTCCCTTGGCAGAGGCATCGCTTCTTGCTTCAAGCTGAAGAAGCTTCCCCCTGAGGAGAATATCGTCCTTGACGCAAGCGAAGCTGTTGAGGTTAAGGCTGAAACCGAAAATTAACAAAACAGACCGGGTCCGAGAGGGCTCGGCTTTTTGTTATAATTTGACTTAAAAACCTGAAAACTAAAGAATTATTAAATAAATGTTAAAAAATATTGACAATTTATAGGATTTAAGGTATAATTATGTCGTAACCTCGCCACTTTGCGGGGGAATTGGTCGGGTATCTAACCGACAACGAAAAAAGGAGAAACATTATGAACGCACCCGTAGCACAGCTCAAAACAACGAGAGGACTTCTCAAGTTTATCCTCCTCTCTATCGTGACCCTCGGCATCTACTCCCTCGTATTCTTCTCATCTATCTCTACCGATATTAACATTATCGCAAGCAGATACGATGGCAAGAAGACAATGCACTTCTGCCTCCTGGCATTCATCATCACTCCCATCACCTTTGGAATCGGTGCTATCGTATGGTACCACAGAATCTCCGCAAGAATCGGCGCTGAGCTCGCTCGCCGCGGTATCGCTTACAGCTTCGGCGCAGGCACATTCTGGGGTTGGAATGTACTCGGCTCTCTCCTCTTTGGTGTAGGTCCCTTCGTTTACATCCACAAGCTTGCAAAGGCTATGAACCTCCTCGCTGAGAACTACAACCAGGTTGGCTGATTAAACTGAATTTAAAAAGGACTTTCCACTTCATTATGGAAAGTCCTTTTTTCGTGTGGGACTCAAAAATTCCCCACGTCTTGCAAAAACGGAGGAATTCTGTTATAATACCTGTATATAACTTTGATTTTCGTGTGGGAGGTTTAGTGTGAAGATTCGGTTTGCCGTGGCTGCGGCTTTTCTGACAATTCTGTTTGTTCTATCATCTGTAGTTCTTGCCGAAGGGGAAGAAAACGGTGAGTTTAAAACTGCATATTTGCTCTCCTACGCTGAGCTTTGCGCTGAAAAGGGAGATTTTCACGGGATTCCTCTGCCCTCGGGATCAGATGAGCTGATCTCTTTCGAGGAAGAATCTTCCGACGAATCGAAAGAGAGTGACAGCGAAGAAAACTCTTCTGAAACCGTGGACTCTTCGGCGGAAAGTGCTTTTTCTCCCGAGACGGAAGACATAACTACCGATGTTTTCTACGGCGAAGCACCTACTGAGGACCCTTCAGATGATGGTGGATCCGATCCCGAGCAGAGGGAGAAAGAAAAAGCACCCCGTGAGAAAAAGCTTCCCCATGTAACGGGTGCCGAAAAGACAGTTTTATCTCGTCACCCCAAAGGAAACTACATATATTCCGCCTTCGACGGTACGGGTGAGCCTATGGTGCTGAAATTCAGCTTGCCTGAGGATTTTAGCAGGGCGGACCTTAACAAAAAGAGTCTCGGCATCGGGCTTTATCTGTCGGGAGAGGCATCGGACGGCGGCTTACATCCTATGGTGAAGGTCAAGCTGGGCCTTGTGGGCGATGACGGAGAATACACCGCAGAATTGTATGTGGCTACCGGCGTTCCTGTGAGAATAACGGTAGATACTTCCGATGTGGAGAAGGATTTCGAGCCCCTTTACGTAACACTGCAGCTTGAAAACGGTGATGCGTATGAGGCTGATGCCGTGCGTACTACCTACCCATACCTCTGTCCCAAGGGTAAATTCACGTTCCTTCGCGATAACGGACTTTCCTATCTTTCCGTCCTTCAGGGGGATCTGACCCTTTATCACAAGAAGCTCAGTATCAGTTTTGGCAAGGAAGACGTCATTCTTGCGGCAGGAGCTTTGGGAGAGGATAATACACGAGTAAAATATTTGTCGGTGGGTGCCGAAAAGGGAACAGCCTCCGTTCTGGTTTCCCGTCTTTCGGATTTCGTAGCTTCTGCCACAAATGCCATGACCGTATCAAAAAGCGACGGCAGAGGACTTTTCCGCGTTGCCGATGTCAGCGGTGTGTCCGTGACGCTAAAGGGGGAATCCGGAAAGAGGATCGTTCTTGACGAGCTCTCCGTCCTCGATACTTTAACGCCGACAAGCTCCGACTACGGTGCTGTTATCGGTACGATGAATATTAGCGAGAATACGCTACATATCGAGGGAAGACTTGACGAGGAAATCGTAAAGTCTTATATGATGAATCATCTCGGCGTCTATATGGTGTCGGCTGTGGGTGAGGGAGAACCCGTCTTTGTAGGCCGCGGAAGTATAGCTACCAGAATATCTCTCGACGTGGAGCTTGATGAATATCCCCACGCCGCGTCAGACTGCAAGTTCTATTTGGCGGTATCGGATTCCGATGGGGAAGTCCTCCGATTGAGCGAGCCGAGGTTTGCCGTTTCGAGTAGCGGTAAAGTGGCGCCGCCGTCTATGTTTGCTCTTCACAATGTGGATCCCGTGTCCGTGTACGAGGTGGGCGCATCCTCTGTCATGGTGGACGTGGATATAAAGATGCTTACCGATACGGTGGGTGTTGATCCCGTAACCGTGTCCCGCGGGGGATTCGTATTTACGGTGAATTCCGATTATTTGAGAGAACTCGACACGGACATGGAGTTCTACCACTCCTCGGGCGTGTCGGTCTATCTAAGACTTGTCTGTTCGGGGGCTTTGACCTCGAAACTTAACGGCGAAGCTCTCACGCTTGGAGGCGAGGGCGCTGAAGAATATCTCCTTCGCGGGGACTCTGCAGAAGCTGTTAATATGTATCTTGCGGTAGTGTCTTACCTCTGCTCAAGATACCCTAATATTTCCTCCGTTGCTCTGTCAAGCGGTATCAACGCTGCGAAGTACACGGGCCACGATGGTGAAAACGTCAGCGATTACGCGGCAAAGACAGCTCTGCTTATAAGGCTTGTGGGAGGCGTGGCAAACAGCGCGGGAGACGGAATCAGCGTTACGGTTCCTTTTGTTCCTGCGGAGATGGGCGACTATCCCGAGGAGATTCTTGCGGCATTGATCTCTGAGGAGCTTTCGAGACTGGGTCAGATCCCGTGGGTTTTGATGTATACCGATTCTGAGGCAAAGCTTCCGAAGGTCAGCGAAAACATTATTCACGCACAGAGACTTAACGGTACGGTTGCATCTGCCGCCTCGGTGTACTGTTGGGCTCCTGAGAAGATAACTTCATCTTTGGTGAAAGATTACGTTTCCCTTTGTGAGGATACGGAGGGTAGACAGGAGAGGGTGATTTTCCTGTCGGGCAAAGATCTTTCGGAACCTATCGGAAGAAAGATGCTTGAAAGACTGAAATTTGAGATGAAGAGCGAGAATTCATTCCTTCTTGACTCGGAAATCATAAGTTCGGAATCATTTGACGAAAATAAGTTTACAGGCTCCTACACGTTGTGGGATTTCACCTCTTCTCACAGCACTCTCGGCTGGACGGCATTCTATGGAATCGACTCTGTTTCCACGGTGCCTGTTGATTTGGCTGAGGGGTGGCAGGCAGGCCGTGTTCTCCGTTCCGTTACGGAAAGTACCCATGACAGAACGGCGGGCATAGTTCTCAGACGACTGGACAAGACTGTTTCCTTTGCGGAGATGCCTTACGTGGAGTTTGAATTTATGTGTACCTCAAAGACTCCCGTGCAGGTCACCTTCGTCTTTGGTAAGGGCGAAAACCGAGCGGAATACACGTTGCCCGAAACCATGACTCCCGACGAAGATGGAATTTACCGCGGCATCTGCGATTTGAGTCGTTTCCCCCCTCGCTCGGAGCTTGGATATATAGGCGTTATCATCTATTCCGACAAGGTGGCACAGTTTGACTTGTCCTCGGTGAAGGTATACAGCGGAAGCCTTAGTGACGACGAGATGGAAGAGATCTTTAACCGAGAGTCGGAAGAGACCGAAAAGCGTGAGCTGCCCGTGAAACGCATTACCGTTGCGGCGTTCGTTTTGGTGTTCGTTCTCCTCGTGACTGTTCGAACACTTGGATATGCAAGACAGCACGACCGTCAGGATAAAAGCGTTTCGGAGAATTTCAAAAAAGAACGAAATAACCGAATAAGATAATTTATACAGCTGCATAACACCGCCCCGAGCGAGTTTTCTCACTTTGGGCGGTGTTTTTTTGCTTAAGCAGTTCCTCTTAGAATATTGGTTCAGATCAACGGTTTCTCCACGGAAAAAGAGTTGGGGTATATCAAAAGCGAAAACTCGGAGATTTACTCCGAGTTTTTGTCATTATATACGATTCAAAAAAGCATTTAATGCGCTTGCCTAAATCAATTTCCGATGTCGACAACAATATCGCCCGTGTCGGTAGCGATCTCGCACTTGCCTCCGGAGGTGGATTTCGGGACGCTTATCTTACCCGTGTCTGTTTCGGTGAAGAATACTTTGTCTGTGAGAAAACTACCCGTTACGTCTCCCGTGTCGGTGGTGATTTTGACTTCCCATGCGTCACAACCGGTGAATTTTACGTCGCCGGTAGATCGGATAATATCAAGCTTTTCTTTGGCGATAACGTGCTCGAGATAAAGGGCTCCCGTGTTTCCCCTTGAGGTTAGGTTTTCACATTTTGCGTTTGTCAGATGACATTGACCCGTAGATACGCTGACGTTGATATCTTCACTGCAGTCTACGTTAAAGGCGAAGATCTTGCCTGTCGAAACGGACATATCAAGACTTTTCGCGGATATTTTATCTACGTTAATACCGCCCGTTGAAGTTTTGATCTTTATATCCGTCTTGGCGGAAGCATAGTTTTTTATTTCTCCCGTGCTTCCTGTGATGTCAATGCTCTCAAACTTAAATTCCTTTGATATTTCCGTGTTTCCCGTGGAAGTCTTTAAGAGAAGCTCGCCGTATTCTCCCCCAGGAAGATAGACGGTGATCGTCGGACTTCCGAAGTTAATTCCGATGTAATCGTACCACTTACGGTTGTTTTCGGGCTCAACGGTGAGAGTGCCGTCTTTTACCGTGACGGAGTGAGAGTCGTTTTCCGCTTCGTAACAGATAATCTTTACCGCGTCAGAATCCGAGGGATTAAAAATTATGTCTGCGGTGTCGGTGATGATGCAAATACCCTCAAACTTTTCGTCGATTGCATATTCATTTGTCTCATATTTCACCGTAGAAAGTGCCGTGAAATCCCAGCCCGACAGAGACATGACCCCTGCGAAGATGGCACACCCGACAAAGGTCAAAACAGACGCTGTGATAAGCCAGAGCTTAGTACCTTTTTTCATTATGCTCTCTCCTTTCCGATAAATATGCTTTTTATGCCTGAAAGAACTTTTTTAGTTAGCCAAACCAAGCCCGCCGTTGCCCACTTGCAGCCAAAGAAGGCGAAAATTGTAAGTCCTGCGCAAACTAAAGCGGAGCCGATCAACGCCACTCCCGACAGCGCTTTTCCAAGAACGGCAAGAATAGCGCCGCCGAGGATTCCGCCAAGGACACAGGCTGCGAGAGAAGCGAAAACGGACCACAGAGAGACGATTATCGCCCAAACAGAAACGTAAATGGAAAACAAAACAGCAAAGGCGGCGATGATCAGAGAAAGCCATATGGGACAGCCGAGGATCAAAAGTACCACTTCCCAGGCGGAAAGCCGTCTCTTCGGCTTGATCTTCTCTTTTACGAGCTTTGTCAAAGGTACATCCGTCACGGTTTGGCGGACCACTTCATCAAATTCACCCACCGCCGCAACAGCTTCCTCTTCTGTGAGCCCTTCTTCCATTCGGTCGTCGATTATTTCACTGTAAAAGCCTATTCTTTCGTCAAGGTCGCTCTCGGGTAAGCCTTTAAGTGCCTGCCTCAGCTTCTCGAGAAATTCTGCTTTAGTCATTCTTGTCATCCTCCTTTGTCACAAACTTATAAATTGACATTATCTCTTTCCAGTCTCTTTTGAATTCTTCAATCCGTGCTTTTCCCGCTTCCGTAATGCGGTAATATTTGCGGAGTCTGCCTCCATGTTCTGCACTTCGCACCGTCAGCATTTCGGCTGCCTCCAAACGCTTCAAAATCGTATACAAGGTGGACTCCGAAAGCTCCACGTAGGGCTTCACATCTTTGATGATCTTGTAGCCGTAGGAATCTTCGTTTTTGATGGCGGCTAACACGCACACGTCGAGAAGTCCTCTCTTCAGTTGATTGTCCATCGTTTCCTCCTTTCAGACTTCGAGTCACGAATACTACTTGTTGCGTAATACATCGTATCACGAAGTATTACGTTTGTCAATAGGTTTCCGTGAAAAAACAAAAAATACGGGTTTCATCCGTAGGATTTGTGTCTGTGGACTGGATGGTGGAACGGCGGGGAATATTGCGGCAAAAAGCACCGTTTTCACCTCTCTTTTTGACCCAAGGGAGGCACAAACATACCGCTCTCGGTTGACAAAATGATACGTATTTGATATAATTAATATGTATTATTGTATCATCGGGGTAGTGTGCCCCTATCCTCTGTGGAGTATATTATGGAAGAACGTAATTGTAACGGCGACAGAGCCGAAAATAACGAAAATAAAGTAAATAACCTACCGAAGCTTTCAGCGGCAGGACCTCTGACGGCGCTTCTTCTTTCCGTACTCGGTTTAGTGTTGGGAGCGCTGAGCATTGATAGAAACTTGCTTCTGTCCGTCTTCGTTTTGTTCGCGGTAGCGGTGGGCTCTCTTACCTTTATTTTCGCATCCCTCAGATATAAGATAGTTTGCCTGCTTCCGATCGGAGCCGGTGTTGTATCGGCTTTGTTCAGCGGGAACTTCCTCTTAGGGGTCATTTATGTTTCCTCGGTTGTGGTCTGCTCGGCGCTTTTTGCCCTCATAATTCTCAGGAAAATTGACTCCTTCAAATTCTTCATGGTATCCATGATCGCCTTTTCGGTTTTCTTTGGGTTAGCCTTCGTGTTCTTTATGGTTGCCGTGTTCCCGTCCTTTGGCGAGGGACTTGTGAAGATCGGCGCCTTTGTTGAGAAGGTTTTGCTTTCAACTCTCGAAGCTCCCGAGATCACCGCTAACTTTGACGAAAAGATGTTGACAGATCTTCGTTCCACTTTTGTAGCTTTGGCTCAGGCTGTAGTGCCTATGCTCCCCGGCTTGATCTTCTGTGCAGGCTGTATTGCCGCGTGGATCACCAATGGAACGGTAACTGCACTTTGCCGCCTTACGGGAAAAGGTGTCAGCCTCTTTAAAAAGATCTCCGCCGTCCCCACATCCCTTGCCGTGATCTTTATGATTACAACCTTCCTTAGTATGTTCGTTTCCATGTCGGCAGGTGCCTTCACTTTTGGAATTATAAACCTGCAGACGGTACTTACCCTTATATTCGCAGGAGTGGGCGCCCTTGAGTTTGTCTCTGAGCTGAAAAATAAAAACAGCCACCCCACCCGCCGTATAATGCTTGCCGTCACGGCACTGGTGCTTTTCTTCTTCGCCTATGGATTTATCTTCCTTATCGCGGCAGTGTACGGAGTCTCCCGTGTGCTTTCAAGAAGACTTAGAGAAAAGCTCAGTAAGCGAGAACAGTAAAACAACTTCAAAAAAAGAAAGGTAAGCTTTCAAAATGAAGGAAATTATAAAATACGCCAAGAAATATTGGCAGCTTATCCTCACAACCTCATATACAGTCGCATTGTTTGCGATATATATAGTCGCCGCCACAAACGGACTCCCCCATCTTGACAGATTCGGATTCCTGTTTATAGCCTTGCTCGTTGTGGGTATCGTGTTTATCAACTTTGTGGCTAAGAGGCTGACGAGACAAAGCCCTCAGGTCAAAGACAGAATGGTCCTCAGCCGCGCTATCTTTGACGGAGTTGACAGAATGGATTCTCCCGCCCTTATGTGCCGCTCTGACGGACGCATCTTCTGGTGTAACGAGAGCCTTCGCTCCGTTATGGCAGACTCCAGAAAGCCCTATGGAAAGAGTGTGACCGAGATCCTCGGTGTATCCATTGAGCGTATCCGTGACGCCTCTCCCGAGGACGGACTGGGTATTGACTTCCACGGACGCTACTACATTGCAAAGTACAACACTATTAAGTTCGAGCGAGGCGGAGCTCTCGTGATCCTCACTGAGTCCACCGAAATGAAGACCATGCGGGACGAGCTTGAGCTTATTCACGAGAAGCTTGAAGAAAGCGAGCCTGTTGTAGCTTATATCTATATCGACAACCTGACGGAAATGATAAAGTATGACAGCGAGTCATATAAGCCCGCTATCACAAAGATCGACGAGGTCCTTAGAGACTGGGCGCTTGACGTTAAGGGAATCCTCAAGGAGTACGAGCGAGACAGATACGTGCTTGTTTTCGACCGCGGAAGACTTAACGCCTACGTTGACAAGAAGTTTGACTTCCTTGATCGCATCCGCAACATCAGAGTAGGTGCAGAACAGCTTTCCGTTACCGCATCTATCGGTATTTCATCCATTTACGGTACCTTTGCGGAGAAAGAAAAGTCCGCAAGAGCGGCGCTTGAGCTTGCCCTCAGCCGAGGCGGCGACCAGGTGGTTGTAAAAAGCGACGACTCCACCGAGTTCTACGGCGGACGAAATAAATCCTCGGGCAAGAGAAGCAGTGTTCGTTCAAGAGTGGTGTCAAACGAGCTTCTGATGCACATCTCCCGTTCCTCCAACGTGCTGATCATGGGCCACAGATACCCCGACTTTGACAGCATAGGCGCGTCTATCGGTATTGCAAGGATCGCCATGTTCTGCGGAGTTGACGTGAACATCGTCATCGACCGCGCTGACAAGAATTTTGCACTTTGCCGTGAGGTGTTAGAGGAAGTTCCCGAGTATAAGAGAGTGTTTATCTCCGGTGACGAGGCGCTTGATATGATAAGTCCCGATACTCTCGTTATTATGACCGACGTTAACAACCTTGCTATCGTTCACGACAGAGCGATAATCGACGCCTCTCCCAAATTTGCCGTTATCGACCATCACAGAAAGCAAGAAGAATATCAGCGTGACCCCATAATCGAGTATATCGATCCCAAGTCCTCAAGTGCTTCTGAACTGGTGTCCGAGATGCTTGATCAGCTTCTGCCCGCAGACACTCTGACGCCTCACGAAGCAAATCTTCTCCTTGCGGGAATCATGCTTGACACCCACAGCTTTACCCGCATGACGGGAACGAGAACATACGGTGCGGCGCTCTTTCTCCACGACGCGGGAGCAGACGCTCAGGCGGTGCAGGAGCTCTTCAAAACGGAGCTTGAGGAATACGTTAAGGAAGCCCGCTTCCGCTCCAACGTAGAGATCTACCGCGATACCATGGCAATCGCCGTCTGTGAAAAGGATGAAAGTGCCGACTCGGCAGGGGACAAGATCCTCGCCGCGAAGGCATCTGAGGGACTGATCGGTGTCCGCGGAATCAAGGCATCCTTCGCCATGACAACTATCGGCGACACCATCCACATTTCCGCAAGATCCACGGGAGAGGTGAACGTACAGCTGGTGCTTGAAAAACTCCACGGCGGCGGACATTTCGACACGGCAGGAGCCCAGCTTAAAGGCATTGGCGTGACTGAGGCAGTTGAAAAGTTGAAGGAAGCCATCGACGACTATTTAGACGAAGCAAAGACGGAGGAGGCAGGAAAATCTGCCGCGACCTCTAAAAAAGACTAAAATAAAAGCAGAAACTGAATTGGAGAAAATTAAAAATGAAAGTAGTTCTTCTTAAAGACGTAAAGGGTCAGGGTAAAAAAGATCAGATAATCAACGTGTCCGACGGATACGCAAGAAACTTCCTCCTTCCCAAGGGACTTGCCGCTGAGGTGACAGGAACCGTCCTCAACGACATCAAGAATAAGGAAGCATCCAAGGCTCACAAGATCGAGACCGAAAAGGCTGCGGCGAGAGAGATCGCAGAGAAGCTGGATGCCGTAAAGGTAGTGATCAAGATCAAGTCCGGCGGTGCTTCCGGCGGCGGAAAGATGTACGGCTCCGTTACCGCAAAGGATATTGCGGAGAATCTGAAGGCTCAGCACAAGATCGAGGTAGACCGCCGCAAGATCGTTCTTGAGGATGCTATCAAGCAGTACGGCTCCTACCACGTAGACGTAAAACTTTATCCCGAGATCGTAGGAAAGATCCACGTTACCGTAACTGAAGCGTAAGGTTTCAGGCACAAACAAAGGACCGCACCACAAAAGTGTGGAGCGGTGGAACGGAGAAAAACATGAACCAGAATTTTAGTGAGGAAATGGGACGCAGAATGCCGTTTTCCCTTGATGCCGAGCAGTCTCTTTTGGCGTCGGTGATGATTGACCCCTCTTGCATGGACTCCATTGCGGGTGTCATCTCGGGGGAGGACTTCTACCTCACGGAGCATCAGGAAATATTCTCTGTTATGCAGAGAATGTACCTGAAGAGCAAGAATATAGACGTAGTAACCCTTATCAATGAGCTGACTGTAAACGGAGTGTACGACGAGGCAGGTGGCAGAGAATATCTGAAGCTTATCGCTGAGTCCGTGCCTACCGCCGCAAACGCCAAGGATTACGCTAACATCATCAGAGACAAGGCTATCCTTCGTCAGCTTATCGCAGCAGGTGAGGCTATTACCGACGCGGCTTACACAGGGGACGATGAGGCAGCCGCTCTGGTGGAGTATGCCGAGTCAAAGGTCTTCGCTATCGCTGAGGGAAGAGAAAACAAGAATTTCGTACATATCAGAGACGCCCTCGTCATGGTCTACGACAGACTTAAAAATCTGGCGGAGAATCCCGATGCCGTCAAAGGAACCCCCACAGGCTTTACCGATCTTGACCGGGTCATCGTAGGTCTTGGAAACTCTGACCTCGTGCTTA
Organism: Eubacteriales bacterium; assembly: GCA_045603205.1. Lineage (GTDB taxonomy): Bacteria > Bacillota > Clostridia > Oscillospirales > CAG-272 > RUG11130. The sequence goes on along the minus strand of JAZULS010000001.1, from coordinate 7,920 downwards.
TCGGTGCCCGTCCCGGTATGGGTAAGACCAGCTTTACTATGAATATTGCAACCTCCGCGGCGGCAAGACTGAAGAAAACGGTATGCGTTTTCTCTCTTGAGATGTCAGCTGAACAGCTTGCCAACCGTATGCTTTCAAGTGAGGCTCAGGTGGACAGCTACAAACTCAGATCCGGTCAGCTCGATGACAGCGACTGGGAAGCGGTTGCTTATGCTTCATCAAGACTTTCCGAGATGGACATTCTCATCGACGACACCCCCGGCATCACTGTTACGGGAATGAAGTCAAAGCTGAGACGAGTCAAGAATCTCGGCCTTGTGGTAATCGACTATCTCCAGCTTATGCAGGGAGACTCCCGTAACGACAACAGAGTGCAAGAGGTGGGTGAGATCTCAAGAGGGCTCAAGCTCCTTGCCAAGGAATTAAACGTTCCCGTTGTTACCTGTGCACAGCTTTCCCGCGGACCCGAATCCAGAACGGACAAGCGCCCCATGCTGTCCGACCTTCGTGACTCTGGAGCCATCGAGCAGGACGCGGACGTTGTTATGTTCCTTTACAGAGACGAATATTACAATGACGACGGCGGTGCCCAGAGCGTTGCTGAAGTCATCGTTGCAAAGAACCGTCACGGTTCGGTTGATAAAGTAAAGCTTGGTTGGCAGGGACAGTACACAAAGTTCACCAACCTGGCTACAAACGTCGAATGACGCAGAGAATAATGTTATGATTGAAAATATCAAGTCCCCGAAAGACATAAAGAATCTCACGGATGATGAGCTTTGTGGCTTAGCGAGGGAAATAAGACAAAATATCGTAAAAGTGGTTGCCGAAAACGGCGGACACCTGGCGTCAAATCTGGGTTCTGTTGAGCTGACTCTGGCTCTGCACCGGGTTTTTGACTGTCCGAAGGATAAGTTCGTCTTTGACGTTGGTCACCAGTGCTATACCCATAAGCTGCTTACAGGCAGATATGAAAGTTTCGGCACACTGAGACAGTATGACGGTATTTCGGGATTTACCAACGTGGACGAAAGCGAGTACGACACGGTAACGGCAGGTCACAGTGGTCCGTCGGTGTCAACTGCTGTGGGAATTGCCTCGGCAAACGCTATTTCGGGCTCAGACTCTTACACTATTGCCGTGGTAGGAGACGGTTCCTTCACCAATGGTATGATCTATGAGGGACTGAACAACTGCGCGGGCAAAAACCTGAAGCTTATTATCATCCTTAACGACAACGGAATGTCAATTTCCGAAAACGTGGGAGCTCTGCCTAAGTATTTTTCAAGGATCCGAACCAGCGAAGCGTATTTTAACTTCAAATGTTTTATGAAGACTCACGTTTCTAAGATTCCCGCAGTGGGCGTGCATTTCGTCCGCTTTGCAAGAAAGCTGAAGAACGGAATAAAGCGTCTTCTCCTCAGCGACAACGTTTTCGAGTGTCTTGGACTTGAGTATCTCGGTCCCGTAGACGGAAACGACATCGAAAAAGTCACCCAGATACTTAACGATGCGAAAAGATGTGAGGGAGCGGTAGTAGTTCACCTTCGCACGAAGAAGGGACTTGGTTTTGCCCCCGCCGAAACTTCACCCTGGAAGTATCACTCCACATCCGGCTTTGACGTGGAAACCGGGGACAGTCCATCCGGCAACAAGTCAAGCTTTACACATACGGTGTCGGAGGCTCTGTGTACTGCCGCAGAGCTTGATCACAGCATTTGTGCCGTCAGCGCTGCTATGACCGACGGCGTGGGACTTGACGGCTTTGCAGATCTGTTCCCCGACAGATTCTTCGACGTGGGAATCGCAGAGGAACACGCCGTTGCCTTCTGCGGAGGACTTGCCCTTGCGGGTTATCACCCCGTGTGTATCCTGTATTCAACTTTTGCACAGCGAGTCTACGATCAGCTTTTCCACGACATCGTTTTGCAGAAGGTACCGCTGACCCTTCTTCTCAGCCACGCGGGACTGGTGCCAAACGACGGAATCACCCATCAGGGACTTTTTGACGTGCCCCTGTTCTCTTCTATTCCGAATGTGCGGATATTCTCCCCCGACAACTATTCCGAGCTGTCCCACATGATCGGAGCTTCATTGAATTCTCCCTACGTGGATATTATCAGGTATCCCAAGGGGGCAGAAATGCAGTACGACAGAAGTGTGTTCACTCGAAACGGTGACGTGTTCTCCTACGTTCCCGAGGGAGCGGAGGCTGTCATCGTCACCTACGGACGTGTTACAAAGCTTGCCTACGACGCGGCGATGGCTTCTGAATATAAGGTAGGCGTTGTGAGAGTCGCAAGGCTCATGCCCCTGCCTATAAACGAGATACTGAGTGCCCTTAACGGCGTGCCTGTGGTCTATATTCTCGAAGAGGGAATGAGACGGGGAGGTTTCTGCGAAAGACTTTCCGCACATTTTGTGGAAAGAGGCTATTCGCCGAAGGTGGTTATCCACGCGGTGAACGGAGAGTTCGTGCCTCACGGAAGCACCGACGATCTGATGCGTCGCTTTGGATTCACCTCCGAGGAGATAAAACTTCGCCTTGAAAGAGCTATTGAGGCGGAATAAATTCGCGAAAGTCATTGACATCCGGTAAGCGGTGTTGTAAAATATGCCATGGAAACAAAGTAAATATAGCCTTTTGGCTTTTGAGAAAGGAATACAAAAATGAAGGAAAGAGTAATTCTTTTTGACGGAACAAACACAGATGCGTTTGTGGAGTACCCCTCCGGAGAGGTTGTAAAGTGGGACGTTAGAGACGGCGTTATGACTGTAACTCACGGCAACATCGTTTCTAAGTACACCTACGGCGACGCTCACATTCACGTTGAATTCAACCTTCCCTATATGCCTTGGACAACCGGACAGGACAGAGGTAACAGCGGCGTTTATATTCACGGTTGCTACGAGATTCAGGTCCTCGATACATTTGGTAAGGAGAACCTCGAACATAATGACTGCGGTGCGATTTATGAGATGTATACACCTATCGTAAACGCTTGTAAGGCTCCCGGAGAGTGGCAGACCTACGATCTTTTTGTGAAGGCTGCAAAGCTCAACGAGGACGGAAGCATTGCTGAGTGTGCAAGACTTACCGCTATTCTCAACGGTCAGGTTGTACAGAACAACATCGACCTTTACAGAAACACCCCCGGTGGACCTATCGATAAGGTAGTTGAGAGAGGACCTCTCTATCTTCAGGACCACAGCTGTCCCGTAAGCTACAGAAACGTATGGATTCAGCCCCTCGACTGATTTTAAATACAAAAAAGCACAGCATACGAGCCGTGCCATTAAGGACAGTACAACACGACACAAAAACACCCGTAGTTTTTTTTTGAACAGAACCAGTAAAAAAGGACAATGACAAAAAACACCCTCCTATGGTAGAATAGAGATAAACTACCACAGGAGGGATTTTTGTATGCCAAGAGAATATCGCCACATAGAACAATACGAAAAAGAAATAATGAAATTACGAGAGGAAGGACTAAGCCAAAGAGAAATCGGAGAACGGTTAGGATTTAGGAAAGAACAGATAAAAGAGTTTTGTCGAAGAAAACGAGAAAAAGACCGTAAAATAGCAGCAGGAATCGCCATCAAGAAGAAAGGCAGACCTGCCAAAGACTGTGTTATAACAGAGAAAGATAAACTTGCCGATTTGCGATACAAGTTGGCTCGCAAAGAAGCACGTATCAAACAATTAGAGATGGAAAACGAACTGATGCGGGATTTTCTCTCGCAAATAGAAAGGAAGTGAGAACGAGCGTCAAGTATATGGTGATCTATCGCCACAAAGAGAAATACGGGATAAGTGAAATGTGCCGGTTCTTCAAGGTGTCAAGAAGTGGTTACTATAGCTATGTCAAAAGAATGAATGTGCCTGAATGGGATCTTCCGATAGCAGAAAAGATACGTGAGTGTCAGCGACAGAGTCATCGCACATACGGGTACCGACGTGTACAAATATGGCTGGATAAGGAGGGAATACACCGTAATCCCAAGACAGTTCTCCGAATAATGCAAAAATATGACCTTTTGTCCGTTATCAGACGTAAAAAGTACAGAAATTACGGTGAACTTCTCCATAGATACCCAAATCTGCTGAATAGAGATTTCCATGCTGACCGTCCGAACCAGAAGTGGGTTACAGATATCTCATACATCAAGACCGGACAAGGAATGTTGTATCTTTCTATCATTCGTGATCTGTATGATAACAGCATCGTTTCTTACAAAACGAGCACAACACAGAACATCAACCTTGTTCTGTCTACGATCAGAGCTGCCAAGCGGAAAGAAAAGATCACTGCAGAGGTGCAACTCCACAGTGATCAAGGCTTTCAATATACATCCCAAGCATATTTTAAGCTAACACAATCATACAACATTAAGCCATCAATGTCAAGACGTGGGAACCCATATGATAACGCTATGGCTGAAAATTTTTTCTCAATTCTCAAAACTGAGTGTATCCACCGGGCAAAACCGAGAACCTATGAGGAGGCTCGCCTCCTCATAGATCAGTACATCAGCTTCTACAACAACGTACGTATTCAACTCAAAACAAAACTGACTCCGCTACAAAAACGAAGTCAGTATGTTGCTTAAAATTTAATATTTTCTACCACAGGGGTGGTTTTTGTGCTGTCCGCATAATTTGGGGCACAACATTTAAACTGTGGGTGTTTTTAATATTCTCTTTCTTTGTTAGTCAAGTTGTGCTATAATACAACTAACCGATAAACCTGTTACTGTTTGTCAAGAGCTTTTTGAAAAAATACAAATAAAAAAAGGCGTAACAACAAAGCCGAAAAGCTCAAACAATTTTGAGTGTTGAAAAAAGGGCATGACCAAAAGACCACCGCATTGTAAAGATTTTTGCGCTGGTCAAGGTAATTAAGGGCAAAGCACAGAGGTGCTTCGCCGTGGCAAGATTATACCGAAGTCACGTTGTCAACATACAAAAAATCAGAATGGTAATTCCTAATTTTTCGTAAACTCGCTTTGCGACTTCAAGTGTTGACAAGACATTCTTTGGCTCTTGCGTAATAGATACGTAAAAATTTGTTTGCAGTAGCGATCATATATGTGAATGACGGTTATCCAATCAACAATACAGTGCCATAACTCTTGCATAATATATACGCAAGAATTTGTTTAGTCCTGCGATCTTGGCAACGCGCTTAGGTTTTCCTTCATTCTCTTTTTTGATAATGAAATCATACACTGCAGAATCTTCAGTCGGTTTTGATACTTTGAGACTGTGCATAATTTCGTATCCGATTTTTCGAAGAGTGGAAGAGCCTCGCTTTGAAATATTACGATTTGTGCCGACAAACTTTCCTGATTCATACGGTGGAGCATCAATGCCTGCAAACGCTACAAGAGAACTACCATTACGAAAGCGTCTGACATCTCCGATTTCACCAATTAGGCGAACCGAAAGAACGTCCCCAACACCTTTCATCTCTCTAACCACAGAATATTCAGGCAAGGTACTTGCAATTTCTTGCATTTGTGATATAATTAGAGATAAGGTGAGTTCGGCTTCTCTGACCGATTTTACCGCTTGCAGTACCAACATTTTGGTCGATGGGGTACTGGATTTAAGAGTTGGGATATTGTTCTTCGAAAGCTGATATATCGCTATCGCTTGACTTTCGTTGTAACGATATCCTTTTCTTTTAGTCCATTTTTCATAGTCTGAAAGAAACTGTTTTTCGCTCATTTTTTTGATATTGTCATAATGCCAATACTTTTCTACAAAGTCGCAGAGTTTATCCTTTGTACTGTACGCCGGAACGGTTCCTTGCAGTATGCTCTTGATTCCCGGCATAACACCGTCAAGCAGGTTTGCAAGTTGTATCTTACAGCTTACTTTTAATCGTACATACTGTTCATATTGTCTTCCCAGTAGTTTGAGTTCTTTGTAGATCTCATCGGGTGGACAATATGCGGTCATAGAAAACCAATGGTCTATGCCATAATTTGCAATTCGGATAGAGTCAATTTTGTCTGTTTTAGCCTTTCTTAAAGTTGCTGCACAATATTTTTTCATGATGTAGGGATTTACAACAACAGTAAAAATATTTGATGTAAGCAGTTTAGCGACAACAACTTGATGATAGCCGCCGGTAGCTTCAAGTACAACCTTTACATCTTCATCGAACGACTTGATACGCTCAATTAGAGTATTTAAGGCTTGTTCGGTGTGGTCAATGTTGTACGAAGCTTCTACAACTTCACCATATGGTCGTAGCATACATACCGTGCTTTTGTCCTTTGAGACGTCAATACCTACGCTGATCATAGAGTATTCCTCCTTGATAAAATAATTGAAAGGTAGAACCACTTACTCTTATTGACACTCATTTTGGCTCGTTACACGAAGGCTATGCTTCAACCTGTTTACTCGAATGCATACAATAAGAGGCGGTCGACAGTTTATCGATCGGATGTGTTAATCCAATAAGAATTACGCCGGACCTTTCCTCTTTATTGTATAAAAATAAGAGTAGTTTTGCAATGCTTTTTGCATTGAGTTTCTACTCTTATATTGTACCAAATAAGAATTTGGCGGACGATTCTGAGAAGGTGAGTTGTATGGACTTAAAGAAACTATATTATGAAGTTAAAAGCTATATAGACACAGTAGACTTTTCAAAACTCTGGCGAGGCTTTGAATCCTTAAAATTTGCATTATATTCAGGTAATGAATGCTTTTTCGATGGAGCATATATCGAAAAGACAGATGTGTTCCTTGCCAATACATCCATTGTATACAATGGAGAATGGATAGCTATTTGGAATGTGCAAGAAGAAATGAATCCGATTGTGCTGACTTCAAAAATTATCCATGAAATGTTTCACGGATTTCAAATGATGCATAATGATAGTCGATTTCCTGATGAATTGGACGCATTGTACAACTACAAATACGAAGAAGATAATTTGAATCTCAAGCAAAAGGAAAACCACTTACTCTACCATATGTCAACGCAATTCGATAAAGAATTGTTTGGGGAGTTCCTGCAAATAAGGAAATATCGTTTTGACACTTTCCGTTATGCCTATCGTTATGAATCCAGTATTGAACAAATTGAGGGAACCGCCAACTTTGTAGAGCTTCAATGCTTAAAACAACTGTCTGCCGAGTTGTTTGAAAAGGCTCTTTCGGCAATGAGAGAAAGAATCATCAACCCAAGCAACTTGCTCCCCATAAGAATAATTTGCTATGATATTGGTGCATTGATGCTGTATGTTATGACAGAGAATAATATTGCTTTTGAAGATGGTTTCTCGTCCCTTACTTTTGCAGAAGCAATCATAAATGATGTTGAAGGAAAAAAGTATGTTCCCGAATACAGTATGAAGGATTTGCTGGATAGTTACAATGCAAAGGCAAGAGCAATCATTTGTAAAGCAATAGAGAAAAATATCCTTGTTACAGACACATCTTGCAACCTTTTAGGTGTAAATGTATACAATGCAGTCTTCTATAAAAATTACATCATAAGCAGATATTTTGTTATGTTCGGTTCCGACAACAATCAGCAAATTGAATATGGTGATTTTGTCATCGAAACAAACACATATAAGAAAGCAACCAAAATCTATAGAATATAATCAATTCGCTAAATCCAATTTAGTTAACTGATAATCCTTCCATCTAAACCCTGATAAGAAAATTTAGCCGGCGTAGCCCTTGATTGGGTTACGCCACCTAAACTTTCACTTACTGATTCTCAATAATGCTCTGGGCAACCTTGAGCAGCTCTTCGCCAATTACATCCTCAGAGGTAAGGTGATAAACTACATGGGTTTCTGGATCAGCCCACGCAATATGGTTCCCGATTGCAAGACCGTACATCCCATTGATTTCTACTTCTTCTCCGACGATTTCGTTCTTTAGGA